>NZ_JBCHVD010000016.1:0-80464 GCF_046736435.1 Arthrobacter sp. LAPM80
CACCACCCCACACGGCCGCCCCCAGGCGGCCACAGCTGTTTAAGCGAGGGCCCGGTTCTTTGGCAGGGCATTCACAGCGCTGAAGCTTATCTGGCCGGCTGTCCCGGCGCTCGTGGCTCAAGCCGGGGAAATTGTGTGATGAATCCAATGCTTGCAATGATTCACACGCAGATGGGGGCCCTGACGCTGTTGGAGAAGTAAGGTGGGTCAATGCCTAGTCTTTTTTCCCACGCACACGAACCCGACTATGTGGCCCCTCGAACTTCGGAGGCCACTGAATCGTCAGTTGTCCTCGATGTTCCGATCGATCAGGCCTTCGATGGCTTCACGGATGCTGTGCATCTCTGGTGGCCCGTCGCCGAGCAAAGCGTCTTCGGCGATGGGAGCCATGCTGCTCTTTTGCGGGACCATTTGGTCGAGGAAGCCGAAGACGGCGAAGAAATGGTCTGGGCGGATGTCTTGGAGTGGGAGTCTCCCGAATTCATCAAACTTCACTGGACCCTGGGCCAAGACCTACATGGTGGGTCCGACGTCGAAATTCACTTTGAGCCTGTTGAAAATGGCATGACACGCGTCCGCGTTGGTTTTTTGCGCGTAGATGCCAGCGATGATGCTTCGGACGAGTCGTTTGTTTGTGATTGGCCACTCATCTTGTCCAGATACGCCAGATTCATGGGTGGGGCGTCGAAGCTCGACTAGAATGGTAGATGGACCAGTTGGTCCAGAGATTTTTTCGGAGATCATCAATAGTGAAGAGCGGCTGTTACTGTGCCAGTTAGTGCGCTCGAAGGTTTAGGAGTCGGCATGGCTGAGCATTACGAAGGAAAGCGCGAGGACAATTCTCGCGGAAACGCCAACAACGGCAGCAGCGGCCGCCCTTACGGTGACCGACCCCCAACAAACGACCGCCAGCCGGCGCGTCCTTACGGTGACCGTCCGGCGCGTAGCAACGATCGCGCCTCCTACGGTGACCGCGACAACCGCGGTGGCCAGGGAGGCCGTCCTTCCGGCGACCGCCCCTCATACGGCAACCGTGACGACCGTCCGGCCCGCTCGGGCGGCGACCGCCCGTCATACGGTGACCGCGACAACCGCAGCGCAGATCGGCCCATGGTCAACGGACGCCGTGAAGATCGCAAGCCCTTTGGCGAGCGTGACAACCGTCCTGCCTATGGCAACCGCGACGATCGTCCCGCACGCAGCAATGATCGCCCCTCATATGGTGACCGTGACAACCGCGGTGGCCAGGGTGGCCGTCCCTCCGGCGACCGCCCCGCATATGGCAACCGCGACGATCGTCCCGCACGCTCAGGTGGAGACCGTCCTTACGGTGACCGTCCCGCGCGCAGCAACGATCGCCCCTCATACGGCAACCGTGACGACCGTCCGGCCCGCTCGGGCGGCGACCGCCCCTCCTACGGCAACCGCGATGACCGTCCCACACGCTCAGGTGGAGACCGTCCTTACGGTGACCGTCCCGCGCGCAGCAACGATCGCCCCTCATACGGCGACCGCGACAACCGCGGTGGCCAGGGTGGCCGTCCTTCCGGCGACCGCCCCTCCTACGGCAACCGCGATGACCGTCCCGCACGCTCAGGTGGAGACCGTCCTTACGGTGACCGTCCCGCGCGCAGCAACGATCGCCCCTCATACGGCGACCGCGACAGCCGCCCCGCATACGGCAACCGCGACAGCCGTCCTTCCGGTGACCGCCCCGCATACGGCAACCGCGATGACCGTCCGGCACGCTCAGGTGGAGACCGTCCTTACGGTGACCGTCCCGCACGCAGCAACGATCGCCCCGCATACGGCAACCGCGATGACCGTCCGGCACGCTCAGGTGGAGACCGTCCTTACGGTGACCGTCCCGCACGCAGCAACGATCGCCCCGCCTACGGCAACCGCGATGACCGTCCGGCACGCTCAGGTGGAGACCGTCCTTACGGTGACCGTCCCGCACGCGGCAACGATCGCCCCGCCTACGGCAACCGTGATGACCGTCCGGCCCGCTCAGGTGGAGACCGTCCAAGCCACGGTGCCCGCGAAGACCGCGGCCCCCGCACGGCACCGGAGCGCAATGCAGGCGATTTGCGCAGCTCCAACCGCCCCGACCGCGACCGTTCACCGGAAATTGATCCGGATGTAACGGGCGAAGAGTTGGACAAGGTGACCCGCGCCCAGTTGCGCATCCTGGATTCCCGCAACAATGAATGGGTCTCCAAGCACTTGGTCATGGCCGGTCGTTTGATCGACTTCGTTCCTGAGCTGGCCTTCGAGCACGCACTGGCTGCTAGCCGCCGCGGCGGCCGTCTCGCCTGTGTCCGTGAAGCTGTGGCCATGACGGCATACGCTGCCGGCAAGTACGGCGAAGCCCTGCGCGAACTGCGCACCTTCCGCCGTATCAGCGGTTCCAACGCGCACCTGCCCCTGATGGCTGACTGTGAGCGCGGTTTGGGCCGTCCCGACCGTGCCCTGGACCTGATCCAGTCCGAGGATGCCCAGACACTGGACACCGCCGGCAAGGTTGAGTTGGCCATTGTTGAATCCGGTGCCCGCGGTGACCTCGGCGAGATGGAGGCCGCACTGTCGGCACTCGAGATCCCGCAGCTGGACATCAACCGCGCGTTCTCCTTCAGCCCGCGCCTGTTCCGTGCCTACGGCATGGTCCTGCGCGCAGCGGGCCGCAAGGACGAGGCCAAGACCTGGGAACGCCAGGCCTTGGTTGCCGAGGAAGCATTGGGCATCGACGAAGGCACCGACCAGATCATCATGGACCTGGGCGACGACGAGGACATCCCGCTGGATGCCCCTCGCGTCCGTGTTTCGGATGTCATGGCTGCCCCGGTTGCACCCGTGATGAACGACGCCGATACTCTGGCAGCTGCCGAGCTCACCTCGGCTGATGCTGATGATGAGCAGGAAGACGCACCCAACGTGGACGACGCCGAGTCTTCCTACTTTGAGTCCGACGACGCCGAGTCCGATGACGACAGCGCTGACGAAGCAGATGACGACGCCACCGAAGACGAGGAATCCTACGAGCCCAACAAGCATGACAGCTAATTCCTTGCTGACTGGATTTGACGCGGTATTGGCTGATTTGGACGGCGTTGTATACGCCGGTCCAAACGCCATACCCGGTGCCATCGAGGCCTTGATCGGCCTCGCTGGTGCCAACGTCAAGCTGGCGTACGTGACGAACAATGCCTCACGTACGCCGGCGCAGGTCGCCGCTCATCTGCGCGACTTGGGAGCTCCGGCAGCTGACGAACAGGTTGTCAGTTCCGCCCAAGCGGGCGCTGCCCTGCTTGCACAAAAAGTCCCTGCCGGCTCCAAGGTGCTTGTCACAGGCAGCCACGCCCTTGCCCAGGAGGTCCAGGCCTTAGGCATGACGGTGGTTGAAAGCGCCACCGACATTCCTGACGCCGTCATCCAGGGCTTTGAGCCAACGCTTGGCTGGGCGGACCTCGCCGAGGCCGCCTACGCCATCAATGCTGGCGCGCTCTGGATTGCCACGAACACCGACATGACCATTCCCCGGGACCGCGGCATCGCCCCGGGTAACGGGACCCTAGTCGCTGCGGTGCGTGCCGCCGTCGGACATGATCCGTTGGTCGCCGGCAAACCCGAATCTCCGCTGTTCCACACGGCCGCGACGCGGCTGGGGGCCTCGGCCGCGTTGGTGGTTGGCGACCGTCTTGACACTGACATTCTCGGCGGCAACAAGGCAGGAATGGCAACTGCTTTGGTGCTGACAGGCGTCGATTCCGGGGAAACCGCGCTTCGTGCCTGCACGGCGGAGCGCCCCGATTTCATCATTGACACGCTGGCTGAGCTCTACGCACCGTATCCGGCCGTAGTGCTCGACGGCGCAACCGTGCGCTGTGGTGCCGCTGCCGCAACCGTTATCACCGGCAACGCGGGGGCGCGCAAAGTGCAGATCTCCGGCACAGCTACCGACACCGATGCCTGGCGTGCAGCCTGCGCCGCATGGTGGGCGGCTGCTCCTTCTGCGGATCAGGCCACCAACCCGCTCCTGGAATGGACAGGGCGCACAGCGTGAGCTGGCAAAAGCAGGCGGCAGGGTCCACTGGTGATCCTGCCGTCGACGCGCTCATTGCACAGGCAGCCCAGGCGGCACAGCTGCCCGCCAGCGAACACAAAGACCACTACACACACGTACTGCAGGGTTTGGAGCGCGAATTGGATGCAGACCCCAGCGCCGCCATGCAAAGCGCTGCCATGCACACCGCGCCCACCCCCGCAGCCCAGAATCAGGGAGCCACATCATGACCCGCCTCGACGCCGAACTCGTGAACCGCGGCCTGGCCCGCTCCCGCACAGTTGCTGCAACGTTCATTAAGGCCGGACGGGTTACGGTTGCTGGCAGCCCCGCCCTGAAAGCCTCACAAATCATTACTGCTGACATGGAGCTGTCCGTTCTGGACGGCAATGAAGAGGACTATGTTTCCCGGGCCGGGCACAAGCTCGCAGGGGCACTGGCGCACTTCTCTCAGGTCAGTGTTGCGGGTAAGCGCTGCTTCGATGCAGGAGCCTCCACAGGCGGCTTCACCGATGTCCTGCTGCGCAAAGGTGCCGCAAGTGTGGCAGCGGTGGACGTGGGCCACGACCAGCTCGTCGATTCGCTGCGCAACGATCCCCGGGTTGAAGTCTATGAGGGCCTGAACATCCGCTACATGAACGTGGAAGACATTGGCGGCCCGGCGGATCTGACCGTCTGTGACCTTTCCTTCATCTCACTGACCAAGGTCATGGCACCCTTGACGCTTGCCACCAAAGTCGGTGGCGAACTGCTGCTCATGGTGAAACCACAATTTGAGGTGGGCAAGGCTAATCTGGCGCGTACCGGCGTCGTCAGTAGTGAGAATGAACGACGCCGGGCAGTCGCCTTCGTTGCCCGTTCCGCCGTCGCCAATGGCCTGGTCTTGGAAGGCATCGGCACCAGTTCCTTGCCAGGCCAAGAGGGAAACGTTGAGTATTTTCTGCTGGCCTCGCGAGCAGTGTCAGGGCCTGCGCCTAAGATCGAAGAACAGGACGTCGCTGTCGAGGCGTTGTTGGCGCAACTCTGGCCGTAGGCTTGCCCGCCCGTCCTGCCATGATGTCCTTCTCCGGCGGGACTGCCACGAAATGAAGAGGAACTGCACATGACACGGCGCGTCTTGATTCTGGCCCACACCGGCCGCGAAGAGTCGATGCTTGCCGCCCTCGAGGCGTGCGTTGAGCTTCATGCAAACAACATCGTCCCCGTCATGTATGCCGAGGAACTGGCCGATATGACGGGCTACCTGGGTGTCTCCGGCGTGAATATGGAAATCCTTGACAGGGACGTCACGCTGGCAGAGATTGAACTCGTCATGGTCCTTGGCGGGGACGGCACCATCCTGCGCGCGGCCGAAATTGTCCGCGACTATGACGTCCCCCTGCTTGGCGTGAACTTGGGCCATGTTGGATTCCTGGCGGAAAGTGAACGCGAGGAACTCATCCAGACTGTCGCGGCCGTCGTGGAGCGCAAGTACTCGGTCGAGGAACGCATGTGCCTTGATGTCATCGTCAAGGTAGCCGGGAAGATCGTGGCCCACACGTGGGCGCTGAACGAGGTCGCCTTGGAAAAAGGCAACCGCGAACGCATGATCGAGGTTGTCACAGAAGTCGACGGCCGCCCCCTGACCTCGTTCGGCTGTGACGGCGTCGTCATGGCAACCCCCACCGGATCCACTGCCTACGCGTTTTCCGCCGGTGGCCCCGTGGTGTGGCCAGGCGTCGAGGCACTTCTCATGGTCCCCATCAGCGCCCACGCCCTCTTCGCCAAGCCCCTCGTCGTGGCCCCCTCATCGACTATGGCTGTCGAAGTGCTCTCCCGCAACGGCGCGTATGGCGTGATCTGGTGCGACGGACGCCGCACGGTGGACCTGCTGCCCGGTTCCCGCATCGAAGTGACCCGTTCCGACAAGCCGGTCAAGCTCGCCCGGACCCAGCAGTCACCTTTTTCCGAACGCTTGGTCCGTAAATTTGAGTTGCCGGTGCAGGGTTGGCGCGGACCGTCGGTGGAGGAATCGCCAACGCCCACCACGCAGTTGCCCATCATCAGGACACGCACACCAAAAACCGCCTTGGAGGGGCCGCCCACGGGCCCCATCCCGCAAGTCCCAGACCTGACCATCCCGCCGCAGGAAAGCTATTACTCCGGCACCACAGGCTTTTACGGGGAGGACAGCAAATGATCGAAGAAATACGTATTCGGGACCTGGGTGTCATTTCCGAATCAACCCTGCCGCTGGGCCCGGGCCTGAGCGTGGTCAGCGGCGAGACCGGTGCCGGAAAGACCATGGTGGTGACCGCCGTCGGACTGCTTTTGGGCAACAGGGCCGACGCCGGCGCGGTGCGCAACGGTGCCAAGAGCGCCTCGGCGGAGGCAACCCTGACCCTGCCCGCCGGTCATCCGGCGCTGCTGCGCGCCCTGGAGGCCGGGGCAGGCATTGACGAGTTCGACGACGGCGCCCAGCTGATTCTGGCTCGCACAGTCAACGCCGACGGCCGCAGCAGGGCCCACCTCGGCGGACGCAGCGTCCCGATCGGCGTGCTCAACGAGCTGGGCGAGGCGCTCGTGGCGGTGCACGGCCAGTCTGACCAGATCAGGCTGAAGAACCCGTCGGCCCAACGCGTCGCCCTTGACAAGTTTGCCGCCGAGGCGAACAAGGGATTCACCGGCAAGGTGACAAGCTACAGGGGCGTTTTTGAGCGGTGGCGTGCAGTCCAGGCCGAGCTTGCGCAGTTGCGCTCGGCCAGCAGGGAACGCCTGCGCGAGGCAGACGCGCTGACCACTGCGCTGGCCGAGATCGACGCCGTCGACCCGCTGCCCGCCGAGGACGAACTCCTCAAGGCCCAGGCCGTAAAGCTCGGCAACGTCGAGGAACTGCGCAAGGCAACGCTGGGCGCCCACGAGGCACTCAGCGCCGAAGACTACGGCGACGGCATTGACGCCGCGGGCCTTGTCGACACGGCCAAGCGCCTCGTGGAAAGCGTTGCCGACGCCGACGAGGAGCTGACGCAAACCAGCAAGCGGCTCTCCGAGGTGGGCTATCTGCTCGCCGACATAGCCAGGGACCTTGCCAGCTACGCCACGTCCCTGGATTCGGAAGGGCCCGGCCGGCTCGCGGAGGTGGAGGACCGCCGCGGGGAACTGGCTGTCCTGGTGCGCAAATATGCGCCGAGCATCGACGAGGTCATCGAATGGGCCGACGCAGCCCGCCTGAGGTTGACCGAACTGAGCGATGACTCGGGGCGGATCGAGTCACTCGAGGCTGAGGAAGCGGCGTCATTGGCCGAGCTGGGCGTGCTGGCGGCCGCACTGACCGCATTGCGCAGGACCGCAGCCGACAAACTCTCCAAGGCCGTCAGTGCCGAATTGAAGGCCCTGGCCATGCCGGATGCGAGACTTGTCATTGAGATGACGCCGGCGGAGCGCAGCATCCACGGCGAGGACGACATCTCCTTCCTGCTGGCACCCCACGCCGGAGCCCTGCCGCGTCCGTTGGGCAAGGGCGCATCCGGCGGTGAGCTCTCCCGTGTCATGCTGGCGCTGGAAGTGGTGCTGGCCGCCGTCGACCCCGTCCCAACCTTCGTTTTCGATGAAGTTGACTCTGGCGTGGGTGGCAAGGCAGCCGTTGAGATCGGCCGCCGGCTGGCCATGCTGGCCGAACACGTGCAGGTCCTTGTGGTGACGCACCTGCCCCAGGTGGCGGCCTTCGCCGATCAGCACATCCTTGTCACGAAGAGTTCTGTGAGCAAAAACTCAACAGGAATCACCACCAGCAATGTGCGGCTTTTGACCTATGAGGAACGAGTTGTTGAACTGGCCCGAATGCTTGCAGGGCAGGAGGATTCAGCGACGGCGCAGGCCCACGCCAAGGAATTGTTGGCCCAGGCTGTGCGTCCCGTCAGGTAGGCACCCAAGGAGTTGTGCACAATTGGGGTGCCGGCTACTAGAGATTATTGGCTCATTAGATGATAGGCTCGAATTCCGTGGTTCAACGATCAAATTCCCGGTTCAGTGGTCAGTCCAAGACGACCAAACACATCTTCGTCACCGGCGGTGTCGCGTCCTCGCTCGGTAAGGGTCTGACGGCTTCAAGCCTCGGTCACCTGCTCCGCGCACGCGGCCTCTCGGTCACAATGCAAAAGCTCGATCCCTACCTCAATGTGGATCCAGGGACCATGAATCCCTTCCAACACGGCGAGGTCTTCGTCACCGACGACGGCGCCGAAACGGACCTGGACATTGGGCACTACGAGCGCTTCCTCGATGAAAATCTTGAAGGCTCAGCCAACGTCACCACCGGTCAGGTGTACTCAACTGTCATCGCCAAGGAACGCCGCGGCGAGTACCTGGGCGACACCGTGCAGGTCATCCCGCACATCACCGATGAAATCAAGCGCCGCATGCGTCTGCCTGCCGAAGGCAAGAATGCACCCGATGTCATCATCACCGAAATCGGTGGCACGGTGGGCGACATCGAGTCTCAGCCGTTCCTTGAGTCGGCACGCCAGGTCCGCCAGGACATTGGCCGCAACAACGTGTTCTTCGCGCATGTTTCGCTGGTGCCGTACATCGGCCCGTCGCAGGAGCTGAAGACCAAGCCAACGCAGCACTCAGTTGCCGCGCTGCGTTCGCTGGGCATCCAGCCCGACGCCCTGATCCTGCGCTCAGACCGGGTCCTGCCCGACGCCATGCACGCAAAGATCGGCCGTGCCTGCGACGTCGACGTGGAAGCTGTGATCGGCTGCCCTGATGCCGCCAGCATTTACGACATCCCCAAGACCCTGCACGCCCAGGGCCTTGACTCCTACATCGTGCGCTCCCTCGACTTGTCCTTCAAGGACGTCGACTGGACCAAGTGGGACAAGCTCCTGGAAGTTGTGCACAACCCCGCACACCACATTGAGGTTGCACTGGTCGGCAAGTACATCGACCTGCCTGACGCCTACCTTTCGGTCACAGAGGCCCTGCGTGCCGGTGGCTTCGCCAACGCCACCAAGGTCAAGATCCGCTGGGTCCCCTCGGACGACTGCGCCACCGAAGAAGGCGCCAGGACGGCCCTTGCCGACATTGACGCCATCTGCGTACCCGGCGGCTTCGGCATCCGTGGACTCGAAGGCAAGCTGGGCGCCCTGAAGTTCGCCCGCGAAAACAAGATCCCCACCCTGGGTCTTTGCCTTGGCCTGCAGTCAATGGTCATCGAATACGCACGCAACGTGGTGGGCCTGGAAGGTGCGTCTTCTTCGGAGTTCGACGACAACCCGACCTACCCCGTCATCGCCACCATGGAAGAGCAGCAGGACATCGTTGACGGCAAGGGCGACCTTGGCGGCACCATGCGCCTTGGCCTGTACCCGGCAGTGCTGACCGAAGGCTCTGTCGTTGCGCAGACCTACGGCAGCACCGATGTGTCCGAGCGACACCGCCACCGCTACGAGGTGAACAACAAGTACCGGGCGCAGATCGCCGAGGCAGGCCTGGTCTTCTCCGGCACCTCGCCCGACGGCAAGCTGGTCGAGTATGTTGAACTTCCCCGCGAAGTCCACCCGTATTACGTCTCCACCCAGGCACACCCGGAACTGAGCTCGCGTCCCACCAGGCCGCACCCGCTCTTTGCCGGCCTGGTCGCTGCAGCACTTGAGCGCCAGAACGCCACACGCCTGCTGGAGGTATAAGTGGACGACCTTGGTGCATCGCGGACCGGGACGCTGCCCGCCGCCGAACCGCAGGCTTTCGTAGCCGACGAGGACAGCCGCAGGGCCCTGCATTCCCGGTCCACGGTGTACCAAGGCCGTATCTGGAACGTTGTCTCAGACACGTTCTCACTGACTCCTGACGCCGCGCCGCTGACCCGGGATTACATTGACCATCCCGGGGCAGTGGCAGTGGTTGTCATGAACGAGCGCAACCAGGTTCTCCTGCTACGCCAATACCGCCACCCCGTCCAGATGAACCTGTGGGAAATCCCGGCCGGCCTGCTGGACATCGCGGGCGAGGATTTCGTTGTGGGCGCCGCCCGCGAACTGGCGGAGGAGGCCGACCTCATTGCTGGGCAGTGGCATGTCCTGACAGACTTTTTCAATTCCCCCGGCTCGTCAAGTGAAGCCATCCGGATCTATCTTGCTCGGCAGATCTCGATGGTCCCCGAGGACGAACGCCACGTGCGGACCGAGGAAGAAGCCGAAATAGCGTTCGCTTGGGTTGACCTGGATGAAGCAGCCGACGCCGTCCTGGCTGGCCACATCCACAACCCGTCCGCCGTCGTGGGCATCCTTGCCGCCGCGCAGGCTGTGCGCACAGGATTCGCAACGCTGCGCCCGGGAAACGCCCCCTGGCCGGAACACCCGGCCCACCGCCCCCGGTGACAGCCACCGGCACCAGTCCCGCCGCTGCAACAACCACCCGGATTGGCCGCGGCATCCAGGACTACCTGCTGCACATGGGCGTGGAGCGCGGGCTGGCCGTCAACACCTTGCAGGCCTACACCCGCGACCTGCGTCGCTACGAAAAGTTCCTGACGGCGGCAGGGGTGGTTGAGCCTGCTGGCATCAGCCGCCACCACGTCAGCCAGTTTGCGCAGGGCCTCGCCGATGGTGCCGACGGGGGCTCGGCCCTTGGCCTCCGTTCCGCCGCCCGCACCATTGTGGCCGTGCGTGGGCTGCACAAGTTTTGGGCCCTGGAAGGTGTCAGCGACGCGGATCCTGCCGCCGACGTGCATCCGCCGCAGGCCGGGCGCCGGCTGCCCAAGGCCATCAGCGTCCATGACGTGTCGGCGATCCTTGAAGCGTCAGGTTCGGACACCCCCACAGGGCTCCGTGATGCGGCCATGCTCGAATTCCTGTATTCCACCGGCGCGCGCATCAGCGAAGGAGTGGGCCTGGACGTTGACGACCTCGTGCTGCCCGACGATTCGAAGGACGGCCCCTCCCTCGTCCGGCTCTTTGGCAAGGGCTCCAAGGAGCGCATTGTTCCCATCGGCTCCTACGCGCTGCGCGCACTCGAGTCCTATTTGGTCCGCGGCCGGCCTGCGCTGGTTGCCAAGGGCAAGGGGACGCCTGCCCTGTTCCTGAACGCACGGGGCGGGCGGATCAGCCGGCAGAGCGCGTGGACCATCCTGAAGACCGTGGCTGAACGCGCCGGCATTGAGGCCGAGGTTTCCCCGCACACGCTGCGCCATTCCTTCGCCACGCACCTGCTTGAGGGCGGCGCCGACGTCCGTGTGGTCCAGGAACTGCTCGGCCACGCCTCGGTCACCACCACCCAGGTGTACACGCTAGTCACGGCCGAAACGCTGCGTGAGGTGTATGCCGCGGCGCACCCGCGGGCCCTTGGCTGACTCAAACCCTGCCTCTTCGTCCGCGACTTCGCACATCACGCCCTCATTTCGGTGAAATGACGCCGAATGAGGGCGTGATGTGCATAGTCACGGGGCTGCGCTGGGACGATGAACGCAGCTACGGCGCGCATCCCTGCACAGGGCGCAGTCCTGATTCCCGCAGGCACTCCCGTCGTGGTGTATTCGTGGGGGCCGGGCTGCAACGGCAGCACCTTTGCAGCTCTGGCGTTCGCCGAGCTCGGCTACCCTGTCAGGGAAATGACCGGCGGAATCGAGTACTGGGCGCGCAACGGCCTGCCGTCGTGCAAGAGGTGAGCTGGCCGCTGGGAACGTTTTCCGTGATCTTTTCCAAGGTGCGGCGAGTCTGGACGATAGTTTTCTCACTCTTCGAGTGGAAAGACGGGAATTGAGAATGAGGGCGCTCCCACCGCGGCGCCGCTGGCATCCCTGACGGGGCAGCGATGCAGCGCACCCACGATTCATGGTCACGCCTGTCGTGCGCTCAGCCTTGTTCATGTACCAGCTCGAGTTCGGCCAGGTGCGGGCGTGCAGGCGGCGCCGCCTGGTTCCACCCAGTGAGCTTCTGCACGCCCGGCGGCCACGCCCACGGCTGGAGGCTAAGCGGCCAGGGACGGCATTGGCACCTAGTGCCCGCAACGCCGAACTGGGTGGAATGTGCTGCACGCCAGCCTGACTTTGACCGAAATCATATTGCCGCTATGACTGGCGAATAAAGACCATGTTGACGATGCCCTTGATAAGCATGCGACAAGGGTTGGAAAATAAGCAACGGGGCTGGATGTCTGGCGTGTGAAGGGAAACGACGATGGGCAGCACAACAACACGGTCATTGGGCGGTGCGGAAAACTCTGGCATCAACTCCGTCCGAGTGGACGGCCTGGGTTTGGTGGAACTCGGGTGGAAATACAAGTCGGTTCCGGCGGCTTCCCACGGCCGCAGCGCCGCAGACTATGTGGCATCAGGCGTTTCTTTGGGTGATCTGCAAACACCGTTACTGACCCTCGATGCGGCGGCCATGGACTCCAATGTTGAGCGCATGGCCCGTTGGTGCGCTGAGAAAGGCGTGCTGCTGGCCCCGCATGGCAAAACGACCATGGCCCCGCAGATGTGGCGCGCCCAGCTTGACGGTGGCGCCTGGGGCATCACGCTGGCCAATGTCTCCCAGCTGCGTGTGGCTCACGCCTTTGGGGTCCGCCGGGTCATGCTGGCTAACAGCCTGACCGATCCGCAGGCCATAAACTGGCTGGCCAACACCCAGGGTCCGGATTTCTTCGTGGTCTCCTGGGTTGACTCGTTGCAGACCGTGGCCCTGCAGGAACTTGTTCTTGACGCAGTCCCCGGCTCCGTCCTTGACATCATTGTTGAACTGGGCGGTGAAGGCGGCCGCACCGGTGTTCGAAGCATCTCCGGGGCCCTTGAGGTTGCCCGTGCAGTCCATGCCTCCAAACATCTGCGTCTTGTTGGTGTCGGCGGCTATGAAGGCTCCCTGGCCCACACGGCCGACGCCGGGGCACTGGCCACTGTGGATGGATACCTCTCGGCACTGAAAGGCCTCCACGAACAGATACTTGCGGAAGAGCTTTACGCCCCCGGTGTTGACCGGATCGTCACTGCCGGAGGAAGCGCCTATTTTGATGATGTTGTGTCAGTTCTTGCAGGCTGCGTTTCGGACGGCACCCAGGGCGATGAGGCGGGCGGTAGTGCCGGTGGAGAACGAGTCGATGTCATCATCCGCAGCGGCGCCTACATGGTCCACGATGACGGATTCTACCGCGACATATCCCCGTTCGCCCGTGGTGGTCAGGCCACAGCAGGCCAGCCGCCCTTTGCCTCGGCAATGCACGCCTGGGCCCGCGTTGTTTCCCAGCCTGAGCCCGGCCTGGCCATCCTTGACGCGGGCAAGCGGGACATGCCCGTGGACGAGGGGATGCCTGAACCGCAGTTTCTGGGTTCGGAACTCGGAGGATCGATGGTCGCCCTTGCCGGTGCGTCCATCAGTGCAGTCAACGATCAACACTGCTTCCTGCGCTTTGACCCCGCCACAACAACTGTGAACATTGGTGATGTGGTCCGTCTCGGTCTCTCGCACCCCTGCACGGCCTTTGACAAGTGGACGCTCATTCCCGTACTGGCCAGCACGGCCAATCCGGGAAGCCCCGGCACCGGCTACCAGGTTGTGGATCTCATCCACACGTTCTTCTAAGCTGTGGCACGCGAGAACACCGCAGTGCAGACCGTCATCATCAACGCCACCGTCGTGGACGGCAGTGCCGAGCCCGGGATTCATTGACATGCACGCCCACTCGGACCTGCAGCTGCCGGTGAATCCGTTGCATTACGCCAAGCTTAGTCAGGGTGTCCCCGCAGCGTTGCTGGGCCAGGATGGACTGTCGTATGCGCCGATCGACGACGTTACGCTCGCTGTGTGCGGAAAAGGATTGCCGGCTGGAACGACAACCCTGAGGGCTTCGCCTTCCCGTGGCGCACGGGGTGGGAATGCCTCGACCGGCTCGATGAGGGCATAGCCACGGCTGCTGCGTGCCCTGACTCCGCAGGGCGCCCTCCGGGCTGACGGACACGCCGGGTGTGGATGCGGCAACGGGGGAATTGGCACAGTTGTGCTCCGTCGTTGCTGAGTTCGGAGGTTTTCATGCGCCGCAACTGTTGGCTCTGATCGACAGGGCGCTGCCACGGCGTCGCCACACCCCCGCGCGTGGGGCACGTTCCCGCGCTTCTCGGGCCCCTACAGCGGCGAATTGCGCCTGCTCAGTATCGAGGCGATTGGGCACCTTCTCACCGGGCGCCCCGCCGCACGGCTCAAGCTTGTTGAACGCGGTCTAGTCCGTGAGGGCTGCGCCCTACCCCAGAAGGAACCCTCACCTCCCCATAAACAACAACGACACCGTGGCCCGGGTTACACTGCCCGGGCCATCGTCGTAGTTCGTGACTTGTACTGTTTTGTACCCACGATGATGAAAATGCGGCAGGACCCAGAAAAATCGAGTCATTGGGGCGAGTCACTGGGCGCGTCACGAGGCGTTGCCCGTGCATTGGACGTTGCCCCAGCGGCTGCTCAGATCCGCGGCGACCCCAATGGCAATGCTTGCCGGGTCCTTGCCGGTGATCGCGGGAAGTCCGATGGGGCAGGTGATCCTGCCGATCTGTCCGTCGTCGTGTCCCTCCTCCTGCAGCCTTTTGCGGAACCGCTGCCATTTACTGCGGGAACCGATCAGCCCAATGTAGGACGGTTGGGACCGCAACGCGGCGTCGCAGAGAATGAGGTCCTCGGCATGGTCATGCGTCAGCACCAAAATGGTGGCTCCCGGGGGGAGTCCCTGCAGCACCACCTCGGGAGCCGGGGCGTGATGTGCGCTTACGCTGGCCTGTCCCTGTGTCAGCGGATGCATCCTTTCCGCGGTCACAGCGTCCTGGCGGGAATCGGCAAGTACAAGATTCACGGGAAGCCTGGCCAGAATATGGGCGATCTCGTAGCCTACATGGCCCATTCCAAAGATCGCCACAGTCCGCCTGGCGGGCAGCACCTCCAGTAACACGCTCACTTCACCTCCGCAGCATTGCACACCATGGCTTGTCACCACCTTGTCATTGAGCGCGAAGTTCATCAGCTCCGTCGAGGTGTAGCCGGAGGAAAGAAGTTCCCGTGCACGGTCGACTACCTCCGCCTCGAAGTTTCCCCCGCCCACACTTCCCCATAACCCGGTGGCGGAAACCGCCATTTTGGCCCCGGCATCCCGGGGTGAATGTCCGCGCGCCTGCACCAGGGTCACCACGACGGCCGCTTCATTCAGCTCGCGTAGGCGAAGTATTGCCTCCAACCAGTCCACGCAGGTGCCTACTGACCCAGCGTGCTTGGCACAGGCGAGACAGTTTCCTGGCCAAGGGTGCCATCGGCGAATGCCGCTGCCTGAAGGGACTCTTCGATGGCCCAGAAAACCGCTTCCGGTGTTGCCGGAGAGGCAAGGGTGACGCTGCGCCCGGCAGGGCCAAAGGCGCCAATCGCGTCACGGATTGCTTCCCGGGCACTAAATGCCAACATTATGGGCGGTTCGCCCACAGCCTTGGAACCATAAACGGCGCCTTCCTCCGCGGCATGCTCCAACAGATGCACGTTGAATACTTCAGGCATTTCCGAGAAGCTGGGAAGTTTGTAGGTGCTTGCTGATGAGGTCAGGAGCCGGCCGCGGTTTGGCCCGGTCCCCTCGTCCCAGCGCAAATCCTCCAGGGTCAACCAGCCCACTCCTTGGACATAGCCGCCTTCAATCTGGCCAATGTCGATCATCGGGGACAGGGAGTCCCCTGCGTCATGGACAATGTCTACCCGGCGTTGGGTGTAATTGCCGGTGAACCTGTCAAGTTCCACTTCGGCCACGGCCGCACCGCAGGCAAAGTATTTGAAAGGTTCCCCCTGCATGGTCTGCGGGTTCCAATGCAAACCTTCTGTCCGATAGAAACCGGCGGCCCATAGTTGGACCCGCTGCAGGTAGGCCTTGATGGCGACCTCGGCAAAAGTACAACTCCGCTCCAGGACGCCCAAGGCGGTAACCTCACCATTGGCAAAACGCACGTCCCCGGCAGAAGCGCCCAGCATACCGCCGGCCACTGCCGCCATCCTGTCGCGAATTTGTTCACAGGCGTTCTTGACGGCCCCGCCATTGAGATCCGACCCTGAACTTGCCGCAGTGGCGGAGGTATTGGGTACCTTGTCTGTGCGGGTCGGGGCAAGCCTGACGGTGTGAAGCGGGACGCCCAGCGCTGTGGCCGCAACCTGAAGCATTTTCGTGTGCAGGCCCTGCCCCATTTCCGTCCCGCCGTGGTTGATCAGCACTGAGCCGTCCTTGTACACGTGCACCAGGGCGCCGGCCTGGTTGAAGGCCACTAAATTAAAGGAGATCCCAAACTTGACCGGGGTGATGGCCAGGCCGCGTTTTTGATGGGCATGTGCCGCGTTGAAGCGGTCGATCTCCCGGCGGCGTTCAGCGAAGTCGCTGCGCTGAAGCACCTGTTCCCAAATGGTGGTGATCCGATCGGCATGTCGGACGGGCATGCCGTAGGGGGTGTTTTGCCCCTCTCGGTAGAAGTTTTTTCGTCGTAGTTCCTCGGGCGCCAGGCCCAGTAGTGGTGCGCTTCTGCCCAAGATGTCCTCGATCAGCAGCATCCCTTGGGGTCCGCCAAAACCACGGAATGCAGTTTGCGAGGTTTTATTGGTTTTTCCGACCCGACCCCGGAGCTCCACATGCTCTATGAAATAGGCGTTGTCTACGTGACACAGGGCCCGCGCCAGAACCGCCTCAGAGAGGTCAAGGCACCAGCCGCCATCGGATGTGAGCTGGGCTTTCAGGGCCAGCAGGGTTCCGTCGGAGGAAAAGCCGGCGTCCCAGGAGGTGTGGAAGCCGTGCCGTTTCCCCGTCATGGTCATGTCGAGGGTGCGGTTTAGTCGCACGCGGACGGGGCGCCCTGTCAGCAGCGTCCCAAGGGCCGCAATGGCAGCAAACCCGTGGGATTGCATTTCCTTGCCGCCGAAGCCGCCTCCCATGCGCAGACTTTGCACGGTGATCTCGTGGTACGGACGAGCCAGCACATGGGCCAGGATTTCCTGCGCTTCTGAGGGATGCTGTGTGCTGCTTTGGACGAACACTTGACCGCCTTCATCCACGGTGGCCAACGCCGCCTGCGTTTCAAGATAGAAGTGTTCTTGGCCGGAGAATTCGGTGACACCGGAAAACACCGTGTGGGCGCTGGCGAGCCCGGCATCGACGTCCCCGCGGCTGACCGTTTTAGGTAGTCCCTGAAAGGACCCTGCGGCGATGGCGTCCGCTACAGTGACCAGGGAAGGCAGCACTTGGTAGTCAACTTTGACGGCGGCTGCGCCGGCCCTGGCCGCTTCCTGGTCTTCGGCCAGAACCCATGCCACAGCGTGTCCGTGGAACATGGCCTCGGACGGGAACAGCGGCTCATCGTCCTTGACGCCGCAGTCATTGATGCCCGGAACGTCCTCTGCAGTGAGGACCCTGAGCACCTTCGGGAGGGCGAGGGCCGCCTCGGTGCTGATGGAGCGGACCAGGGCATGCGCGTGTGGAGACTGCACGGGCCAGGCCGTGAGTACATGGGGTGTGCGTGCGGATAAGTCATCTGTGTACAGGGCCTGACCGGTGGCGTGGAGCCGGGCACTTTCGTGGGGTTCTGGCCTGCCAACTGCCGGGGAAGCGGGGCGCTGAGAAAGATGGCTCATGAGGAGGCCTCCGGGGGTGAACTGATCTGAGCGTGCAGCTTAATGAGAGCATTTGACAGCATCAGGGAACGGTAGCGTGCGCTAGCCCTGTGGTCATCCATCGGGGATCCCTCGGCGCCGAGCGTAGCCGCGGCCCGGCAGACGGTTTCGGCGTTCCAGGGCTGCCCGGTAAGGAGCTCTTCGGTTGCGCGGGCCCGCAGGGGGGTGGCGGCGACCCCGCCAAGGCCGATGCGTGCCTGGCGGATGGCGCCGTCCTGGATGTGCAAGCTGAAGGCAACGGCAACGCTGGCAATATCGTCAAAGCGGCGCTTGGTGATCTTGTGAAATGCGCTGACATTGGCGAGCGGTAGCGGGATCCGGACTGATTTGATGAGTTCATGCGGTTCCTTCACCGTGCTGCGGTAGCCGGTGAAGTACTCCGACAAGGGAAGTACCCGATCACCGCTCGTGGACGCGAGGACAACAAGGGCGTCCAAGGCCAGGAGGGCTGGGGGACTGTCACCGATGGGGGATCCAGTTCCAAGGTTCCCGCCCAGGGTCGCCCGGTTGCGGATCAGCCGTGAGGCGAATTGGGGGATGAACTGTCCCAGCAGCGGCACACGATCACCGAGCACGCGTTCAATTTCAGACAACGGTGTGGCGGCGCCAATCTCAATCTCCGTTTCACCCACGGTGATCTCATCAAGTTCAGTTATACGGTCGATCGCGATGACAAGTGGTGCACGCCTGGCACGGAGGTTAACCTCAACACCCCAGTCTGTACTTCCAGCGACAAGGACTGCCTCGGGGTTGTCAGC
This sequence comes from Arthrobacter sp. LAPM80, assembly GCF_046736435.1. Lineage (NCBI taxonomy): Bacteria > Bacillati > Actinomycetota > Actinomycetes > Micrococcales > Micrococcaceae > Arthrobacter > Arthrobacter sp. LAPM80. The sequence continues at coordinate 18,462 of NZ_JBCHVD010000016.1, forward strand.
CAAAAGGGTGAGCGCCTGATGCAGGGTAGTGGCACGAACAAAGACCCCGTCTGTTCGCCTCAGCACGGTGTTGGGGAACTGAGGTGCAGGCGCGTATCGCCTGCGGGAGAACGCGTCGTCGCCGGCGTTTCCCAGCGAGTAGGCCGCGTCGCGGATGGGCCGGTAACCGGTGCAACGGCACAGGTTGCCGCTCAGGGAGTGGAGATCAAATCCATTGGCTAAGAAGCCTGGATGCTGGCATGGTGCTTCCCCACGAGTTACCTCTTCATGAGTTACCCCTTCCGGAACCGGTGAGCGTCCCTCACGATAAAACTCCGAGGCCATGCTGCACACAAACCCCGGGGTGCAGTAACCGCATTGGGATCCACCCGCTGCGGCCATGGCTTCCTGGACCGGGTGCAGTGCTTCCGCCGAACCCAGGCCTTCGGCCGTGACCAGTTCCTGGCCGTCCAAGGAAGCCATGGGCACCAGGCAAGAGTTGACGGCAGCCCAGCTCGTTCCACCCTTCCTGTCCGTCTGGGCCACCATGATGGCACAAGCACCGCATTCCCCCTCGGCGCAGCCCTCCTTGGCCCCGGTGAGACCATTGCTGCGCAACCAATCAAGGGCAGTGGTGTGCGAAGCCGCCGGTCCGAAGTGCCGCACGACGGAGTTGATGGTGAAGGCTGGCTCCGTGCCCCGCACGGGCAGGGGATTGATCATGGTGATGCTCCAACTTCTTTGTCGTAGCAGGCAAGTTCTTGCAGCAAGCAGTTCCTCAACCACCGAGCCTACATGCCTGCCAGGCTCCCGTGCCGGAGGTGCCCGGCGTATGCGGCTGGGTTCAGCGAACCCGGGTAACGTTCAACGCGCAGCATTGTCATGGCACGAAGGGGTTGTTAGTCTCGTCTCACGCGGCCGCAGTGGCCCGTTGGATGACTCTGGCCCGGCAATCGTTGAGCCAGCACATGGTGGCGGACCCTGCGGGCCCGGCACTGAACAACACAGGAGCCGTCCCATGGATGCGCCACAACGACCAGAACACTATTTAGCTAGAGCCGTTGAGCTGGCCACGACCAACGTGCTCAACAACGGTGGACCTTTTGGCGCGATTGTCGTCACGGCAGACGGCCGTGAATTTAGGGGTTTGAACAGGGTGACGGCCACCTTGGACCCCACTGCCCATGCCGAAGTGTCAGCCATCCGCAATGCGTGTCAGGGCGTTGGCAGTTTCGATTTGTCCGGGGCAACGCTCTACACCAGCTGTGAGCCCTGCCCCATGTGTTTGTCCTCCTCCCTGTGGGCCAGGATCAGCCAGATCTACTTCGCGGCCAGCCGCCACGACGCGGCGGATGCTGGCTTCGACGACGCACTCTTTTACGAGTATTTCGACGCCGGGAATGACCGCGCCTTGATGCCTGTCGCGAAAGTGGCGCCAGCGGTCGGCAATGCGGTGGATCCGTTCGATCAATGGCGCACGAACATCAGCCGGATTGCCTACTAACTCACAAGGCGGCAAGGCCGCTGGTCCCTGCGGCCCACCAGTAATTCCGGGGCCCGCATTGCCGAGGCTGACGGTCTAAGGCATAAGCTTTCGTCATGACTGCTGCTGATGTAACCCTGTGTTTCCTGCTTCGTGAGGGCCAAAGCAGTGAAGAGGTGCTGCTGGGCCTGAAGAAGACCGGTGTGGGCGTTGGCAAGGTTGTCGGCATCGGCGGGCACGTCGAGCCGGGGGAAAGCGTTGTGGCGGCCATCTGCCGCGAGGTTGCCGAGGAAACCAGCATCACCATCGGCCCCATGGACCTGGTCCCGGCCGGTACCGTGGAATTCGTGTTTCCAGTCAAGCCCGCCTGGGACATGTTCACCACTGTTTTCCTGTGCCGCAAATTCTCCGGTGACGCCGTGGAAAGCTCCGAGATTGCGCCCCAGTGGTACCCCGTGGACCAGCTGCCGCACGCGCAGATGTGGGCCGACGCGATCCACTGGCTCCCGGCGTTCCTCTCCGGCGAAAGGGGACACTGGCGCGTGGTCCTCAACGACGACAACGAAACGGTCGCTTCAAGCACGCACACGCCACCGCTGCGGCGCCTGCCAGGGGAACCCAGGGGCAGCTAAACGGCTAGGGCTTGGCGACTGTCAACAGAAATGCCGAATCCACGACGGCGTCGACACTGTGGCGGGCCAGCGGCACCACCAGGTGGTCGCCGGGAGAACCTTCCCACGCCACATCCCCGGATTTCAAGATGATGCGGCCGGCGAGTACCTGGACCGTTGCTTCACCGGGGTTGTCATGTTCATCTAGCGAGGAGCCGGCCGTGAGCGCCACGACTGTCTGGCGCAGGGTCCGCTCATGTCCGCCATAAACGGTGCGTGAGCTGCGGCCGCTGTTCTTCGTCTTGGCCGAAGCCATGAGTTCGCGGGCCAGTGCTGTCAGGGATGATTTTTCCACGATGCTCCTTGTAAACCGATCGTTGGGGCGTAAGACCCCTTCACAGTACCGCCCCTTGGGTGATCTGCAACATCATGGCGTCGTTGCGTGGATAAACGCCGCCGCCCGCACCCACAGCGGGCGGCGGGCGGCGGCGTCGAACTTTCCAAGCAGTCGCTCTACACGTGGCGCTCGTCCACACCGTTGTAGGCGCTCAACGGGCGGATCAGCGCGTTGGCGCCACGCTGCTCCATGATGTGCGCCGTCCAGCCGGTGATGCGCGAGGCGATGAAGATGGGCGTGAACATGTCGGTGTCAAAGCCCATCAGGTGGTACGTGGGCCCGGCAGGGTAGTCGAGGTTGGGCTTGATGGCCTTCGCCTCCTCCATGGCCTGTTCGAGGCCGTCGTACAGGCCCATCATCTCCGGCCGGTTGAAGTGGGCGATCATCCGCTCCAGGGCAGCCTTCATGGTGGGCACCCGGGAGTCACCGTTCTTGTAGACGCGGTGGCCAAAGCCCATGACCTTCTTTTTAGCGGCCAGCGCGTCCTCCATCCACACCTTGGCGCGGGCGGCAGCCTCCTCCCGGGACTCCTCGGCGCGGATGCCGATCTCGTCGAAGGTGTGCATGACGGCCTCGTTGGCGCCGCCGTGCAGCGGGCCCTTCAGCGCGCCGATGGCACCTGTCACTGCAGAATGCAGGTCAGAGAGCGTCGAGGTGATGACGCGCGCCGTGAACGTTGAGGCGTTGAAAGAGTGCTCCGCGTACAGCACCATGGACACCCTGAAAGCATCCACAACGTCCGGTGCCGCTTCCTCGCCAAAGGCCATCCACAGGAAGTTGGCCGGGTAGTCCAAGTCGGCTCGGGGTTCCACGGCACCTAAACCACGACGGCGGCGCTGGTCGTACGCGACAACCGCCGGGAACTGCGCGAACAGGGACTTGGCCTTGTCCAGTTCAGCTTCGGGGGAGGAGTCCTGCGCCAAGGGGTGGCCGGCGCCCAGCACGGAGACCGCGGTGCGGCCCACGTCCATGGGGTGGCAGTCAATCGGGAGCAGGTCAATGGCAGCCTTGACCTGCGCATCCAGTGAGCGGTTGGCCCGTTCGAACGCCTCGAACACCGTCAGCTCGGCCTCGGTCGGCAGTTCCCCCGTCCACAACAGCAGGGCAACTTCCTCGAAGGACTTCTTGGCTGCCAGTTCCTGCACCGGATAGCCGCGGTACAGCAGCGAGTTGGACTCCGGGTTGACCTTGGAGATTGCGGTGTAGTCGGCAACCACCCCGGCAAGGCCCTTGCGTACTTCTTCTTCAGTCACGGTTGGCACTCCCTTGTCCCTACAGATTCTTGTTGTTGCTGTTGATGTCCAGGCCAGGGACCTGGAAATTAAAAATTCCTGTATCAAACTGGTTATACGCCTCGTAGTCCACCAATTCATAGAGGCGGGCACGGGTCAACATGTCAGGAACGGCCGCTTCCTGGGTACCGTCGGCCGCAATGGCGTCAAGGACCCGCTCGGCCGCACCCATCGCGCTGCGCAACAGCGTCACGGGATAGATGATCATGGCCACGCCGGCCGCAGCCAGCGCATCCCGGGTGAACAGCTCACTCTTGCCGAATTCCGTCATGTTCGCAAGCACGGGGACGTTCACGGCGTTGCACACGGCCTCAAATTCGGCCACCGACTTCATGGCTTCCGGGAAGATCGCGTCAGCACCGGCGTCGACAAGGGCCTTGGCCCGCTCGATGGCAACCTGCAGGCCCTCCACGGCGCGGATGTCTGTCCTGGCCATAATCAGGAAGTTCGGGTCGCGGCGGGCGTCGGCGGCTGCGGCGATGCGCTTGACCGCCGTGTCCAGATCGACCATGTTCTTGCCGTCGAGGTGGCCGCACCGCTTCGGGTTGAACTGGTCCTCGATGTGGCAGCCGGCCAGGCCTGCGTTTTCAAGTTCCTGGATGGTGCGGGCCACGTTCATGGGCTCACCGAAGCCGGTGTCGGCATCGATCAGGCACGGCAGCTCCGTCATCCGGGCAATCTGCCCGCCGCGGGTCGCAACCTCGGTCAAGGTGGTCATGCCGATGTCGGGCAGGCCGAGGTCGTTGGCGAGGACGGCACCTGAGATGTAGACGCCGTCGAACTTCTTTTCCCCGATCAGGCGGGCCGAGAGCGGGTTGAACGCACCGGGGAACTGGCGGGCAGCACCCGGGACCAGCATGGCACGCAGGTCACGGCGCTTCTGCTCGGCTGTCTTCTTGGAGTACAGCATTTAGAACAGGCCCTTGGGTGCAGATGCCAGGTCGATGACGCCCGGGGCTGCCGTGATGTTCAGCTGGTCAAGTTCGCCCGCGGCCAGTTCCGGCAACTTCTCTGCGGCAGCGATGAAGCGGTTGATCTCCGCTTCATCGACCAGGCCCGCTGCCAGGGTGCGGAACTTGTTGATGTACTGCTCACGGGCGAATGGGCGGGCACCAAGCGGGTGGGCATCGGCGACGGCGATTGAATCGGTGATGACTGTGCCGTCGTTCAGCGTGATGACAACGGTGCCACCGAAGGCCTTCTCGGCGATGTCAAGGGAGTGGTAACGGCGCGTCCACTCGGCGTCCTCCTCGGTGGTGACCTTGTGCCACAGCTCGACCGTGTCGGGGCGGCCGGCACGCTCGGGGGAGTAGGAGTCAACGTGGTGCCAGGCGCCATCCTGCAAGGCCACGGTGAAGATGTACGGGATGGAGTGGTCAAGGGTCTCGCGTGAGGCGGTGGGATCGTACTTCTGGGGATCGTTGGCGCCTGAGCCGATCACGTAGTGGGTATGGTGGCTGGACTTGATCAGGACGCTGGCAACGTTGGCCGGGTCCGTGACCTCCGGGTGCTCCCCGTGCAGCTTGCGTGCAAGGTCGATCCAGGCCTGTGCCTGGTACTCGGCCGAGTGCTCCTTGGTGTAAGTGTCCAAGATGGCGCGCTTCGCTTCGCCGTCGGCCGGCAGGGGAACCGTGTACTGGGCGTCGGGCCCATCGAGCATCCAGGCGATCACACCGTCTTCGCCCTCGTAAATCGGCACGGGGGAGGTCTGCCCGCGCATGGCACGGTCCGCAGCCTCAACGGCCATCTTCCCTGCGAATGCGGGGGCGTGTGCCTTCCACGTGGAGATCTCGCCCTTGCGTGACTGGCGGGTTGCCGTGGTGGTGTGCAGGCCCTGGCCGACGGCCTGGAAAATGGTCTCGACCTCGAGGTGCAGCAGGGTGCCGATGCCGGCTGCGGCGGAGGGGCCCAGGTGGGCAACATGGTCGATCTTGTGCTTGTGCAGGCAGATGGCCTTGACCAGGTCGACCTGGATCTCATAGCCGGTGGCCAGCCCGCGGAGCAGGTCCGCCCCCGAGGCGCCCGTGTGCTGGGCGACGGCGAGGATCGGCGGAATGTTGTCGCCCGGGTGGGAGTACTCGGCGGCCAGGAACGTGTCGTGATAGTCGAGCTCGCGCACTGCAACGCCATTGGCCCAGGCCGCCCACTCGGGGGAGACCTTTTCGGTGATGCCGAAGACGGAGGCGCCGGCGCCACCGGTGGAGGGAGCGTGGGTCAGGGCCTGGGCGCGGGCTGCAACGATGGGCCCGCGGTTCAGGGAGGCAATGGCCACCGAGGCGTTATCGATCACGCGGTTGATGATCATGTCCGTGACCTCGGCGGTGACTGCCACGGGGTCGGCGGCAACCTTGGCGATCTTGTAGGCCAGCTGGTCCTCGCGGCCCAGGTTCTCTTCGCTCTTGTATACACGAACGTTGTGATCGACTGTCATGGTGTTCCTATCGCTTAAGTGTCTGAAAAATTGAGGGAAAAGTCTCTTGGGGTGAGGTGCTCAGCAGGTGGCGCAGGCTGTTGTCCAGGTGGACGGTGGTTGCCGCGCTGGCCACCGCCGAGTTGCCGTTGGCAATGGCCTGCGCGATCGCGGCATGTTCCCGTGCGGCATCTCGGAGTCTTGCAGGGTTGTCCTTGCCAAGGCGCCTGACCCTGACAAGGTGGACGCGCAGGTTCTTCAGGGCCTGGTTGAGGTAGTGGTTTCCGACGGCGGCATCCACGGCGTTGTCCAGCTCACCAGCCAGCCTGTAGTAGTCGGTGCGGGTGGGGTCCTCGTCGGTGATGAGCTCGCCGGCGTTGGTGAGCTTGCGGTGCAGGGCCTTGAAGACCTCAGGGTCGCAGCGCCGCGCTGCCAGTTCCGCCGCACGGCATTCAAGGGCCGAACGGAGTTCGAAGAGCTCGCCGAGGTGGTCAAGGGAAATCTGGCTCACGACCATGCCGCGGCCGCTTTGCGGTTCCGTCAGCCCTTCGGCAGTCAGCTTGGCCAGCGCCTCCCTGATGGGGGTGCGTGATACGCCAAGCCGTTCGGAAAGCTCCACCTCGCCGAGCACCGTGCCGGGGGTCAGGCGCCAGTCAATGATGTCGCTGCGCAACGTGGCATAGGCGCGTTCGCTTGCCCGCATGGAACCTCCCTCGGTGGTTGGACTATGTGAAACATAATACAGTGCCAGTGTATACAAAGCATAGTCTTTTCGGACAATTAACGGCGAAACGCGGGATGTTTCATGAAGTATGTATACATTAACCCTTGTTCCCGTCCGGCTTCTCCCGGTAGCATGGGGCGCGTCACATCAATGCGGATGGAGAGCGCCATGGCAGTGAAGGCCACACGTTACAAGGACGAATACCTGCGCAGCATCAGCGATCCCGAGGGGTTCTGGCTGCAGGCCGCGGAGGCTGTTGACTGGACGGTCAAGCCGGCGCGGGCCCACAACAAGGAGCCCGCACCCCGCTGCCGGTGGTTTCCCGACGGTGAGCTCAACACCTGCCACAACGCCCTCGACAGGCACGTCGCAGCCGGGCGCGGCGACCAGCCGGCGCTCATCCACGATTCAGCCATGGAGGGCACGCAGCGCGTGTACACCTATAGGGAACTCACCGAGCAGGTGGCGCTCTTCGCCGGCGTCCTGCGCGCCCAAGGCGTGGGGCGTGGCGACCGGGTCCTGATCTACATGCCCATGATCCCCGAGGCTGCCATCGCCATGCTGGCCTGCGCCCGCCTCGGAGCCGTCCACTCTGTGGTGTTCGGCGGATTTGCCGCCAGTGAACTCGCCGTGCGCATCAGGGACTCCGCGCCGGCCACCGTTGTGACAACATCGGGGGGCCTCGAGCCCAATCGTCGGGTTGAATACCTGCCCACCGTCCAAGAGGCACTGACCAAGGCGGATGCCCCTGGCCTGCCTGTCATCATCAAGCACAGGGACGGTTTCGCCGCCGACCCCGCAGCCCTGGGGCTGAACGCCGTCGACTGGGATGACGCGCTCGCAGTCGCCGTGCCAGCCTCGCCGGTGCCTGTGAAATCTGGCGACCCGCTCTACATCCTGTACACCTCAGGGACGACAGGGACGCCCAAGGGGGTTGTCCGCGACAACGGCGGACACGCCGTCGCACTTCTGTGGACCATGGCCAACCACTACGGCATCGGCGCGGGGGATGTCTGGTGGACGGCCTCGGACGTCGGCTGGGTGGTGGGGCACTCCTACATTGTGTACGCACCGCTGCTGGCCGGTGCCACGACGCTCATGTACGAGGGCAAGCCCGTGGGCACGCCCGACGCCGGTGCGTTTTGGCGCGTCATCGAGCAGCACAGGGTCAAGGCCCTGTTCACCGCGCCCACCGCTTTGCGCGCCATTCGCAAGATGGATCCTGAGGCTGAGCTGCTGAAGAAGTACGACGTCGGCAGCCTCCAAGCGCTGTTCACCGCGGGCGAGAGGCTGGACATCGACACCTACCATTGGGCGGGCAGGGTGCTCGGGGTGCCGGTCGTGGACCACTGGTGGCAGACCGAGACGGGCTGGGCCATCGTTGGAAATCCGCGCGGCCTTGACCCGCAGCCGATCAAGGCCGGCTCACCAAGCCTGCCGATGCCCGGCTTCGACCTTCGCGTGCTCGACGGCATGGGCGTTGATGTGGCGCCGGGGGAGGAGGGGAACATTGTTCTTGGCCTGCCGTTGCCGCCCGGCACGCTGTCCACGCTGTGGAACGACGACCAACGCTTCGTTGACTCCTACCTCAGCGCCTTTGAGGGGTTCTACGCGACGGGCGACTCCGGCTACGTCGACACCGACGGCTACGTGTTTGTCATGGGTCGCACGGATGACGTCATCAATGTGGCAGGGCACAGGCTGTCCACGGGGGCCATCGAGCAGGTGCTCGGCACGCACCCGGCCGTGGCCGAATGCGCCGTCATCGGTGTTGCCGATGCGCTCAAGGGGCAGATGGCCGTGGGGTTCGTTGTCCTGAAATCAGGGGTTTCCATCACGCCGGCGGAGTTGGAGAAGGAACTGGTTGCCCTGGTCCGCAAGGAGATCGGCCCGGTGGCCGACTTCAAGAACACAGTGGTGGTGGACGCGCTGCCCAAGACCCGTTCGGGGAAGATTCTGCGCAAGACCATGCGCCAGATTGCCGACGGCGACGACTACGTGGTGCCATCGACCATCGAGGACGGTTCCGTGATTGAGGCGCTCATGCCGGTCCTGCGCCCACGCTAGCTGAGGCCGGGTTTCGGCGCCCTGATGCACGAAAGCTCCTGACGTTGCCGAATCTTTTGTCGGCTACGCCAGGAGCTTGTGGGCTGTGCGAGTGTGGTTCCGGGCTACAGGGCCAGGGTGTGTTCCTGGGCCTCGCTGCCGTTCGCCGGTTCCACGTTCTCATCGAGGGGATCCTGGGCCTGCGTGCCGAGGTGGCCGCGCGTGAGCTTGTTCATGATGAGCGCGATCGCACCGTCACCGGTCACGTTCGTGGCAGTACCGAAGCTGTCGAGGGCGATGTACGCCGCAAACATGAGACCCACCTCGACCTCGCCGAAGCCGAGCATCTGCGCGAGCAGCCCCGCCGCTGCGGCGATCGCGCCGCCGGGGACGCCAGGGGCGGCGATCATCATGACGCCAAGCATCAGTATGAAGGGCAGGTAGGCGCTGAACGATACGTCGCCGCCGGTGAGCAGGAGCACCGCGATCGAGAAGCAGGTGATCTTCACCATTGAACCTGAGAGGTGAATCGTGGCGCACAGCGGAACAACGAAGCCCGCCACTGAGTCGGAGACGCCATTTCCCTTGGTCGAAGCAAGCGTTACGGGAATCGTTGCGGCCGAGGAGGATGTGCCCAGCGCCGTGAAGTAAGCATCGCGCATGTTCCACAGTGCCTTCAGTGGGTTGATCCCGTTCATTGCACCGGCAATTGAGTACTGCGCCAGCAGGACGACGAACGTCAGCGCGAAGGACACGAGCGCCACGAGCAGGAACTTCGTGACGATTGTCATGGCCGAACCGCTCGCCGAGAGGTCAAGGAAAATGCCGAAGATGAACAGCGGCAGCGCGGGCACAATGATGCGCCGGATCACTGATTCGATGATCGTGCGAAATTCGACGGCGCCGCGGAAGATCACCTTGCTGTGGAAGGCTGTGACGCCAATGCCGATCACGAACGCGAGCACGAGGGCGCTCATCACGCCGATCACCGGCGGAAGCACGATCTCAGTCGCCGATCCGCCTGCGGCGCCAACCACGGTAAGGAATGGGGTGAAGCCGGAGCCGGGACCTTCGCTGATGGAGGCCAGGCCGCCACCGGCAAGAGTCTGGGTGAACAGCCAGCGGCTCACGAAGTACGCGAGCAGGCCGGCGAGGATTGTCGAGCCATAGGCGATCAGGGCGGTGAGCCCGAGCCATTTTCCGGCGCCTTTGCCGAGCTCGGCGATGGCCGGCGTGACGAGCCCCAAGATGATCAGCGGCACAATAAAGCCGAGGAATCCGGAGAAGATCGAGTTGTAAGTCAGGAAGACCCCGCCGAGCCACGCGGGCATGATGGGGCCGGTGAGGATGCCCAGGATGATGGCCAGGACAATCCAGCCCAGCAGGGGGATCGACTTTAGTAGTTTCATTGTGGTCCTCGGGTCGACGATTTTGTCGCGCGCGGGGGTGGTGCGACGCGGCTGTGGCGCAGAACACGCCTCAGCAATAGTACGGGGTGTGGGCCAGAGCACGTAATCCGTCCCTCCCCCCGCCTCGTTGAGGTTGGAGATAATGACGCCTCACCGAGGGGTGAGTGGTCCGTTCCAGCCCTGGGCGTGGAGTGCTTCCTTCGCAAGGGCGACGACGGCCATGTCACCGTCGGCGTCCAACATGTCCTTGGTGATTCTCAGCTGCCGCCAGCCCAATCGCTTCATCAGTTTGTCCCGTGCCGAATCGATGTCCTGTTGGCGCCCGCTCAGGTGATGAGCGCCGTCGTACTCGATGGCGAGCTTCCACTGCGGGAACGCCAAATCCGGCCACGAGACGTAGTGTCCCTCGAGGTCCACCACCACGAAGTTGAGGGTCGCCACGGGCAGGCCGGCGCGTTCCAGGGCCAACCGGATCCTGGTTTCAGGCGGCGAGTCCGCACCGATGCGGATCAGCTCGGCAGCCTCCTTCGCCTTGACGATGCCGCGCCGGTGGAATTCATGGTTGACGGCTTCCTTGATGGCGGTGAGGGGCACGAGTGGCTCGCGTCGCGGCCCGAAAATCCGGTCGTGTTCGCACACCAGAAAATCGCCGGCCGCCACAAGATCGTCCAAATCCAGCATGGCGGCCAGATCCAACCACGTGCGCAGCGGCGATGTCACCGGCATGCCATTGAGCCTGACAACCTCACCTGCCTTGAACCGGGTGTGGTGCCCGGCCACCCCGGCGCGCCACGGTGGGCTCTTGACCGCGACCCGGGAGACATGGACGGCGAAACCACCGGCAAGCCACGGTGGCAGTGGAATTCCCCAGAGCATCGCCGCAGTGCTGTGGCTGGCAATCCCACCCGGGGTCACCTCAAGGATGGGGCGGATGCGGCATTCGAGATCCTGCTCAATTCCCCAGGGCACCCGGATTCCGCGGCTGGGTGTGTGAAGGTCCTTGCCGGTTGTCCGTCGGCGTTTGACGCCACACCCGTCGGATTCCCTCAAGGTGAAGGTTCGTCCACCGATCCATTCCGGCAAGGGCTGGGAATTGGTCATGAACAAAGTCTGACCGAAATTCAACAATGCCGTCCGGAGTTATCCACAGCCCCGTATCGTGGAGGCGTCATGATCTCCAACCTCAACGGGGGCGGGACCAGCTGTATTCGAGTTCGAGCCTGCCGGGGGAACCATGGCGCGGGGCCTTGCCGGCGGACCCCGTCTCGACCAGGTGGTCCAGGTACCGACGGGCCGTGACCCGGGACATGGCTAGCCCCGCGGCCACCTCCGTTGCCGAGGCGGGGCCAGGGTGTGTCCGCAGCCAGTCGGACACGGAACGGAGCGTCTCGGCCAGCATGCCCTTGGGGAGTGCAAGTTTTCCCGTGGGACGCAACTGCGACAAGGCCCTGTCAATCGCATCCTGGGAGGTCTGGGACCTGTCGGCAAGCACCGCGTTGTAGCTGCGGTAATTCTCCAGTTTCTCCCGAAAGGCGGCAAAGGCGAACGGCTTGATCAGGTACGCCGTTATGCCCAGGGCGACGGCTGATCGCACCACATGAACCTCCCGCACGGCAGTGATTGCCACGACGTCCGGCACCAGCCCCAGCCCGTGGATGCGTCGCAGCAGGTCCAATCCGTGGCCGTCGGTCAGGTTCATGTCCAGCAGGATCAAGTCGATGGATCCCATGGCGGGATCGTTAAGCACGGCCAGCGCCGCCCCCATGCCATTCGCCTCCGCCACAACCTCGAAGCCTTCCAGTCGCCGCACATAGGCGGCGTGGGCGGCCAGTGCTATCGGCTCATCGTCCACCACGAGCACACGGATTGGCGTGGATCCGCTCATGGTTTCCGCCCCGCCTCGGTGGAGGGGGCAAGCGGCACGACGGCGGTCATGACGGCGCCGCCGTCGTTCTCGCCTGAGATGGTGCCTCCCAGGGCAGCGGTGGCGCGCCTCATCAGGGCAACGCCGTAGCCGCGGCCGCCCGGGGCCGCCGATGTCTTGCCAGTGGTGCCGATCCTGCCCAGCACGTCCAGGTCTGTCGTGGGCAGGCCCGGGCCGTTGTCCGCGACCGTGATGGTCAGCTCCCCGTCGGCCACCAACAGGTCCACCCAGACAGTGGGGTCCTCACCGTGGCCGGCCGCGGCATCAATCGCGTTGTCCACGAGGTTGCCCAGCAGGGTCACGAGTTCGCGCGTATCCATAGTCTGCGGCGGCAGTGTGCCCGACGCCGTGAGTTCCAGCCGCACCCCGTGTTCATCCGCCTGGGCAAGCTTGCCCAGCAGCAGTGCGGCCAGAAAAGGCTCGTCCAGGGCCTCGACAAAGTCCCCGCCGAGCCGAAGGTTCTCGCCGTGTTCGGCCGTGGCAAAGTCCAAAGCCTCCCGGGGCCTGCCAAGTTCTATCAGCGAGATGATGGCGTGCAGCCTGTTCGCATGCTCGTGGGTCTGTGAACGCTGAGCCTCCACCAAGGTCTGCGTGCTGCTGAGACTGCCGGCCAGGGCCGTCAATTCGGTGTGGTCACGCAAGGTGGCCACAGTACCGGCAGGGGCATTGCTTCCGGGTGTCCAAGCCGGGCGCTGACTGACAACCAGGAGTCGGTCGCCGGCCACGTGGACCTCGTCGGTGGCGCTCCGCCCGCTTTGGAGCAGTTCTCGGAGCGAATCGGGCAGCCCCAGGGTGTCCAGACGCGGCTGCGCGGCCGTGGCTGCGCCCGGCTCCAATGTGCCTGACCCCGATGGGCTGACAGGATTTTCTCCGGGTGGGGGCGGCTTGATCCCCAGCAGCAGGGTGGCATGGTCGTTGTAGAGAACCATGGTTCCGTGCGTATCTACCAGCACCAAACCCTCACGCACTGAATGCAGCACCGATTCGTAGTAGGCGAACAGCTGGCCCAATTCTGCCGGCCCCCAGCCAAACGTCACACGCTTGAGGTACCTGCCCAGGGCCCACGCGGCCAGGGATCCAGCCAGCAAGAGGGCCGCGGCCAGACCGAGAACGGCTGGGAGACGGCTCGCCACGAGAACCTGGACGTTACTCACCGTCACGCCGGCGGCAATCATGCCCTGCACCGTCCCGGCAGAGTTCTTGATGGGCACAATGACACGTACCGAGGGGCCCAAGGTGCCAGCGGTGGTTTCAAAGTAGGTGTTCCCAGCCTGCGCCTGAACAATCGACCCTACATAGGGTTTGCCGATTTCCGCCGGATTCGGGTGGGTCCACCGCACACCGGAAGGATCCATGATGGTGATGAAATCGACGTGGGCATCGCGCATGACGGACTCGGCGTAGGGCTGCAGCGTTGTTGTCGGGTCCGGTTTCTGGGCGGCCGCAATGACGGCAGGGGAATCTGCAATTGCCGTGGCGACAGCAAGCATGCGCTGGCGGGTCTGCTCATAAGTGCGGGAGCCGGCGTCGGACACCATGTATGCGGCAAACCCTGCGGTCAGGAGCACCACAAAGAGCAGGTTGGCGACGAACAACCTGCGGGCAATACTCCAGCCGCGCCAAAACACTGTGAACCCTTTCATACGACCAATATGAACACAACGGTGAGATAAGTCACGCCGAGGGGCAATCTGGTGTGAGGCGGATCGCACGCCACCTACCAATGCTAATCACCAGCAACACAAGGAGTCACTATGAGCTCTCAAGGACGAGGGACCGTCAGCACTGCAAAGCCCGCGCGGCGCAGGATGGACAAGACCCATTGGCTCTATATTGCCGTCATCGCCGCCGTGGTCCTGGGTGCGGCGATCGGCCTGATGGCTCCTGAGCTGGGCAAGTCGCTCAAGCCTCTGGGTACCATGTTCATTGCACTGATCAAGATGGTTATTGCACCCATTATTTTCTGCACGCTGGTGATCGGTGTTGGCTCCATTGCCAAGGCGGCCACGGTTGGCAAGGTAGGCGGCCTGGCGCTGCTGTACTTCATGACCATGTCCACTGTTGCCCTGGCCATTGGGCTGCTGGTGGGAAACATCATCCACCCGGGCGCCGGTCTGCACCTGCAGCCGTACAAGGCCGGTGGAGGTACGGAAGAAAACGCCACGGTGAAGTTCCTGATGGAGATGATCCCCGCTGACATCCCCGTGCTGCCCACCCTGGTGCTGGCGCTCATGGTTGGCTTCGCCGTGCAGTCCCTCGGCAAGGCCGGGGAGCCCGTCCTCAACGGTGTCAAGCACATCCAAAAAGTGGTGTTCAAACTGATGACCATGATCATGTGGCTCGCGCCGGTAGGCGCCTTTGGTGCCATTGCCGCCGTCGTGGGGGCAACGGGTTGGGCCGCTATTGGTTCCATGGCCATCCTCATGGGCGCCTTCTACCTGACCTGCGCACTGTTCATTGTGGTGATCCTGGGGTCCCTCCTGCGCCTGGTAACCGGCCTGAACATCTTCACCCTGATGCGCTACCTGGGCCGTGAATACCTGCTGATTTTCGCAACATCCTCCTCCGAATCAGCCCTCCCGCGCCTGATGGCCAAGATGGAACACGCCGGCGTTTCCAAGCCTGTTGTAGGCATCACCGTCCCCACCGGCTACTCCTTCAACCTTGACGGCACCGCCATCTACTTGACCATGAGTGCATTGTTCATCTCCACGGCCATGGGCCTGCCGATGAATCTCGGCGAGCAGATTGGCTTGTTGGTCTTCATGGTAATTGCCTCCAAGGGTGCCGCCGGTGTCACAGGCGCCGGCCTGGCAACGCTGGCTGCCGGTCTGGCCGCCCACAAGCCGGTCTTGCTCGACGGCATGGGTGTGATCGTGGGCATCGACAAGTTCATGTCCGAGTGCCGCGCCCTGACCAACTTCACTGGCAACGCCGTAGCCACCTTGCTAATTGGCAAGTGGACCAAGGAGCTGGACATCGACAAGGCGCGCGAAGTCCTGGCAGGACGCGACCCCTTCGATGAGATCAACATGTCCGACGACGAGCACGGCACCCGGCCCTCCGCTGACGTTGACGGGGGAGCGCCCGGCAACAAGGCATCCGCGGATGTGAATCGCATTCCCGCAACAGTCTAGGCTTCCCCACCTCGTTGAGGTTGGAGATAATGACACCTCGAACCACTCCCGAGGCGTCATTATCTCCAACCTCAACGAGGTGGGCCTACTGCGCCGAACCGGCGGGCGGTGTGCCGAACAGGCCGCCGTCCTTGGCCGACTTCGGCTTGCGGACATGGGTGCCCCAGAGGAAGGCCAACCAGGTCAGTGTGAGCTGGGCGGGGAAAGCAATCAGGGGAACACCGCCGGAGATCAGGCAAATCAGCACGGGAAGCAGCACAATGAGCGTCAGGTCAGGACCAATCAGGAAGGACCTGATGGCGCCCGTGGGGATGGGGCCTGTGGGGGAGGCGACGGCTGGCATATTCCAGTCCGGGGTGGGCCTGAAGGCGGCGCGCAGGGTTGCCGCTCCCAGCCCGGGGCCGGCGAAGGTTGCCAGGATCAACAGGGCCGGGGAGCCAACCCCCAGGGCCAGCAGCAGCCCAAAACAGACGGGGGCCCACAACGTCATGACAGCCGCTGGAACCACGTAGTGGACCAGCCGTACAGTCTTGGCCGGCAGCGGCATGAGCATGTCAACTGCGGGGTTGCCTGCAGAGAATCGGGCAGTGGCACCCAATGCCATCGCAGAGAAATGGGCGCACAGGTACGCGGCCACCGCAATCAGGATGGCATTTCCCAGGAACTCAACCGACGCAAGCGACGCCGGAATGGCCGCGAACACCAGGACGCGCAGCAAGGTGGCGGGGGACCGCAGTGCCATCGTGGCGTGGGTGCTGATGAGCGTCTTGATGCTCCGGGCATGGGCCGTGCCTCTGGTGAAGACCAGCTTGAACCGCAGCTTGCTGCTGCTCGTCGACGGGCCGGTGCTGAGCGAGCGGGAGAGCTCGGTGGCATCCATGGAGAGCAGTGAGCTGGCGGCATAGGCGCCGGCCGCGGCACTCGCCTTCAACGCCTGCGTGGGGATGCGTTCAAGGTTCACGTACACCAGGGCAAGCAGCCCCAGCGCAAGGGCCACGACCAGCAGCGGCCAGGTTGCGCCCCCGGCCACAAGCAAGGGCCAGCTCGTGGGGAGGTATTGCATCCAGGCCGTCTGCTCGGCAGTGAGGGCCCCGGTCCCGGCGACATTGTTATACAGCGCCGTCGCGACGAGGGTCAGCGGGGCAATCACGGTGATGGCACCCATACCCTTCGTCAGCCACGCGCCGGATCCTGTGATCTGGCACCAGGACGCCAGGCCGTACAGCAGCCAGGCCAGCCCCGCGCCGCACAACGCGGCCAGCGCAATTCGCCCGGGCGTCGGATTTGCCGACATGCCAAGGGCCAAGGGGAGCACCACGATGATGGCAGCGATGGTCGGCCAGAGCATGGACTTCAGGAAGCCGGGCTGGATGAAACCACGACGGCGGACGGGCAGCCCCAGCCACCACGCGGTTTGCGGAAGCGTCATCGCAATGGGGCCCATGGTCATTTCAACCGACAGCAGGGCCGCGGCCAGCGTGAGCAGCACTGTGGCGCTTGCCTGTTGGAGTGTGACCGAGTGGAAGCCCGGCGCGACCGCATGGGCCAGCAGCGCCGATTCGTCGCCCACTCCGAGGCTGTGGCGCAGGGCGACAATGAGAGCCCCGGCCATTGTCAGCAGCGTCAGGCCGCCGAGGATGGAGGTGTAGACCTCAGATACGAGTTCCATGAGGCCGCCCTGGGTGCGGCTGAGGCCCGCCCTGAACGTGTACTGGCGGATTTCCCTTGCGCTGAAGCGCTGACTTGTCTGTATGGCCATGGCGCTAGTCCGCGTGCGGGTTCTCGGTGGCGATGGCCACGGCGGCCTGTTTGGGCGTCATGGCGTGGATGGTGTCGGCAATGAACAACGCCTTCGTCGCCACGGTTGAGAGGAACTCGGGGTCGTGGGTGACAAGCAGCAGGGCAAGTCCCGCATCCACCTCCGCCCGCAAACGCGTCGCCAGCTTGTGCCGCATGGAAGTGTCAAGGCGCTGCTCAGGCTCGTCGAGGACCAGAAGTGAACGCGGACGCACAAAAGCCGAAGCCAACAGCATGCGGCGCCGTTGACCCGAGGATAGGTTGTACGGCCTGGACTTGGCCTGCGCCGTCAGCCCGAAGAATTCAAGTTCGCCCTCAATGACCTCCTCCACGTCATGGACGCCGTGGCCTGCGGCAACAATGGCCAGGTGTTCCTCAACCGTCAAGGCCGGGAAGAAGGCGTCATCGTCAAAAACCACGGCAACTTCGCGGCGGAAGTCAAGGGTCCTGTCGTCAACTTCGGCGCCGTTGATCAGGGTCGTTCCGGAGACGGCCTCGAGCTGGCCGACAGCCGTCTTGACGACCGTTGACTTGCCCGCGCCGTTGGGACCCACCAGGGCCAGGGCCTGGCCGGCATGCAGGCTGAAGCTGACGACGCCGCAGACGGCCTTGCCGGAATAGCCCGCCTGCAACTTCTCTGCACGCACCACATCCTGGCGGCGTTCGGGCTTGCTGGGGGAGGGACTGGTTGCTTTGCTCATCACTTGGAAGTATAGGCTTGCTCGGGGCAGGGAAAGGCGGACCGGCACCCACCCAGGGAAACGTTAAGCTTCAGCTTGAGGGTCAAGGCTCAAAACCCGTCAGGGGGAAATGTTCAAAACATGCCCCGGGGAGCCGGTAACCTAGTAGATGGCAGTGGTGGGTTAATTAGCGGCGAAAGTGTGGACTGACAGGTGAGCAACGAGCAGGGTGCAACGGCACTCGCCGGCGAGGATGTACTGGGCCCCACCGGGCGTCCCCTGACGGAATTCCCCGAACCTCCGGTCCTTTCCTCCCATGGCCCGGCCCGCATCATTGCGATGGTGAACCAAAAGGGCGGCGTGGGAAAGACCACATCGACCATCAACTTAGGTGCCGCGCTGGCAGAAGCCGGCCGCAAGGTCCTGCTCGTTGACTTTGATCCCCAGGGCGCGCTGTCCGCAGGTCTTGGCACGAACCCTCACGAGCTGGACATCACCGTATACAACGTGCTGATGGACCGCAAGGTGGACATCCGCGACGCCATCATCCACACGGATGTTCAGAACATCGACATCCTCCCTGCCAACATCGACCTTTCGGCCGCTGAAGTCCAGCTCGTCAACGAGGTCGCCCGCGAGCAGGTCCTCGCCAGCGCGCTGCGCAAGGTTGAGGACGACTACGACGTCGTTCTCATCGACTGCCAGCCCTCCCTCGGCCTGCTCACTGTCAACGCGCTCACCGCCGCGCACGGCGTCATCATCCCCCTGATTTGCGAATTCTTCGCCCTGCGCGCGGTTGCCCTGCTGGTGGAGACCATCGACAAGGTGCAGGATCGCCTGAACCCTCGCCTGCAGGTCGACGGCGTGCTGGCCACCATGTACGACGCCCGAACCCTGCACGGCCGAGAGGTCCTGGCCCGCCTGGTTGAGGCCTTCGGCGACAAGGTTTTCGAGACGGTCATCAAGCGCACCATCAAGTTCGCCGACGCATCTGTGGCGGCTGAACCCATCACTTCCTACGCTGCAAACCACCAGGGCGCCGAGTCCTACCGCCGCCTGGCCAAGGAACTGATCGCACGGGGTGGCTCGCCCTAACTTGAGGTCACCACAAGAGGTCGCGGGGATCGCGGCGGATACACCCATGCCTGCCAGGCGCTTCGAAGTGCGACTGGAGAACTTCACGGGCCCCTTTGACCTGCTCCTGGGTCTGATTTCCAAGCATGAGATGGACATCACCGACGTGGCGATCGCCACTGTCACCGATGAATTCATCAGCTACTTGAAGGCCCTGCAGGACCTCGGGGAGCCCTGGGCGCTGGATGAGGCAAGTGAATTTCTTGTCCTTGCCGCAACGCTCCTTGACCTCAAGGCCGCTCGCCTCCTTCCCGCAGGGGAAGTGGAGAGCGAGGATGACCTGGCCCTTTTGGAGGCCCGGGACCTCCTGTTCGCTAGGCTTTTGCAATACAAGGCCTTCAAGGAGGTCGCAACCCTCATGGGCGGTGAACTTGACCGGGAGGCCCGGCGGTTCCCCCGCCAGGTCAGTCTGGAACCACACTTTGCCGCGCTTCTGCCCGAGCTTGTCTGGCGGCACACGCCCCAACAATTTGCCGACCTGGCCGCCAAGGCCATGGAGCCCAAGGAATCCCCTAGCTCCACTGTCGGCCTGGCCCACCTGCATGTCCAGCCTGTCAGCGTCAGGGAGCAGGCTGCCATTATTACCGCCATGCTGACAGCGGGAATGCCTGCCACGGAGGACCCGGCCATGGCCGGCTGGACCGCCACGCCGTGGTCCTTTGCCGCCCTGACCGCCGATGCGGAATCGTCCATGGAGGTCATTGCCCGCTTCCTTGCCCTGCTGGAATTGTTCAGGGACCAGATGGTCGCTTTTGACCAGCCCACCCCTCTGGGGGAGCTGACTGTGTGCTGGAGTGCAGGGGCCGGGCCGCGTGCGGCAAACGACAGTGACTTCGATGAATGTGAGGACGGGAGCGGGAATGACTGAGAACGCAGCACAGCCTGCCACGGAAGCCTCGGAACTTCTGGATTCGCGCGACAGCGTGCGGGCCGCCCTGGAGGCGGTCCTGATGGTTGTGGACGAGCCGGTGCCGGAGGAGCAGCTGGCCGCCGTCGTGGGCTTGCCCACAGCCCCGGTACGTGAGCTATTACACGAACTGGCAAGGGAGTACGACGGTTATACTAGGAAGGGTGACACTGTACCGGTCCGAGGCTTTGAACTCCGGGAACTTGCCGGAGGATGGCGTATTTATTCACGCGCAGCCTACGCCGAGATCGTGTCGCAGTTTGTTGTGGACGGCCAGACGGCCCGGCTCACGCAGGCGGCCTTGGAAACCTTGGCGGTGATTGCCTACCGCCAGCCGGTGACACGGGCCCGCGTTTCCGCCATTCGCGGAGTTAACGTGGACTCAGTGGCAAGGACTCTTGCGCAGCGCGGGCTGATTGAGGAAGTGGGCACCGATCCGGTGTCCGGGGCATTCCTGTACCGCACCACGGCGTACTTTTTAGAACGGCTTGGGATGGGGAGCGTTGACGAGTTGCCGCAAATTGCGCCGCACCTTCCCGGTCTGGAAAACCTCCAAGATTTTGATGATTCACACTTCTAGCATGACCACAACATTTAGTACTTTAAGGACAAACTCATGACACCGTCGCCCCGTTCCGGAAGCTCTTCCGGACAGAACCAGCCGCGTGGCGGCAAACCCCGCGCAGGCGCCCCCAAATCCGGTGGCTTCAAATCCGGCGCCCCCAAATCCGGCGGCTTTAAGTCAGGCGGCTTTAAGTCAGGTGCCCCGAAGTCCGGCGGCTTTAAGTCCGGCGGGCCCAGGACCGGATCCAACAACGACGAAATGAAGCCGGGCGCCCTCCGTGCAGCCGGTTACAAGACCGGTGGCCACAAGGACACCACCACCAAGTCCCGTGGCCCCCAGCCTGCCCGCAAGAAGCCCTCACAGTCAGGTGCCCGCCCGTTCAAGAACGAGCAGTACGGCCGCACTGTCACCCCGTCCAAGGCCCGGCCCACCGAGCAGAACCGCCGCCCGATGCGCACCACCGACGACATTGACATCCACAATGCCGAGGGTGTGCGTCTGCAGAAGGTCATGGCCATGGCAGGCGTTGCATCACGGCGCCTGTGCGAGGACATGATCCTTGAAGGCCGCGTCATGGTTGACGGCGTGACAGTGAACCAGCTGGGCCTGCGCGTCGATCCGGAAACCGCTGAGATTTCCGTTGACGGCATGACCATCCAGACCAACGACCACCTTGTCTACATGGTGTTCAACAAGCCCAACGGCGTTGTCTCCACGATGGATGACCCCGAGGGCCGCCCGTGCATCAGCGACTACCTCAAGAAGCGCCAGACTGCCGAGCGCCTCTTCCACGTTGGCCGTTTGGACAACAACACCGAGGGCCTGCTGCTCCTGACGAACGACGGCGAACTTGCCAACCGCCTGAGCCACCCCAAGTACGCCATCCCCAAGACGTACCTGGTCCAGGTTCGCGGCCCGATGGCCCAGGGCATTGGAGCCCAGCTCAAGGACGGCGTGGAACTCGAGGATGGCTGGGCAAAGGTTGACTCCTTCCGCCTCGTTGACTCGACCCCCGGCCACGTCCTTGCCGAAGTTGTTATCCACTCCGGGCGGAACCGCATTGTGCGCCGCATGTTCGAAGCAGTCGGATACCCGGTTGAGCGCCTTGTCCGCGTGAAGTTCGGCCCTATCGCTCTGGGAGACCAGCGTCAGGGCAGCATCCGTGTTCTGGGCCGTCACGAGGTCGGCTACCTGCTCGCAGACGTGGGGATGTAAGCAACGGATGAATCCTTCGCACTTGTTGGGGCCTGTGCTTGTTCTTGGCAGCGGTTTGCTGGGAGCCAGCATTGGCTTGGGTCTGCGCGCCCACGGCATTGACGTGATCGTCAGCGACCCCTCACCATCCGCCCAGGCCGTCGCCGTGGACATTGGCGCCGGGCGCGCCTTTGACGCGGCCGAATACCTGACCCCGGAACTGGTGGTCGTGGCTGCCCCGCCTGACGTGACCGCCCAGGTTGTGGCGGGTGCCCTCGCACGGTACCCGTCCGCCGTCGTGGTTGACATTGCAAGCGTAAAGGGTTCCGTCCTGGCCGAACTTCAAACCGTCGAGTCCCTTGCACCCACGGCGCTTGGGCGCTACGTCGGCACACATCCCATGGCCGGGCGTGAACGCTCGGGTCCCGTGGCTGCCCGGGGGCAACTCTTCAACTCCATGCCGTGGGTGCTGTGCCCGTCGGAAGCAAGCTCGGAACACGCCATCAAGGTGGCGCATTCGCTGGCGATCGACCTCGACGCCGTGGTGTTCCGTTTTGCCCCCGACGAGCACGATGAAGCCGTGGCGCTTGTGTCGCACCTGCCCCAGATCATGTCCTCGCTGGTGGCCAGTAGGCTGGCTGACACGCCCCAGCATGCGCTGTCCCTGGCCGGCAACGGGCTGCGTGACGTGACAAGGATTGCTGCCAGTGATCCCTCGCTGTGGGTGCAGATCCTCGGGGCCAACGCCCCTAAGGTACTGGAGATCATGCAGGGCGTCCGCACCGACCTTGACAGGCTGATCAACACGCTCAGCGCACCCACGGCGCCCGGTGCACGCCTGGATCTGGCCCAGCTCATCGCCGAAGGAAATGCTGGGCAGGGCCGGATTCCCGGCAAGCACGGCGGCCCGGCCCAGCAGTACTCGTGGCTTACCGTGCTCGTCGATGACAAGCCCGGCCAGATCGCGCTGCTGCTGACCGAGATCGGCGAGATTGGGGTCAACGTCGAGGACCTGCGCCTCGACCACTCTGCCGGACTGCAGGTGGGCATGGTTGAGCTTTCAGTGCTGCCCTCCCGGAGGGTGGCGCTGGTGGATGAATTGACTGTACGCGGTTGGAAGGTCTTGCAATGACAGAACATGAGCAGTTGCGCCAGGGCAAGCCCCTCGTTGTAGCCATCGACGGACCCTCCGGTTCGGGAAAATCAAGCGTCAGCAAGGCTGTCGCACAGCGCCTTGGCCTGGCATTTTTGGATACCGGCGCCATGTACCGCAGCGTGGCCTGGCACTGCCTGAACGGGCGCATCAACCTTGAAAACGCCGCGGCCGTCGAGGCAGCCGCACGCACCATTAAGCTTGAGCAGAGCATGGTCCCCGAGACCGAGCTGTTCAAGGTCAACGGTGTGAACGTTACCGACGCCATTCGCGAACCCGGGATTTCGGCGGCAGTCAGCGCCGTGGCCACCAACCTGGGCGCCCGCGCCGAACTGGTGCGCCGCCAGCGGGCGCTGATCGCCGAGCACAGGCACCGCATCGTCGTCGAGGGCCGGGACATCACCACCGTCGTGGCACCGAACGCCGAGGCCCGCCTGATCCTGACTGCCAGCGAGGAGGCGCGCCTGCGCCGTCGCGGCCTGCAGTTAGGTGGCACGCAGAGCGCCGAGCAGCTGGTGGAACAGGTGCTTGCCCGGGACGCCAAGGACTCGACTGTCGTTGACTTCCAGCGTGCGGCCGACGGTGTCTACACTGTTGACTCCTCCGAGCTGAACTTCGAGGAAACAGTTGTCGCCGTCATCGCCGTGGTCCGCAAGGCAGTCAATGCCGGTCCCGCTGCATGAGCAGCAGTGACCTGCTGGTGCTGACGGCGCCACCGCCGCGGTGGAAAACGCGTTGGAGCCGGCCGCTGGGGCGCATCCTTGACCATGTGGTGTACAAAACCACAGTTCTGGGACGTGAAAACGTCCCGGCGCAAGGCCCTGTCGTCTTTGCGGCCAACCACCTGAGCTACCTTGACGGCCCCGTCATGGTCGGCGCCGGCCCCCGCTACATGCATGTCATGGTCCGCCACGACATGTTCAAAGGCTTCCTGGGGCGGGTCTTGCACGCATCAGGCCAAATACCCGTCAACCGCGACGGCGACCGCGCAGCCCTGCAATTCGCCAAGGCGGTCCTTGACCGCGGCGACTGCGTGGGGATCCTGCCCGAAGGCACCCGGGGGACCGGGGACGCCGCGAGCATGAACAGCGGGGTCGCGTGGCTGGCGCTGAACTCCGGAGCCGCCGTCGTGCCTGTTGCCATCCTGGGCACCCGGCACAGCGGGGAACACCGCGACAAAATTCCGGCACCACGGCGAAGGCTGCATGTGGTGTTTGGGGAACCGTTGGCAATAACGCGCGAGCCGGGAGTTTCCGGCCGTGTTTCAATGGACAGAGCAACCGAACAAATCCGCCTGCGGCTGGCGGCACACATTGCCGCTTCGCAAGCCGCCACAGGGCAGGATTTGCCTGCGGATGATCACCTATCTTCAAAGCACAAAGGACAGCAACCATGAGCGACTCCAAGTCAACCACACCCGTCGGTGACGGTGAGTTTGGTCACCCGGAATACGTACCCTCCGGTACAGACCAGATCGCCGAGAGGCTCGCTGCCATCTCCGATGAGGACGCCGACGCCCGCGCGGCCGGCCTCCTTGCGGGCCTGGCCAGCTACGAGCTCGACGACGAGGATGCAGCACTGCTGTCCGGCGAGTTCGACGACGGATCCAGCTTCGACGCGCTGCGCCAGGACCCGGTGCTCGCCATTGTGGGACGGCCCAACGTTGGCAAGTCCACGCTGGTAAACCGTATCCTTGGCCGCCGCGAGGCAGTTGTCGAGGACACCCCCGGCGTCACCCGCGACCGCGTCCAGTACACGGCCGACTGGAACGGCCGCAACTTCACGCTGGTGGACACCGGCGGCTGGGAGCGCGACGCCCGCGGACTTGACCTCCGCGTGGCCGAGCAGGCCGAGATCGCCGTGGAAATGGCAGACGCCGTGCTCCTGGTCGTTGACGCCATCGTCGGCATCACCTCCTCCGACGAAGCGATCGTGCGCATGCTGCGCAAGGCCAAGAAGCCCGTCATCCTGGTCGGCAACAAGATCGATGACCTGGTCCAGGAAGCCGATGTTGCCACCCTCTGGGGCCTTGGCCTCGGCGAGCCGTACCCGGTTTCGGCCGTCCACGGCCGCGGTGTTGCAGACATGCTTGACCGCGTCATGGACGTCCTGCCGGAGTTCTCCGCCGTCGCCGGCGTTGAGCGCACGGGCGGCCCGCGCCGCATTGCCCTGATCGGGCGCCCCAACGTGGGCAAGTCGTCCCTGCTGAACAAGCTGGCCGGCACCGACCGCGTTGTAGTTGACAACGTGGCAGGCACCACCCGCGACCCCGTTGATGAACTCATCGAATTGGGCGACCGCACGTGGCGCTTCGTTGACACGGCAGGCATCCGCCGCCGCCAGCACATGGCACAAGGCGCCGACTTCTACGCCTCACTGCGCACCCAGGGTGCACTCGAGAAGGCCGAAGTTGCCGTTGTGCTGCTGGCCGTCGACGAGGTGCTGAGTGAGCAGGATGTGCGCATCCTGCAGCTCGCCATTGAATCGGGCCGTGCCCTGGTGCTCGCTTTCAACAAGTGGGACCTCCTTGACGACGAACGCCGCAAGTACCTTGAGCGCGAAATCGAGCAGGACCTGGCGCACGTCGAGTGGGCACCGCGTGTGAACATCTCGGCTAAGACCGGCTGGCACAAGGACAAGCTGGTTCCTGCCCTGGACCTGGCACTGGAAAACTGGGACCGTCGAATCCCCACGGGCCGCCTGAACGCGTTCCTAGGCGAACTCGTCTCCGAGCACCCGCACCCCGTGCGCGGTGGCAAGCAGCCCCGTATCCTCTTCGGCACCCAGGCCTCAAGCCGCCCGCCGAAGTTCGTTCTGTTCACCACCGGGTTCCTTGACCCCGGATACCGCCGTTTCATCACCCGCCGCCTGCGCGAAACCTTTGGTTTCGAGGGCACACCGATCGAGGTTGCCATGCGCGTGCGTGAAAAGCGGAGCCGGAAAAAGTAACGTGGCTCACAAAATATCCTGTTTGGTCTTACTCCTAAAAAATCTAGGGTAAGCTACTTCAGGTGGTTCAGCCAGGGGAGATTGTTTCCCAGCGGACTGAACCAATCGGGCTGTAGCGCAGCTTGGTAGCGCACTTGACTGGGGGTCAAGGGGTCGCAGGTTCAAATCCTGTCAGCCCGACCGAACAAAAACCGCTCAAACACTGGTGAAAGTCAGAGTTTGAGCGGTTTTTTGTTGCCCATTTGCGGCTGGTGGGGGCTGGCGGGCAAGATGTGTGCACAACCCGGGTGCCGATGGTCTCTGCCGCCCCCTTTTCACGCCGCGCTGTTGATATGGTCATCCGCGGCTGATATATCACCAGCGAATGACCATATCGACAGCGCGATCGATTGAGTTTCCCCCACAGCAGCCACGGGACGGGTGGCGTGGATGCCCTGCAGCATACTTGAATTCATGCAAGGCGCCCAGCGAGGCTGGGAGACAGTAGGTGTCGACGACGCACCTGAAGCCTTTGAAGGAGCGCAGCACCGAGGCGATACCGCTGTTCGCCATGTTGGTGCTTTCAGGGCATGGGCGCCCAACAACGCCTGGCGATGGGAAGCGGTGTTTCGACGCACGTAACATTGGCTCGAGGCTGCTCATGCTCGCCCTGGGCTGGCCGATGGACCGTACCTCCCGGCCGTGGTAACGGATGGGGGCAGGTGAACAACCGGATGGACGCCGCCGGCAGCTGCGTTCAAGCCCGGGCCTCCAGGAGTCCTGCCAGCCCGTCGATTCCCGGTGATGTGGAGATCTCGGCACCAATGCGCTGGCTGGCGAGCCGGTAGCGGTCATCCGAGAGCACCCGTAGGGTTGCCGTGCGGATGGCGGCTTCGCTCGGCACCCCCGTGTGAAGGTCAATTCCCACGCCTGTCCATGCAACGCGGGCGGCCGTCTCGGGCTTGTCCTCGGTGTCGCCGGCCACCACGACCGGCACGCCACGCTCCAGGGCGTAGTGCAGCCCGCCATAGCCGCCATTGGTGATGACGACATTGACCTTGGGCATGAGCCGGTCATAAGGCAGGAACTCGGCGGCCCTGACGTTGCCGGGCAATGCTCCGAGTTCGGAAACGGGGCGGTGCCCAGTGCTGACAACCACCAGCAATTCCTGCCCGGAAAGGGCTGCCATGGTGGGCATGATGAGTTCACTGAAATCCAGGTTGGCGACCGTTCCCTGGCTGACATGCACCACTGGCAGGCCGTCGTCCAGCTCGGGCCACCAGTCCGGCAGCGAGGCGTTGGAAAGTGCAAGTCGCGAAACCGGCCCCAGAAAATGCAGGGATTCGGGGGCGTCGCTGCGCGGATACTCGAAGCCGGGGACCGTGAATTGCACAATGAGTTCGGCCCGGCGGACCCAGTCCATGAAAAATAGGCCGTACAAGCCACGGCCGGTCAACTCCGTGAGTGTTCGCTCCGCCTGGTGCTGGCTCCTGGCCAGGACCACGTTTTTCACCGCCCAGTTCAGGGCACGGTTCCGGAGGCGTGCCAGACCGCCCGAACCTGGCGGGATTCCGATGCCAAAAGGAGCGCAATCCCGGCTGGACAGCCCAAGCGCGATGATCCCGCAGGCCGCCACAAGGGGTCGCTGCCCGCGCGGTTGGGCTGTCAGTGCGGCAGCCCCGACGAACGCCATTTCGGCCAGAACTGCGTCGGCCGGCTCGGCGTCGAGTGCTGCCGTCAAGGCACGGTACTGGCCTGCCGCCGGATCCAGGAAAATAGTCTTGATGTTTTCCCGCAGTGCTGCAGGGCCCGAAAGCCGTTTGCCGCCAGTGCTTGTGACAACCACGTCGGCAGGGTCAAAGTCCGACTCGGCAGGCAACGGCAGAAATTCTGCACCGATGCCTGCCACAGCCTCCGCGAACCGCGCCCCTGTCAGAAACCTGACGCGATATCCTCGCTCGATCAGCCCCAGGGCAACTCCCAGCATGGGGGAAACATGTCCTTCCAAGGGACTGCTGCACACGACCACTGATTTGCGTGTCATTTTGTCCTTCTTTCCAGCGCCGCATCAATTGCCGCTGTTGAGCAGTTCCACGCCCACCATGTTCCATTGGTCTGTTGTGGGGGCCGTTGCACCGATCGAAACAATGGTCCCTGCCGCTCCGGTGATTTGATTCGTGTACTCAGCCCAGGCGGTGTCGCCCGAGGAATTGTCCAGGTACTGGTTGGACATGACGAATCCCGTCGGAAGCGTGCGTGTGACCGCGTTGTCCCAGTCGTGGCCCACCCCGAAGACCGGGGACGCGGCAGCGGTCGTGGTGACGTTTACATGCGGTGCACCCGTCGTTGCCGAACCCGTCGCGATGGCGCCGATTCCCTTGGCGCCCTCGAAGGCGGCCACTGCCAGATTCTGGGAGTAGCCGGCGGAACTCAGCGCCGAGGTGATCGTTGCGGCGCCAAGGATTGCCGGTGCGCTTGCCTGCCACACCTCGGCATCGCCCGACTGTGCGTAGGAACCGGCCATGGCGGTCTTAAACGAGGGGGCCTTCAAGGTTCCCCTGCCGTGAACGCTGGTCTGCGTCTGAAGCACGAAGCACGTCATGGGCGGCCCCGGGTTTTGTACCGTAACCGTGACAGTGGCGGCCGTGCCGGTGTTCCCGCTTGGATCGGTCGCCACGGCGGACAGCGCGTGGGTTCCTGCCGTTGCCGTCGTCGTGTCCCACGCGAGCGCATATGGGGGAGCTGTCGACGCTGCGCCAAGTGCCTTGCCATCGAGGAGGAACTGGAAGGATGCCGCCCCGACGTTGTCACTGGCGTTGGCGGCCACGCTGATCTGCCCGGAAACGACCTGCCCGGCGGTAGGGTTGATGATCGCAACCGTGGGCGGCACCGTGTCGACGGGAGGCGGCGTCGTGCCGGCCAGTGTTACTTCCACGGCAGCAAGGTTCCACTGGTCGGTGGTTGGCGAGGTGTCATTGACGGCCACCGTGCGCCCAGCTGCCGTTGTCGCCGCTGTCGTTGACTGTACCCAGTATGTGTCTCCCGAACCGGTGTCCAGCCACTGGTTGATGAGTGCTTGGCCGGTCCCCGGAACGTGCGCCGTGGCGTTGTCCCAGTCATGTCCGACGGCGTAAACCACCGACCCGGCGGCTGTCGCCATGAGAAAGAGGCTGGGAGCGCCGGTGGCAGCCGAGGCGGCCGTCGATGCCCCCACTCCGGCTGCGTTGATGAAGGCCTGGACACTGAGTTGCTGGCTCGCCCCGCCCTGAGTCGCCTTAGATGTGACAACGACATTCGACAGAATTGCCGGAGCCTTCGCCGTCCAGATTTCCGCGGCGCCGGAAACACTGTTGGCGCGCTTCACGAGTGACCAGCTCAAGCCTGCACCGCTGACAGTTGCGGTCTGGCCGGCCGCCGTAGGGCCGTCCGTTGAAACTTCCGCCAGCAGTGTTTCGCCGGCGACGGACGTGGAGAATGCCGGCGTCGCGGCGCCGCCGCCGCCCTGCGCTGCAACTGAAGCGTCAACCGAGACTGTTCCCGGTTGTGGCAGGACGTTCACGGTGACGGCCGTGGCCGTGCCGCTGTTGCCGGCCGAGTCCGTGGCCCGGGCCGACAGCGTGTGGCTGCTGATGGGCGTTGACCCGACTGTCCAGGCAAAGTTGTACGGGGCCGCGGTCACGGGTGCGCCGAGCGGGAGCCCATCGAGGAGGAACTGGACCGAAGCAATCGTGGCAGGAGCGGTTGCGGCCGCCGTTGCGGACACCGTGACGGTGCCGCCAACCACGCTGTTCGGGGCGGGTTGCGTGAGCGAGACGGTCGGCGGGGTAACGCCTGGATTGCTTTGGGAGAGGACAGTGACCTGTGTTCCACTGATCGCCAGCGTTGTGTCTGTGACGTTGTTGGTGGAGTCGGCGTCCACCGGCACATATTGCGGGTCTGCAATGGCCCGCAGGATGTAGGTGCCAGCCGGGACGCCGTTCAGGTCAATGGGTTGGCCTGCGTCTGTCTGGTCATATTGGTCGCCCCAGCCAACCGACCAGCCCCGCGGTTTGCTCGGATCGGTGCAGTTGGATTGCGGGATGAATGTTTGTGCGGGTGTGTTGGCGACCCCGCCAACGCGGTTGTCGCCCGTGATGCAATAGTCGGACTTGGCGCTGGTGGCCACGACGGATCCGATGCTTCCGTCAGGGCTCACGGCGTTGAGAGTGAACCTTGTCAAGGGAAACTGGTACTCCGACGGCGGTGAGAAGACGCCGATGGACGGCACAAACGTGGACGTGCCAGCATCCCACGTGATGTGCGTGGATCGCAGTACGGGATGGGCTGTCGCGGGGTCAATTCCGATCGCAATGAGGCTGGCCGGGACCTGAATTCTCACATCCGGCAACGTCACCGCCGCAGCCGCCCTTGCCCGTGCCAGCGGCAAGCCTACGAGTGCCGCGAATGGGAGCACCAGTGCGGCGAGCATCGCCGTGCCTGTGTGGCCCGGGTTGCGAGCCAAAGGATGAAATTTCATTGCATTGTCCTTGCTGGGCAAGTGATTCGAGCATTGCTCATGCGCATGCGCGAGGCGCCCAGCCCACACCAAGAACAGCGGCCACCCGCCAATGAGGTGAAGGTGGCGGCAAAGCTTAGGGCAGCACCACCACCTCCTCCTCGTGTTGTTCCACGAAGGCCGACTCCCACGACCGTTTCAAGACAAAGTGCAGGGTCGTGTTTCCCGACTCGCCCGCCAGGAAATGGAAGGCTTGGGTGCCCCCGACGGGCACCGGTGCGGGGTCCTTGCCGGTGTCGGCGTTGAAGGAGTCGCCGACAAGTTCGACGCCGGTTGGACTCCCGGCCAGCTGCCACTGGTAGCCGGTGGCGGGTGTCGCCCGGAATTCAACGTCGAACATCTCTCCGGCATGGACCGTGATCACTTCGTCCGCCGGCCCTCAGGCGTACCACTTGTGATACATGGCAGAATCGGTGCCTTCAACGAAGCAGTCAAGGCGCCCCGAGGCCCAGGAGGATGAACCTGTTCCGGAGGACAGCACCCCGCCGAGGTTCTCCTCCGTGCTCCATGCCCCGTCCCACCAGCGGTGCATCATGCCGAACGAGACACCGGGATAGAACATGTCGATCCGGTTCGGACCCCACGAGACTGCCGAAATGTCACCTGCAACGTAGCCGCCAAGCCCCTCCCAGCCGCTCCAGGCGTTTCCGTCCCACCACTGGTGGTACAGCTGGCTGTCGGTTCCCTTGACGAAGGTATCGAGCCGGTTGGCGGCCCAGGACGCGACTGCGGGGGAGGAGTCGCACACGCCGCCCAGGCTCTCCCAGCCGCCCCAGTGGCTTCCGTCCCACCACAGGTGCCACATGGCCGAGTCCATCCCGCGGGCGAATACGTCGATCCTGTCGGGCCCCCACGAAACCGCCGTCGGGTCCGAGGACAGCATGCCTCCCAGAGCCTCCCAGCCGCTCCAGGCAGCCTGGAACCACTTGTGGTAGAGCTGATGGTCGGTTCCGACGACGAACATGTCAAGCCGCCCCGAACCCCAGGAACAGATGGCCGGACCGCTCTGGCAGCTGCCACCCAACGACTCCCAGCCATTCCAAGAGTTGCCGTCCCACCACTTGTGCCAGACGGCCGAGTCCGTGCCGCGTGCGACGGCGTCGATCCTGTCTGACCCCCACGAGACGGCGCTTGGCTTGGACGTGATCACCCCGCCCAGCGACTCCCAGCCACTCCAGCCCTGGGCAGAGGGCACCTGCACGCCCTGTGCGTTAGCGAAGGCGTAGACGTCAAAGTTGCACTGGCCGTAGGCGATCATGAAGAAACCCGACATGCCCCAACCCGTGCCCCAGGAGTTCTTGGCGATCCAGCACTGTTGCGATTCGGAGTATCCGATGACCTCGACACAATGGCCACCCACGGCATTACCGCTCAGATGGTGGTAGATCCCTGTTGAATAGCTGTAGAAGTCGTCATAGACGTCGAAGCAGGCCGCACAGGGACCGATGGTATCAAGGTACTGCTTGCGCGCGTTGATGTCGGAGATCAGTCCATGGCTGGTGATGGTCACCTGGGTCGCCGGGCGGTTCGGTGTCGGACGCACGTACGGCTTCCACAGGCTCGTGGCCGGATCGATGACCGGGGGGTTGTCAAAGGCGCTCATGTAGGTCAAGGAAGCATCAGTCACCTCGCCGCGGGCCTGCAGTTGGGTCATGCAGGAGTCGGTGTCCCAACCAGAACAGGACGGACCGTGGCTGGAGTTGAAGTGGGCGTCAGCCTCAGAAAGATCCAACAGCTGGCCCAACTCAATGGATGCCATCGATTCAACCACTGCGGTGCAACCAAAAGAGACGCAGGCACCGCAGTACTTCTGGTCCTCGACGCCTGTGACATGATTGCCGTTCTTGTTGCGCCAGTCGACTTCGGGGGCAAACGCGACCGGTCCGGCGGGAGCGGAGGCCTGCGGGCCCGCCGCCCGCAGTGCCACGTCAGCCGGGGTGAAAACGACACCCAGAAGTGCCTTCTTGTCGTCGTCGCCCATGAGGGACTGGGGTGTGATGCGTGGGATCCAACGAGCGTTGGCCGCGGTCAGTGTTGCCGATAATTCGTGAATGTCCAAAGTTGCCAAGGGAGTGCCTTCTCGTATGGCATCATTCCGCCCACGTGGACAGGCCGGTGCCTGATTCCGTCATGGAGAGTGGTGGGTTGGGCAGCCCCAAAAATTCCGCACCGTCAGCGCCCCCGGTCTCCCCCGACAACGCTGCCCGCACATAAATCATTCAATGCTCCCAATGGTAGAGCTGTGGGCAGCCCACGGATACGTTACTGATCGGTGTTTTTTGCCGGATCGGCGCGGCGAACCGCATCAGGTGGTGTCCAGTGCCGCCCCGGTCCGGGCCACCCGGAACAGGACGCCTTGTTCCGGGTGGACGCAGAACGCCGAGGCTGACGAGGCCGACGAGATTCCGCCGTCCTGGTTCAGTCGGGCAGGAGGCCCAGGGCAAAGATGCGGAAGGAGCGGATCGTGGCGGAGGCCAGAAACAGCATGCCGCCAGCCACCACGAGCGGAGGGCAGCTTCCGCACGGACGGGTGGCGCCGGAACATGCGAAGGTAGCG
This sequence comes from Arthrobacter sp. LAPM80, assembly GCF_046736435.1. Taxonomy (NCBI): domain Bacteria; kingdom Bacillati; phylum Actinomycetota; class Actinomycetes; order Micrococcales; family Micrococcaceae; genus Arthrobacter; species Arthrobacter sp. LAPM80. Next base: position 51,344 of record NZ_JBCHVD010000016.1, read on the forward strand.
ACTGTGGGCCAGACGGAAGCTCAGCAGCATCATGGGAAGGGTTGGCCGGCCGGCTAGGCAGCCCAGGTCAACGAGGTTCCGCCAATAGCGGCTATACAGGTGCTCTTTGGCGACGGGACTGCCGCGGACATGCTCGGGCACCTGTGCGGCATTGAGCACCGAGGCCGTGGTGTAGCCGGACACTTGCAGCACGTAGGACAGATGTGCGTCAACCTCCGCCCGGATCTTTGTCAAAGCGGCGGTCCCATCAGGAAGCGAGCCAACCACCTCTTCGTAATGCGTGGGCACCCTGTCGGCAACGGTCCACATGACCTTCTCGATGAGCCGTTGTCTCTAACGTGCCAACCCAGTGGCGAGCGATCTGCGCAGACCCCGATGCTGAAAACGTCCCTGTGTCCGAACAGGCCGAATCGTACGCCGGGACCTTGGCGAGAACCTGAACGACGTCTCGCGCGGCGCGGTCGGAGAGATCCTCTTCCTTGGCCCCACCATGATGGAGGGTTGCTGGGGCAAGCCAGAGGAGCCGGCCGCAGCCTTCAAGGCGGCTGGTTCCACCCAGGGACCTGGTCCGAGAAACAGGGGAAAGGCTTTGTCTGGGTGTGGACAGGAAGAAGGACATGATCATCACCGGCGGCGAGAACGTCTACTGCGCCGGGGTTGAGAACATCCTGGTCAGCCACTTCAAACACCCGATGTTGCTTGTCTTCGCGTACGCGCCTCCCCGCAACGCCGGACTCTCCTGACCACCCAACCCTGGCGGGGCGTGGCTCCCAAGGCCCGCGTTCACTCCGGAGGTGTGGGAACCCGAACTGGCTGTCATAAGCGGATCGCCCTGAACTGCAACGATGTCCTCCCCTCGATCACTGAAGGTCTCAGTTTCGTGCCACTTTCATACAGACTGTTTGCCGTCGATGCAGATGACAGCGCGCCGTTTCGGCTACGACGAGCAAACCATCTGAATCCTTGCAGGTAGTGGCGAGCATGGCCTCAACGAATTCCAAAGTCAGAGGCGGGTCCGTGCGGACGGAAAACTTATCCCGCAGTGGTTCGTGCCGAGGGCTCGTTCCACGCGCCGGCTGGCGCACAACGCGTTGACCATGGCAGCGAATCGAGCCGAAAAGATGACAACGATTGTTGACTTGGATACCCGGCAGATCCTTGGTGTTGTTGACGGGCGCGACCATACAGGGGTCGGGGCGCAACGGATGGTGCTCCTGCGGGCCGCCGATTCCCTTTCGGAACCAGCCAAAGCGAGATCGGAGAAAGTCTTTACCAGCGACGATCCCACCGGCAAGCTCAAGGCTGCACGGGACGTGACAGACCAGGTTGGAACACTGCTGCGCACCGGCTCCTTGGAAAACGCCGAGCTTGCCAAGGACCACCTTGAAAAACTTGCGAAGGAATCCAACCAGCAACAAACACGTCAAAAAGAACCGGCCGCGGCTTCGTCAATAGCACCAAATACGCGACTCGTAATATGCTCACGACTGCCGCCAGAACAGCGGTGAATCATCCATCACAATAGTGGATTTCACCACGACCCACGGAGAGCCAGATACGCTCGGGCAGGCCTTCGAGAAATCCTGTAAGTGCGACTTGAGCGTCTCGTATCCCATGTAAAATTAGAGTTTTGCCCTGATTTTCGGATGCGGTATGGACCCGCCAATCAGTTCCGATGGCTCCCTGTAGTCATCGTCCTCACACCAGAATCGACAGGTAGATGCTCCGATGACTGACGTCTTCACCCGCAACAACACCCGCATCCTTGGTCGCGAAGACGGGCCTGTGGTGATGTTCGCCCATGGGTTCGGCTGTGACCGTGGAACCTGGGAAAAAATGTTGCCCTATTTCATCGAAACCCACCGTGTGGTGCTCTTTGATCATGTTGGAGCAGGAGATTCGGACTTGGCCTCCTACGACTCTGTCAAGTACGCCACTTTAGACGGCTACGCCGGAGATGTGATAGAGATTTGTGACGCATTGGATTTATCTGATGTAACCCTCGTTGCCCACAGTGTCAGCGGTATGATCGCCATCGCCGCAGCGGTGAAGGACCCCCGGCGTTTGGGAAAAATAGTGCTTCTGGCATCATCTCCCAGCTACCTGGACTACCCCGCAGATGGCTACGTCGGCGGATTCACCGCAGAGGACCTCGATGCGTTGCTGTCATCTCTGGATGCTAACTACTTGGTCTGGGCGGCCACCATGGCACCGGTCATCATGGGGACACCAAATGCTCCGGACAATGCTAGTGAACTGGAGGCCTCCTTCCGCCGGGTCAACCCGATGGTCGCTAGGGAATTCTCCCGTGTCGCCTTCCTCTCCGACGTCCGCCACCTGCTCAAAGACGTCACCGTGCCTACCCTGATTTTGCAATGCACCGATGACCTCTTGGCCCCGGCCCACATCGGCCACTACCTGCAGGAAAACTTGCCCCACAGCAACTTGGTTCAGCTCACGGCGACCGGCCACTGCCCCCATGTGAGTTCCCCCGGCGAAAGCGCCGAAGCCATTGTGAACTACCTACACCTCGGCACCGCACCGCAGGTGGAGCCCCGACTGAGCGTCGCCATCTAATGGATATTACAAACGCTGAGTCCTGTTTCTTGACAGACTTCGAGGCTCTGTTCCACCAAGCGCCGGCTGGTTACATCATCACCAGCACCGACGGGACCATCTTAGAAGTCAATGACACCTTTTTGGTCTGGTCGGGACTGCAACGCACCAGCGTGCTGGGCATGAACTTACTGAGACTTTTCCCTGTGGCAGACAGAATCATGTATGCGACCCATGCCCTGCCCCATTTGGCGTCCACGGGGGAGTTCAACGAACTTGCAGCGGACATTATCGGGAACGGTGGTCAGCATCATCCGGCCCTACTTTCAGCCACCCGTTCACCATCGGCCCCGGGTAAGGCGGCGGTGGATAAAATCATTGTGTTCAGTGCTCCCCGGCGCCGCAGCTACGAAAAGGAACTTGAATCCTCCTTGCGAATAGCACAAGAGGCCGTCAACGCCCGAATTAGGGCCGAAGCGGAGACCGCAGCGCACCGAGAAACCCTGATCCAAAAAGATAAAGATCTACACGCATCGCTAAAGCAGAGCCGCAGAAACGAATCCCTGCTCCAGGCCATCCTGGATAGCGTCGATGTCGGCATCGCCGTGGTGGACGCCGAGGGTAATCCCACCACAAGTAACAGCCGATACCAATACGACCTGAATTATGCGACTCCCGAGGGCTCCGGCTCCGGCCAGGTGACAGAAATGCTGGTTTATGGTCCTGACGGCACCACTGCCCTATCTGCCCAGGAAATTCCAATGGTGAGAGCGGCCCAGGGCGAGTCATTTTCGGATGAAATTATCTGGATCGGCCCGCCGGATTCACTTCGGGCGCTGAGCGTGTCGGCGCTGAACTTCAAAGATGATGATGATTCAACTTGCACTGTCATCTCCTGTGGCGATGTAACATCCCTGATCAACGCCATGGCCGCTCAAAAGCACTTTGTGTCCAACGTTTCCCACGAACTACGCACGCCGCTGACCTCCATTATCGGCTACCTTTATCTGGCCCTTGACGAGCCGGATCTACCAGTGAACATTAGCGCGTCGCTGACTGTGGCCATGCGCAATTCAGAACGACTCATGCAGCTAGTCAATGATCTGCTCTCCACCGCCGAAGCTGGAATCACCATAGAACCGCGGCCTACCGACCTCGCAGAACTCATCCGCGCCCGTGTCACCGCTGCAAGGCTACGGGCGGAGGCCAATAATGTTTTGATAGCCACCGATATTCCGCCCGTCCTGCCGACAGTTGTGGATCCACTTCGGATCGGCCAGATCTTGGACAACCTGATCTCCAACGCAATCAAATACTCTCCCGGCGGCGACATCACCATCACCGCCCGCCACACACCCAAGTCCATCGTCGTCGAAGTAACTGATACTGGAATCGGGATGACACCGGAGGAACTCGAGAACGCGTTCACTAAATTCTTCCGTTCCGCTAGCGTACTCAAAGCCGCCATCCCGGGAGCCGGATTGGGACTGGCCATCACCAACAACCTCATCCAGGCCCACCGCGGCACTATCAGCCTCACCAGCGAACCTGGCCATGGCACCACAGCCACCGTCACACTTCCCCACCATTTTTAACTGGCCGTGCCGATTCCCTCGGTACCCGACCGGACAAGTATCGAGCTGACTTGCCTGGCTGTCCTAGCGGGGACTTGTCTGCGGAGTTTGACCTGTCCGGCGAAAGGGACTCCGCGGTTCGTGGTGATTTCGGTACTGCCCCGGGTGTTAGGACGGAGCTTTCGGTAGCTCTTCTAGGGTGAATGAGATCACCGGTGGCTGAATTAGTGGTCGTCAGTGATCTGCCATAGCGCGGCGTCGGATCCGGGCGCCCGTCAATCCATGGCCACCTGCCCAGTGCGTGCGGCCATGTGCCGAAGCCGCGTTCACGGCAACCCTGAGTTGTCGGGCGATACCAGTATGTTGTCCTGCGGGGGGCCGCCCACATCCCGCAGGGGTGGGCAGGTCCGGGGAGCCGCTTAGGTATTGTCCGAACGTCAGATCCCGTTAGCTGCGTACCTTGCCTGCGGTGCCGGCAAGCTGGCGCGCATCGAGGGCAAACAGGTCCTCGGAACCGGCGGTGGCGGCGCTCAGCAGGCTGGCGGACTGCGGGAGCAACTGCTCGGCATGGAACCGGGCCAGCACCAGCTGGCTGTGGGCCAGTTCAGGGTCGCCCGCCGATTGGGCTGCGACGGCCGCACGGGCAAGCATCCACGCACTGGTGCACAGGCCCCACATGCGCAGGAACGGCGTCGAACCGGAGAGCGCCGCGTTGGGGTCCTGTGCACCGGTTTTCAGCATCCAGCGCGTGGCTTCGCCGAGGGCGTCGAACTGCCTGACAAGTTCGGCACGGATGGAGTCGAAGGCGGGTCCGGCGTCGGCCAGTTCTTGTTCGACTTCACGCATCTGGGCCAGAAACTCAAGGATGGAGGCACCCCCGCGCATCCCCAGCTTGCGGCCAACAAGGTCCGCGGCCTGGATGCCGTTAGTGCCCTCATAAATGGCCGCAATGCGCACGTCGCGCATGTGCTGGGCGGCGCCGGCCTCCTCAATGAAGCCCATGCCGCCGTGGATTTGCAGGGCCAGGGAGGTCAGTTCGTTGCCCAGGTCCGTGCCGTAGGACTTGCAAATCGGCGTCAGCAGGCCGACGATCTCGTTGGCTCGGGTCCTCACTGCGGGATCCGGGTCGTGCGTGCTCACGTCCACGTACGATGCGTCGAGCAGCATGAGGTAGCGCAGGGCCGAAATGCTGGCGCGCTGTGTCATCAGCATGCGGCGCACGTCCGGGAAGTCGATGATGGCCGAACTGGTGCCCGTTGCGCCAATGGCCAAGCCCTGCCGGCGTTCTTGGGCGTAGTTGAGGGACTGCTGGTAGGCGCGTTCGGCAAGGGCCAGGCCCTGGACGCCGACGCCGAGGCGGGCGCTGTTCATCATGACAAACATAATGCGCATTCCGAGGTTTTCCTCGCCAATGAGATAACCGGTGGCGCCATCGAATGACAGCACGCAAGTGGGGGAGGCGTGAATGCCCATCTTGTGCTCAAGAGAAACGGTGGTGACGGTGTTGCGCTCTCCCAAGGTTCGGTCGTCGTTGAGCAGGAACTTCGGCACGATGAAACAGGAGATACCGCGGGTGCCTTCGGGGGCGCCGGGGGTACGGGCCAGGACAAGGTGGACGATTTGCTCAGCCATGTCATGGTCGCCGTAGGTGATGAAGATCTTCTGGCCGGTGATGGCGAAGCTGCCGTCGCCGTTGGAGACGGCCTTGGTTGTCAATGCGCCCACGTCCGAACCGGCATGCGGCTCGGTGAGATTCATGGTGCCCGTCCACTCGCCGCTGACCATTTTGGGCAGGAACGTCTCCTTCTGGGCGTCACTGCCGTAATGAAGGAGGGCCTCAATGGCGCCCTGCGTCAACAGGGGGCACAGCGAGAAGGCCATGTTGGCGCTTGTCATGAGCTCCTGAATCACCAGGCCAACTGTGCGGGGGAAACCTCCACCGCCAAATTCCTCCGGCAGCGGCACCGAGCCCCAGCCTGCCTCGACGTACTGGTGGTAAACCTCCTTGAAGCCGTCGGGCGTGACCACCGTGCCGTCGGGCCGGAGCCGTGACCCCTGGGTGTCACCCTGGCGGTTTGTCGGTGCCACGGCGTCAGCCATGAAGTCCCCGCACTGTTCCAGAAGTTCGATTACTGTGTCCAGATCGGCGTGTTCGAAGCCTGGCAGTTTGGCGATGTCCCTGTATCCCACAACATGCTCAAGGGCGAAGGCAATGTCTGCAATTGGAGGCTGGTATTGGCTCATAAACGTCAGCGTACCGCGGGGAAGTGCGTTTGTGTAGGACATTTGTTACCAGCGGGTAATGTGGCGGGGGTCACGCTGTCAATCGGATGCAAAAATGTTTTTTCGAATCCATTGCACAGAATCTGGATCGCCTTAACGCTGGGTTCTGGAGCGGATGAACCCTCCGCCCCAGACCCAAGAAGATCGTGATGAGCAGGAGCGGCAATGAGCTACCAGAGCACCCATTTGCCACGATGACCAGAAGCAGTTCCGCGAACCTGTGCCAGCCTTCGTTCCTGTCTCCACCGGCATGGGCGGGGTGGCGTTGCAAAATGCCATTGTCGTCCCCTACTTCCTGAACCTGACAAATGACGAGCAAGCGGCGCTGGCTACCGGGAATTGCCGCCGGAGAACTTGTCCCGGCCATCGCCGCCTCCGCCGAACGGGTCCTCGCCCGGACCTTGGACTACGCCAAGGAGCGCAAAGTATTCGGCACGCCCACCGCGTAGGATGCCACCGCCACTAAGCCTTGATCCACCGATCCGGTTTGGAGATTGACTGAATCTGAATTTTCGGTGATCTTGTGGTTTTGGGCAGCCCGGGGGCCGGCCTCGCTGCCGGTGGTGTTCCACTTTCTGGTTCCTTGTGTTGGGCCGGAATGGCTGTGTTGACGGGTTTTATGCGGCTCGTGGCGGTGCCTGGGTGGCTGTGAAGAGGTTCCCCCATTCGGTTTTCCATGGCCAGTCTTGAGGCAGATGCAACTGTTGACGCCGCGCACTGGAGGCGATCCGGGCCGGGATATTGATGATTTTGCGGCGGATCGTGCCGGTCCGGGCCTTGGCGAACTGGCCTTCGGCGAGGACCCCTGCGGTGCGGGTGAGGTTGTAAGCCATGACCGCCGCGACCAGCCAGGCAGAGTTTGCGGCGAATTTCCCGGAGGGTAGGTGGGCCAGGGCACTGTCTTTCAGGTCGGCGTTGACTTGCTCGATCCGGGCGTGCTTGCGATGGACTTTGTCGGCAGCCACCGTATCCAGGGCCTCAGCAGTGACGGTGGTGAAGAAGGCATGGAAGCGGTGCGTGTCAAAGAGTGTTGGCTGGACTTGGGTGGCTTTCGGGTTCAGTTCCGGGATGCGGCGCACCACCAGGCGTCCGGAGATCTGCTCGGCCTTCTTCCGGGACGAGAACGCGGTGAACGGGATCTCAGCGACTTCCGCGGCCGACACCCATGCCTGGGCTTCCTCGTCGTAGACCGCGTTCGTGTATCGGATCGGCGTCCACGCATCCGCACCGATGGCGGCAATGGCCCGTTTGACGGCCGGATCCATGCGCACCGTGACAGAGACATCGGCGCCACCGGCCAAGACCGCCGATACCGCGGGGTAGCCGTAGTAGGCCGAATCAAAACGACACAACACCGGGCCGGTGGCGCCGGTGCGTTTGATGGTCCCCAAGGCCTCGGTGACGAATTTCTTTGCGCCGCGGGCGGAGTTCGCAGCCCCTTTGCGCAGGCGCTGGGCGATGATCACCGGTGCCGTGTCTTCCCTGGAGGCGGTCGCCAGCACGGTGTTCAGGCCGCGGACGCCGGAGTAGCCGTAACCGGAGCCCTGTTTCTGGTAGCCGTGAACCTCGATGATCGTGTCATCAACATCCACGAAAAGGAAGTCCTTCCCGGATGGATCCCCGAACAGGGGCGCCGTCCGGGCCAGGTTGATCAGGAACCGGGACGCGACAGCATCCAATTGCTTCACGTGCCCGAAGGTGAAAGCGCGCAAGAACGAGCCCAGCGTTGACGGGGCATAGCAACCCTTGAAGATCTTCTTCATCCCGCCGTGGCGGAGCACGGCCATGTCATCAATCGAATCGGCTCCGGCGACCATGCCCGCCACCAGGGCCGCGACCTTCAACCCGGCATTCGCCCCCTTGTCCGTCGGGATCTTGATCCACTCATCAGCCAGTGAATGCAGGTCAGCATCCTCGGCCAGCCGCATCACCGGGACAAGGCCCGTGGGCGACACAAGGTTTTCCTCATCAAAGGAAACTGACACGGCGGCACGGGTATGGGAAACTTGCATCTGCGAGATGCCCTTCATTTTCGGGAAATTGTTCTGTGGTAAGTCCAATTTTCCCCGAAAAGACGGGCATTTCGTGTTTAAACCGCCGGGCAACCCCCAAGTTTCATCGGTGGATCAGTGCTAAGTGGTGAACCACGGAAATCAGGAAGGGGATCGTGGGGCGGTCGCTGGGTCTCTAGGTCGCTGGTTCGCTAGGTCTCTAGGACGGCCCGGACCGCAACGCGCAGTTCCGAGGTTCTCCTGCCGGCCACCTCTTCCTCAGCCACCCTGCAGGAGCCTAAACTGACCCTGTCCCACATCCTGACAGTCGGAATCCCGGTACGCGGCGGAGGCCATCAATGGAACATCAACGGGTCATTGCCACGGGAATCATCATGGGGGAGTCGGCGCGCTGGCACGGCGGGAGGTTTTGGTTCGCCGACTGGAAAAAGCACCTCATTTATGCTGTCGATCTGGACGGCACCGAACACCAGAGGTTCTCGGTGCCGTCCTACCCTGTCACCTTCGACTGGCTGCCCGACGGGGAGCTGATTGTCGTTTCCGGATCCGCCGGCGAGCTGCTGACGCTGACTCCCGCCGGCGACTTCGCTCACTTCGCCTCGCTGTCGGATCTCTCCGATACGCCCTGGAACGAGGTCGCCACCTGCGGCGCTACCGCCTATGTCAATTGCGTCGGCCATGCCTATCCCGGCCCTGCGCAGGTGTCCGGGTTGATTGCGCGCGTGACGGCCGACGGCGGCGCAACAGTCGTCGCTGAACGGCTCGCCTTCCCCAACGGCATGGTGGTGATTGACGACGGCGGCACCTTGGTGGTTGCCGAGTCGAACGCCGGGTGCCTCACGGCCTTCGACATTGAACCCGACGGTTCACTGGCCCGCCGGCGCGTATGGGCTGCTGTTCGGGGCAGTGCCCCCGACGGCATCTGCGTCGGGAACGGCGGCATTTGGTATGCCGACGTGCCCAACCAGTGCTGCGTCCTGGTGGCCCAGGGCGGTGAAGTGCTGCGCACCATCGAAATGGGACAGGGCTGCTTTTCCTGCGCCGTGGGAGGGGAGGGCTCCGACACCCTGCTGGTCATGGCTGCCGACTGGCCCGCCGCCATGGATCCAGGCGCACTGGCAACAGGGCGGGCAGTCGCCGTCAGGCTGGGCCGTGACCGGGGATAAAGTGTGAATTGACGCTCATCGGGCCAATTCGATGCAACCGTTCACGGCCGCGGCAGGTAATGTTCTTCGTAGCCAAGGCGCTCTTCTCAGAGTTAGCGGCGGTTAGGCCCGTACGAGTATCTCGCCGATGCTCTGCGGGTCGTCTTATTTAAGTCTCCGGCCCGCGGCAGCTGTCATCCCGGCCAACATGACGCTGGTGCCCGCATACGTCCTTGCCGTGGCACAGTCGGGCAGGCCCTTTGACGTCTTCGCCCTAGCCGAAGAACAGATGCTGGCAGTGGCGCAGCTCAACGCAGTGGGCAACCGGCAGCCGGGCGGAGTTGGCCGTGGCACTGAGCGGGGCGGCGACGCAATAATTACATTTTGGTTGCAGCCATGACATTTGTGTTACGCGCTGCCGGCCGGTCCCGGGCCGGGGACTAGGCTGGTGGTTGTCCGAATGGACAGGCCGTCACCTTGGATCCACCCGGTCCGGGGAGAAGAAACGGGGAACTTGTGAGTGCTGCACCCGTAATCCTTTTGAGGGAGAGCCGCGAGCCGGAAGACTTTGAGGAACTCACCAACGTGTGGCGTGACTCAGTCGAGGCCACGCACCATTTCCTCTCCCTCGAAGCAATTGACAGGCTCGAGCCACGGATCAGGGACGAATACCTGCCACGGCTGCGGATCCAGGTGGCCGAACGCAACGGCAGCATCCTGGGATTCATTGGGATGAAAAACCGCCAGGTGTCCATGCTTTTTGTTGCCGATGAGGTCCGCTCAACGGGCGTTGGCAGCAAGCTGCTTGAATGGGCGCAGCAGCAGTTTCCCCGCCTTGTCCTGGACGTGAACGAACAAAATCCGCGGGCAGCCGTCTTTTACATCAAGCGCGGGTTCACTCCCGTGGGCCGATCGGAAACAGACGCCCATGGATTGCCGCACCCCTTGCTGCACATGAGCTGGGACGGCGCAGCCCGCTAGTCCTGCGGGGTGTCTGTGGGCTTGCTGCCGTGGCGGCGTTCGGCTCGGGCAGCCTCCTTGGCGGCCTTTTCCGCGGCGCTGCCGGCTTCCCTTTGCGCTTTTTCCCTGGCACGCTCGTTGTCCCGCACAAGCTTTTCGGCGGCCTTAATCTCACGGATCTTCCTGCCGCGGCGCAGCCACATGCGGCCCAGGACGATCACGGCGACAGCACACACCACGCCGATGACCATGAACACCTGGCTCCAGGTGCCGAACCAGTTGGCGCTGTTGGCCCAGATGCTCCGTGCGTCAGTTGACGTTTGGGTGGTGCCATAGAGGACGCCAAGGGTCATCAGGTTGGGAATACTCAGCAGCACACCCACCGCAGCAAGGGAGATCCGCGCCCATCTGTGCAACGTCGACCGGCGTGCCTGCCAGAGGATGAGGATCGGCACAAACGTGAAGGTGAAGCCGTAGAACATGCCCAGTGGAATGCTGTTGCCCAGGCTGCCGCCCACCTGGCCCTTGATGGAGTTGGCCCACACAAGCGGCACGGTGACAGAGGCAATCAGGTACCCGACCACAAGCACGACGGCGGCTATGGCGCCGATGATGGTGCGGAAGAGCCAAACCGGCATCTTTTCCTCGGTGACGCCGCCTGTCGTGGCCGCCTTGCCACCCCGGGGGACGGGACCAACCGGGCCGCCGGGGGGAGTGGGCGTAGCTGAATCAGTCATGCTTGAATCATCTCAGAGTTGCTGCCGGCTTCGACCGCTATTTCGAGTAATAGTGCTAGAAAGTACCTTCGACTTGTCAATAACGGCTCCACACTAAAGACTGGATGTGGACCGTGGGATAAATCTGCGGCCACCAGTGTTTTTGATTCACGACAGACTTCACTTTTTCTTCGCTCGGCAGCGAAGAATCCCGAAAGGTGCGCATTATGAGCAACATTCCCGCAGACCTGTCCTACACGGCGGAGCACGAATGGGTCCAGGCCCCCACAACAGACGGCATGGTGCGCGTTGGCATCACGGATTTTGCGCAGGATGCCCTCGGTGATGTCGTGTATGTCCAGATGCCCGAGGTCGGCACGGAAGTCACGGCCGACACCGTCGTGGGCGAAGTTGAATCCACCAAGAGCGTCAGCGACATTTACGCTCCCCTGAGCGGAACCGTCACGGCACGCAATGAGGCCCTTGACTCGGACCCGTCGCTCATCAACTCCGACCCCTACGGTGCCGGCTGGCTCGTTGAGATCACCCTTGCAGATGCCGCAAGCTTCAGCTCGCTGCTCAGCGCGGGTGACTACCAGGAAAAGGTAGGCTAGTAGCCAGGAAGCTTTAGGCCCCCAGGGACTTCGGTCCGTGGGGCCGGCCGGTGCACTCATCGCGGATGCGCCGGTCCCACCCAGACCTTTCCCAGCGGCTGCACGTACATTGTTGGGAATCGAGGACCCGGCCGGGTTTTCGACAGTTTAGATTTCGAAAAGGAGGAGTACCAATGGTTGACACGGGTAACAACGCCGGGGTGAACGATCAGGCGATTTCCCAGGATCAGCCGGGTGCAACAGATACCACCTCGATCCAGCTCCCCCCTGTTCATGGTGGCCGACCCTCCACGGTTCCGGTCCTCGCGCCGGATGAGCAGAACGCGGTGAACTCGCTTCCCGCCGGTTCTGCGCTTCTGATCGCGCACGTGGGGCCCAACGCCGGAGCACGGTTCCTGCTTGACAGTCAGGTCACCACGGCCGGCCGGCACCCCGATGCAGACATCTTCCTTGATGATGTGACGGTGTCGCGCAGGCACGTGAATTTCCTGAAGTTCGACGGCGGCTTTGAGGTTGTCGACGCCGGCAGCCTCAACGGCACGTACGTCAACGGGGACAGGGTAGATGACGTGCGCCTGCGCTCCGGCAATGAAGTACAGATTGGCAAATTCCGCCTGACCTACTACTTCAGCCCCAACGACGCCGCTGCGGATTCCTAGGGCGCCGTGGCAAGCATGAGTTCCGGTGCCGGCCGCCGGTTGGTGGAGGTTCAGTCCACCAACCGGCGTTCCGGTGCCACAACCGTCCTGAACATTGGTGAAGTCCTGGCGCAACTGAGCGCCGACTTCCCCTCAGTGACGGCTTCAAAGATCCGTTTTTACGAAGAAAAGGGCCTGATCACCCCGCAACGGACCCCCGCCGGTTACCGCCAGTTCCGGGAGTCCGACGTCGAACGGCTGCGTTTCGTGCTTGGCCTCCAACGTGATCATTACCTTCCACTGAAGGTCATCGGGGAGTACCTTGAGGCGATCGATGCGGGCCTGACCCCGCAAAACCTCCCGCCCGGCGTTTCCATTGCACCGCGCATGGTGTCCGATGACCTGGAGAGCCGACTCAAGGGCAGGCCGCGGAGGCTGACGCCCGAGCAACTGCGCAGTGAATCCGGTGCCGGGATCGAGCTCTATGAGACCATGCTCAGCTACGGACTGATTGACATCCGCGGCGGCACCTTTGACGACCAGGCCTTGAAAGTGGCGCAGGCCTGCACGGCGTTGGCTGCCCATGGGATTGAACCCCGGCACCTGCGGCCCTTTCAGGCCGCCGCCGACAGGGAATTCGGCCTGGTTGAGCGTGCTGTCGGCCCCTTGTCCTCCCGGCGTGGCGGCACCTCAGCCCTGCGTGCGGCGGAGATGGCCCGCGAAATTGCCGAGCACTGCCTGAACCTGCACAGCGCGCTGGTGCAGACTCGCATTGCCGAAATGGAAACCTCATGATCGAAGTCCAGATTGTCGGTGTCCGGATAGAACTCCCGTCCAACCAGCCGCTGGTGCTGCTGCGCGAACGGTTGGGTGAGCGCCACATCCCCATCTGGATCGGTGCTGCCGAGGCCACCGCCATCGCCCTGGCCGAACAGGGCGTGGTGCCGCCGCGCCCCCTGACCCACGATCTGCTGTGCGGCGTCGTCCGGGCCCTGGGGCACAATATCATCAGGGTGAACCTGACGAAGGTTGAAGATGGCGTGTTCTTCGCCGAACTGCTTTTCGAGAACGGCATCACCATTGGTTCACGCGCCTCCGACGCCATCGCCATTGCCCAACGCGCGAAGTGCCCCATCTGGGCGGCAGAAACCCTCGTGGAGGAGGCCGGCGTCGTGATCGGCACCCACGACGAGGCCGGCAACGAGCAGACGGTCGGACACGATGACGAAGCCGAAGAGCGTGAGGTTCGTCAATTCAGGGAATTCCTCAATGCCGTCGAACCCGAGGATTTTGACAAATAATCCGCGGATTTTCGCGCATTTCTCACCATCTCTAACCTTAAAGCTGAGCCTGAAACTTTCGACACGGCCAAATTGTTGTGCGGACGTCTTTGACCTTGGCCCCGCACGGCTCTAACGTTCAAAGTATTGAGTTCCCCATTGCAAGCTTCAGCTGGCACGGTCACACTTGAGGTGAGAGTCCAACAGCTCCCGCCCGAGACCTGTGCTTTGCCGTTCGCTGGCAAGCCAACCATGCGGGGGACTGTGAACAGGAGGATCCACGTGAGTGCCAAGAGTGACGCCGGCGAGCTGGCGGCAGCCGTCGTCCCCAGCGCTGCCTTGAGTGCAGGCTCCCAGGGCCTGCTGTTCACCGAGGATCTGCCCGTTCTGGATGTTCACGCCGGTTACCGCGGCCCCACCGCGTGCAAGGCCGCAGGCATTACGTACCGCCAGCTGGACTACTGGGCCCGCACCGGCCTGGTCGAACCCGCCGTGCGCGGTGCTGCCGGTTCCGGATCGCAGCGACTGTACGGCTTCAGGGACATTCTGGTCCTCAAGGTCGTCAAGCGGCTCCTGGACACCGGGGTCTCCCTCCAGCAGATCCGCTCGGCCGTTGAACACCTGCGTGAGCGCGGCGTTGAGGACCTGGCGCAGATCACCCTGATGAGCGACGGTGCCTCCGTCTACGAATGCACCTCCGCCGATGAGGTCATTGACCTTGTCCAGGGCGGGCAGGGCGTCTTCGGCATTGCCGTTGGCCGTGTCTGGCGCGAGGTTGAAGGCACCCTTGCCGCCCTCCCCAGTGAGCACGCCGCCGTGTCCTTCCAGGACGACGAACTCAGCAAGCGCCGCCAGGCTCGCAAAATCTCCTAGCCCGTTCCGACTGACTCGCAGAAAACCGCGAAAAAAACGTCAAAATCGTGAATTTTCGCCGTTTTCTGCAGGAAAACTTGCGAGGAGCGCTAGCCGCGGTAGAGGCGGCTTCGGGTCGCGCTCTGATTCAGCACCGAGTCGAGCAGCCTGTCAAAGAGCGCCGAGGCGTTCTTTGCCGAGTCGCCGGGCCACTGGTGCACAGGATGGGCCGCGCCCTGGATCTGCTGCCAGTTTGCCTGTTCCGGAATGGTGGGGGAGAGCAGCAGATCGCCGAACATGGTCTTCATCTCACCCAGACGGTAGGCGTGCTCGTTGGAGCCAGTGCGGACGCGGTTGGCCACGATCCCGGCAGGAACAAGCGTCGGGGCGAACTCCGTGCGGAACAGTTCAATGGCGCGCAGGGTCCGCTGTGTGCCGGCAACGGAGAACAGCCCGGGCTCGGCAACGAGCAGCACGCGGCTGCTGGCCGTCCACGCCATCCGGGTCAGGCCGTTCAGGGAAGGCGGGCAGTCGATGAGGACCAGCTGGTACGGCGCCTTTCCGTCGCGGTCGGCGTTGGCAAGGATCGTCGAAAGGCGTCGAAGGTCACGCTTGCCAAGGTCGGGCCGGTCGTAAATTCCACTGAACGCGGAACCCATGGCGACGTCGAGCGTCGGGGGAGTTGCGCCGTCGTTCTTGTGCGCCGCAAGCCAGCCGCTGGGGAGCACATTGGCACCGAGGTCTGCCTTCCGGGCGTTCTTGATCATCTGCCCGATGTCGAGCTGGTCGCGTGCTGCAACACCGAGGCCGGTGGTCGCGTCGGCGTGCGGGTCCAGGTCGATCACCAGGGTGGGGATGCCGGCTGCCAGTGCCGCCGAGGCAAGACCCAGCGTGACTGACGTCTTGCCGACGCCGCCCTTGAGGCTGCTGATACTCACTACTTGCACTGCTGAACCATTACCCTTTGCGTTGCTTACTCAATCATGTGCTGCTGCCTACAGCCCTGACACATACAATAGCTGTGGAACGTTCGCGACTTGGAGAACCCTTTGACAAACACCGCTGATATTTTGCCCAGGAGCCAGAACACAAACAACCTTGTGTCGGCCGACTTTAGTGACCGACACATTGGGGTTACTGCGCAGCCCCACATTCATCATATGTTGAGCACCCTCGGATTTGGTTCTTTGGAGGAACTTACAACCGCCGCGCTGCCGAAATCGATCTACACGACCGAGCCCATGAACCTGCAGGCTGCCGTGTCCGAAGAGGCCATGTTGGCCGAGTTGAAGGCCCTGGCGGGAAAAAACACCGTCAACAAGTCCTTCATCGGCCAGGGCTACTACGGTACCCACACCCCGGGTGTGATTCAGCGCAACGTCCTGGAAAGCCCCGCCTGGTACACGGCCTACACGCCGTATCAGCCCGAAATTTCCCAGGGCCGCCTCGAGGCGCTGCTGAATTTCCAGACTGTTGTGTCCGACCTCGCCGGCATGGCCACGGCCAACGCCTCAATGCTCGATGAGGGCACGGCAGCCGCTGAAGCCGTCGCACTGATGCGCCGCACCAACCGCACGGCATCGGCGGACGCCGTCCTGCTGGTTGACGCTGATGTCTTCCCGCAGACCCTCGCGGTCGTCATGACGCGCGCCAAGGCGATGGGCATCCCCGTCCTCACACATGACTTTGGCCAGGCGCTTCCTGAGGCTGAGTTCTTCGGCGTGCTGCTGCAGTACCCGGGCGACTGCGGCCTCATCCGCGACATTGCCCCGATCATTGCCGCCGCCCACGAGAAGAAGGCCGTCGTGGCCGTCGCCGCGGACCTGCTGGCCCTGACCCTGCTTGAATCTCCCGGTGCCCTCGGCGCCGACCTGGCCGTGGGCACCTCGCAGCGCTTTGGCGTGCCCATGGGCTTCGGCGGACCGCACGCCGGCTACATGGCAGTCCGCAAGGGCCTGGAGCGTTCACTGCCCGGCCGCCTCGTGGGTGTCTCCAAGGACGCAGCCGGCAACCAGGCCTACCGCCTGGCCCTGCAGACCCGCGAGCAGCACATCCGCCGCGAGAAGGCCACCTCCAACATCTGCACCGCCCAGGTGCTGTTGGCTGTCATGGCCGGCATGTACGCCGTCTACCACGGACCGGACGGCCTGAAGCGGATCGCCACCCGCGTCCACGCCAGGGCCCTCGCGGTTGCCGCGGCAGCTGTGGCCGCCGGCCATAGCGTTGTCCACGACAACTTCTTCGACACCGTCAAGATCAAGGTCGCCTCGGCCAGCGGCCACGCCGCAGCCGAGCTCGTCGCCGCGGCCCACTCCGCCGGCTACCTGCTGCGCCAGGTCGACCGCGAGCACCTGCAGATCGCCGTCGATGAAACCACCACCGAGGCCGACGTCGTCGCCTTGGCGGGCCTGCTGGGCACCACCGCGCCGGCACAAGCTGCCGGCGCATCCGCCGTCGAACTCCCCGCACCGGCCCGGTCCGTGGAATTCATGACCAACCCGGTCTTCCACGCACACAACTCCGAGACTCAGATGCTGCGCTATCTGCGCAAGCTCTCCGACGCGGACTACGCGCTTGACCGCGGCATGATCCCGCTGGGCTCGTGCACCATGAAGCTTAACGCGACGGCCGAAATGGCCGCCGTGACCTGGCCCGAGTTCTCCAGCCTGCACCCGTTTGCACCTGCCGCCGACACCGTGGGCATCGTGGAAATGGCAACGCAGCTCGAGTCCTGGCTGGCCGAGATCACCGGCTACGACGCCGTCTCCGTGCAGCCCAACGCCGGCTCACAGGGCGAATTTGCAGGTCTCATGGCCATCCGCGCCTACCATGTGGAAAACGGCAACCCCGACCGCAACATCGTTCTGATCCCGACCTCGGCCCACGGCACCAACGCGGCCTCAGCCGTCATGGCCGGGCTGAAGGTTGTCGCCGTGGCCACCGACGGTTTCGGCAACATCGACATCGATGACTTGAAGCGCCAGATCACCATCCACGAGAACGACCTTGCGGCCATCATGGTCACCTACCCGTCGACCCACGGCGTGTTCGAGACCGAGATCAGCACCATCTGCGCCATGATCCACGACGCCGGCGGACAGGTTTACGTCGACGGCGCCAACCTGAACGCCCTGGTCGGCCTGGCCCGGCCGGGCAAGTTCGGTGCCGACGTATCGCACCTGAACCTGCACAAGACCTTCTGCATCCCGCATGGCGGCGGCGGCCCCGGCGTGGGCCCCGTTGCCGTTGGCGCGCACCTGGCCAAGCACCTGCCGGCCCGCGAGCTCGGTGCCGACACGTCGGTGGGCCTGGTTTCCAGCGCACCGTATGGTTCGGCGTCGATCCTTCCCATCTCCTGGGCGTACATCCGCATGATGGGCCCCGACGGTTTGCGCCTGGCAACCCAGACGGCGATCCTGTCGGCGAACTACATTGCCCGCCGCCTGGGCGAGCACTACCCCGTGCTGTACACAGGCGCCAACGACCTCGTGGCGCACGAGTGCATCCTCGACCTGCGAGGCATCACCGCCGATTCAGGGGTGAGCGTTGACGACGTTGCCAAGCGCCTGATCGACTACGGCTTCCACGCACCCACCATGTCCTTCCCTGTGGCAGGCACCCTGATGGTGGAGCCCACCGAGTCCGAGGACCTGGGCGAGATCGACAGGTTCATCAACGCCATGATCTCCATCCGCAAGGAAATCGCGGCCGTACAGGACGGCCTGTGGCCCGTGGAGGACAACCCGCTGGCCAACGCCCCGCACACGGCACAGAGCATCACCCAGCAGTGGGAGCACCCCTACACCCGTGAAGAGGCAGTCTTCCCGGCCGGCGTGGACCCGCGTGCCAAGTACTGGCCCGTGGTGCGCCGGATCGACCAGGCGTACGGGGACCGCAACCTCGTGTGCTCCTGCCCGTCCATTGAGGAACTGGCAGAAGTGTTCTAAAGCATCGGATGCCCCGGCCAACCTAACTGTGTGCGGAGTCACAGTTGGGTTGGCCGCGGTATTTGTTACGCTGGCAACGGTGATGCGCAGCACAGCCTGCAAGAGCACCGCTACATCTGCAGCATTGATTCGGGGAGCCGGTCTGGATTCACACGGGGCCGGCTCCCCTAGGTTCGCCCCCGTACTGCCTTGGCGGCGCGTGGGGCCACGACACTATCGTCGACACAGGAGTGAGATGTTTTCGAAAATTCTGGTTGCCAACCGCGGGGAAATCGCGATCCGGGCCTTCCGTGCCAGTTACGAACTGGGCGCCAAAACCGTTGCTGTCTACCCCTACGAGGATCGAACATCGATCCACCGTCAGAAGGCCGACGAGGCCTACCTGATCGGTGAAGAGGGCCATCCTGTGCGCGCCTACCTTGACGTTGCGGAAATCATCCGCGTCGCCAAGGAAGCCGGTGCCGATGCCATCTACCCCGGTTACGGATTCTTGGCTGAGAACCCCGACCTCGCGGCTGCCGCCAGGGACGCTGGCATCACCTTCGTGGGGCCTCCGGCCGAGGTGCTTGAGCTGACAGGGAACAAGGTGCACGCACTGGACGCGGCCCGCAAGGCGGGCATCCCCGTGTTGCAGTCAAGCGAGCCCAGCGCCGACCTCGAGTACTTGCTCGGAGCCGCAGCTGACATCGGATACCCCATCTTCGCCAAGGCCGTCGCCGGCGGTGGCGGCCGCGGCATGCGCCGGGTTGAGAAGGCCGAGGACCTCGAGGAGGCTCTGAAGGCCGCCATGCGTGAGGCGGATGCCGCCTTCGGCGACGCCACCATGTTCCTTGAACAGGCCGTTCTGCGCCCCCGCCACATCGAGGTCCAGATCCTTGCCGACGGCGAGGGCAACGTCATCCACCTGTTCGAGCGTGACTGCTCGCTGCAGCGACGCCACCAAAAGGTGGTTGAAATTGCCCCGGCCCCGAACCTTGACGAGAACATCCGCAAGGCGCTGCACGCAGACGCCGTGAAGTTCGCCAAGGCCATGGGCTACGTCAATGCCGGCACGGTCGAGTTCCTTGTTGACACCGTCGGTGAGCGCGCCGGCCAGCACGTGTTCATCGAAATGAACCCGCGCATCCAGGTCGAGCACACGGTCACCGAGGAAATCACCGACGTCGACCTCGTTCAGGCCCAGCTGCGCATCGCCGCGGGTGAGACACTGGCGGACCTCGGCCTGAGCCAGGACACCATCCGGGTCAAGGGCGCCGCACTGCAGTGCCGCATCACCACGGAGGACCCCGCCAACGGCTTCCGCCCGGACGTCGGCAAGATCACCACCTACCGTTCCGCCGGTGGTGCAGGCGTGCGGCTCGACGGCGGAACCATCTACGCAGGTGCCGAGATCAGCCCGCACTTCGACTCCCTGCTGGTCAAGCTCACCTGCCGCGGCCGCGACTACGAAACCGCGGTTTCCCGTGCCCGTCGCGCCCTGGCCGAGTTCCGCATCCGAGGCGTATCCACCAACATCTCCTTCCTGCAGGCGGTCCTTGAGGACCCCGCCTTCAACGCAGGCGACGTTGCGACGTCGTTCATCGACGAACGCCCCGAACTGCTGAACTCGCACGTCTCCAGCGACCGTGGGACGAAGCTGCTGACCTGGCTGGCGGACGTCACCGTCAACAAGCCGCACGGCGATCTGCAGGTGCTGGAGGATCCCGCACGCAAGCTTCCCGCCGTCGACCTCGCCAACGCACCCGCCGGTTCGCGGCAGCTGCTCGCCGAGTTGGGCCCCGAGGGCTTCGCCGCGGCACTGCGCGCGCAGACCGCAGTGGCCGTCACCGACACAACGTTCCGCGATGCACACCAGTCGCTGCTGGCAACCCGTGTCCGCACGCGTGACCTGCTTGCTGCGGGACCTGCCGTTTCCGTGCTGACCCCGCAGCTGCTCTCGGTGGAGGCATGGGGCGGCGCCACGTACGACGTCTCCCTGCGCTTCCTCGGCGAGGACCCGTGGCAGCGCCTCTCGCAGCTGCGAGAGGCCCTGCCGAACGTCTGCCTGCAGATGCTGCTTCGTGGCAGGAACACCGTGGGCTACACGCCGTACCCCGCCGAGGTCACCGACGCGTTTGTGCAGGAAGCGGCCGCCAGCGGCATTGACATCTTCCGCATCTTCGATGCGCTCAACGACGTCGACCAGATGGAGCCTGCCATCAAGGCCGTCCGCGCGACCGGAACAGCCGTTGCCGAGGTCGCACTCTGCTACACCGGGGACCTCCTTGACCCGGCCGAAACCATTTACACCCTTGACTACTACCTTGAGCTGGCGCAGCGCATCGTTGATGCAGGCGCCCACATCCTGGCCATCAAAGACATGGCGGGCGTGCTGCGCCCGGCAGCCGCGGCCAAGCTTGTCACGGCCCTGCGGGAACGCTTTGACCTGCCGGTCCACCTGCACACCCATGACACCGCAGGCGGTCAGCTGGCCACCCTGATGGCTGCCATCAATGCAGGGGTCGACGCCGTCGACGTCGCCTCCGCGGCACTGGCGGGTACCACCAGCCAGCCCTCGGCCTCGGCACTCGTTGCGGCGCTGGCGCACACCGAGCGTGACACGGGTATCGACCTTGCGGCCATCAGCTCCCTTGAGCCGTACTGGGAGGCAGTGCGCCGCCTGTACTCGCCCTTCGAATCGGGCCTGGCAGCACCCACCGGCCGCGTGTACCTGCACGAGATCCCCGGCGGCCAGCTTTCCAACCTGCGCCAGCAGGCCATCGCGCTGGGACTGGGAGAGCGCTTCGAGGAAATCGAGGACATGTACACGGCAGCGGACAGGATCCTTGGGCACCTAATCAAGGTCACGCCGTCGTCAAAGGTGGTGGGCGATCTGGCCCTGCACCTTGTCGGCATCAAGGCGGATCCCGCCGACTTCGAGGCCAACCCGCAAGACTACGACATCCCGGACTCCGTGGTCGGCTTCCTCGGCGGCGAACTGGGCACCCCGCCCGGCGGCTGGCCCGAGCCCTTCCGCACGAAGGCGCTGCAGGGACGCACCGTCGTTGACCGCATGGGCACGCTGAACGCGCAGGACAGTGCCGAACTCGCCGCCGACAGCACGACCCGCCGCGCCACCCTGAACCGCCTGCTGTTCGCCGGTCCCACGAAAGACTTCGATGAGGTCCGCAAGACCTACGGCGACGTATCGGTCCTGGACACCCGCGACTACCTGTACGGTCTGCGCCGCGGCGTGGAACATGCAGTGGACCTGGGTAAGGGTGTGCGTCTGATCGCCGTGCTGGAGACCGTCTCCGAGCCTGACGAGAAGGGCATGCGCACCGTTGTGTGCAAGCTCAACGGCCAAAGCCGCCCCGTGGTGGTGCGCGACCGCAGCATTGAGAGCACTGTCAAGGCCACGGAGAAGGCCGACGGGAACGTGCCCGGCCAGGTCGCGGCCCCGTTCGCAGGTGCCGTGAGCCTGAAGGTCGCAGTTGGCGATGTGCTCGAGGCCGGCGCCACGGTTGCCACGATTGAGGCCATGAAGATGGAAGCGTCAATTACGACGCCGGTGGGCGGCACGGTGGCCCGCCTCGCCATCTCCGGGATTGCCCAGGTCCAGGGCGGGGACCTCCTGGTCGTCATCTCCTAGCACCCTTGGTGCTAAAAACGCACCTTCCCCGCTTGTCCGTGGCTAGTTAGCCACGAACAAGCGGGGAAGGTGCGTTTAAGCTCGTTTAAGCTGAAGAAGGACTTAGACGGGCTTCTTGCTGAGGTAGATCTCCTCGACCACGGAGTCGAAGTCCTTCAGGACCTGGGCGCGCTTGACCTTTAGTGACGGGGTCAGGTGGCCGGATGTTTCGGTGAAATCAGTGTCAACAATCCTGAACTGCTTGATTGACTCGGCCGCCGAAACGGTGCTGTTGGCCTTGTTCACGGCCGACTGGACCGCGGCGAGGACTATCGGGTCATTCGCGGCCTCGCCCACGGTGATGCCGGCGCGGAGACCGTGCGCCTTGCCCCACTGCGGCAGTGCTTCCTCGTCGATCGTCATGATCGCTGCGATGAACGGACGCTGCTCGCCAATGACCACGCACTGGGACACAATGGCGTCGGCACGGATCTGGTCCTCAAGCAGGGCCGGAACAACGTTCTTGCCGCCGGAGGTGACAATGATTTCCTTTTTGCGCCCCGTGATCTTCAGGAAACCCTCGGCATCCAGTTCGCCGACGTCGCCGGTGCGGAACCAGCCGTCAACGAAGTTCTCCGCCGTCAGGTCCTCACGGCCAAAGTAGCCCTTCATGACGCAAATGCCCTGGGTGAGGATCTCGCCGTCGTCGGCAATCCTGACAGAGTTGCCCGGCAGGGGCGCGCCCACGGTGCCGATCCGGATGTGCTCGGGGCGGTTGACGGTGATGGGGGCGGTTGTCTCGGTCAAGCCGTAGCCCTCGAGGATCTGCAGCCCGATGCCTTGGAAGAAGTGGCCGAGGCGCTCACCGAGCGGGCCGCCGCCTGAGACAGCGTGGCGGACCTGGCCGCCCATGGCGGCGCGGAGCTTGCTGTAGACAAGCTTGTCGAACACAACATGCTTCGCCGTCAAAACAAGGCCGACCTTGCCGAGCTGGGCAGCGCGGGAGTAGTCGATGGCAGTCTTGGTTGCCGCCGCGAAGATCTTGCCCTTGCCCTCGCCCTCGGCCTTCAGTGCGGCGGAGTTGTACACCTTTTCAAAGACGCGCGGCACGGCGAGGATGAACGTCGGTTTGAAGCTTTGCAGGTCCTCGAGCAGGTGCTTGATGTCGGGGGTGTGCCCCACCTTGGCCCCGCCGGCGACGGCGAGGACCGATATGTACCTGGCGAAGACGTGGGCCATCGGCAGGAACATGATGGTCTGTGAACCCGGCGGCACCACGCTTTCACCAAGCACGGCCAGGGCGTTTTCGCTCAAATCCACGAAGTTGCCGTGCGTGAGCATGCAGCCCTTGGGGCGGCCGGTGGTTCCCGAGGTATAAATGATCGTGGCTGTGTCGGCGAGGCCGTTGGCCGTGCGTGCAGCCTCGAGGGTTTCGTCACTGACGTCGCTGCCGGCCTCGCGCAGGACGTCAAGGCCGTCGCCTTCAAGCTGCCACACATTTGTCAGTGCTGTCAGGCCCTCGTTGTGGGCCGCCTGGCGGACGATGTTTTCGTGTGTTCCGGTTTCGGCGAAAACGGCGACGGCGGCCGAGTCGCCCAGGTTCCAGGCAACCTGCGAGGGGGAGGAGGTTTCGTAGATCGGCACCGACACCGCGCCGGCAAACCACAGCGCAAAGTCAACGAGTGCCCATTCATACCGCGTGCGTGCCATGATGCCCACACGGTCACCGACGTTGATGCCCGAGGCAATGAGGCCCTTGGCAATGGCACTGACATCGGCAAGGAACTCCTTGGCGGAGACATCCACCCATACATTGTCGGCATTGCGCCGGGAGAATAAGGCAGGGTTGGTCACCAGCTTTGCCTGTCGAAGCACAAAGTCTGTCGTGTTCATGGTGCTGGGGCTGACTACCTTGGCCGGGACCGAAATCTCTTGCACAATAGCTCCTTTGTTATGTGGGCCTGCGATCGTGTTGCTTCACTCTATCCGCGAAGTCCACCGTCAACCGGGACGAACATGTTACTCGTGAGTAACTTTATGTTGTCCGGCTCACACTTTCAATTCGGCCGCGGCTGGCTCGATACAATCGGGGGATGACTTTGCCGCAACATGAACCCGTGTCCGCAAGCATGAAGAGCCCTCTGGCGCTGGGGATCGACATAGGCGGGACCAAGGTCGCCGCCGGGGTTGTCGACGGAAACGGGGTGATCCTTGAGGAGCTCCGGCGCACCACCCCCGGCCGTGATGCCCGCGCCGTCGAGGCTGTCATCGTGGAGCTCGTCCACGAACTGGGCGCCAGGCACACCCTCGCCTCCGTGGGGGTTGGCGCGGCCGGGTGGATGGACCTTGAGGACTCAAGGGTGCTGTTCAGCCCGCACCTCGCGTGGCGCGATGAACCGCTGCGGGACACGCTTGAAGCCATGTTGGGCCGCCCCGTGCTCGTCACGAACGACGCCGATGCCGCCGCTTGGGCCGAATCGCGATTCGGGGCCGGCCGCGGGCACGACAGGCTTGTCATGCTGACCCTCGGGACGGGGATTGGCGGGGCACTTGTCATCGACGGCCGGGTGGAACGGGGCAGTTTTGGCATGGCAGGCGAGTTCGGCCACCAAATCATCATGCCCGGCGGCCACCGCTGCGAATGCGGCAACCGGGGCTGCTGGGAGCAGTACGCCTCGGGAAATGCCCTGGGCCGCGAGGGCCGGGAGCTGGCGAAAAAGCACTCACCCATGGCGGCGGGTTTCCTTGCGGCCGTTGCCGGACGGCCCAGGGACATCACCGGCAGCGTCGTCACCGAACTGGCCCTGCAGGGCGAGCCAACGGCCCAGGAACTCGTGGCCGAGGTCGGGGACTGGCTCGGACTGGGCATAGCGAACCTAGCGGCGGCACTTGACCCTGCATTGTTTGTCATTGGCGGGGGCCTGAGCGCCGCGGGGGAGCTCCTGCTGGAACCCGCACGTCGCGCCTATTCACGGAATCTGACGGGACGCGGCTACCGGCAGGAAGCAGTCATCACCGTCGCCGAACTGGGGCCGAATGCGGGATTGATCGGCGCCGCCGATCTCTCTCGCGTACGCACGCGGCCGGCCCGCGCGTAGGAGCCAGCCGGGAGGACTCAGACGACGGCGCCGTCTCCGCTGTCATGGTCGCGGTGGTTGGGCAGGCGGTACAGCAGGTAGCCGGTGCCTGCCAGGAACGCCACGATGACGCCGATGACAAGGATCATGGGAATCTGGCGCCAAAAGATGGCCGACAGGACAAGGAACAGCGGGCCGCCGGCAGCGCCGACCCAGGACATCACGATGGCAGGCTCCGAGCCGCGCAGGCTGGGAAGTTCCTCCGGCACGAATTCATCGTCCTCGTGCTCCACGTCGTAGTCCCGGGGGCCGGAAGGTCCGGCGTCGTCCGCGTTGCGGCGTTCGTGGGCGGCAGGTTCACGGGGCGCCGGTTCGGACTGCTGCTGCCAGACGCCCAGGGGGTCAAAGTCAACAACGCCCTTCGCCTCGGTCGGCGGCGCGGGTTTTACGGGTGAAGGGGCAGCCTCAGCGGGTCCGTCTGTGACATTTTCGGGGGCGTCCATGAAGCCGTCCTGGACCTCTTCGAGCCGGGCCACGAGGTCGCGCCACACCTCGTCGTCGTTGCCGCCCGTATGGGGCGTGCCTGCGCCGGGATCAGATTGCATGAAGGTTCCTCCGGAAGAAGTCCGCAGACTGGGAAAAAATCAAAGGGGCGTCGTTGTCCATCGTGGCTACATGGTAACTGTTTTCCAGCGGAACCACGTGAAGGTCTGTGCTGCCAATCCGTTCCTTGATCACCTCAATGCTGGATTCGGGAACCACATGGTCAACGGTGGAGCGGAACACCAGCGTCGGGGCGGTGACACGGGGGAGCAGGTTGATGGTGTCGGTAAAAAGCTTCGACAGCTGGTGGACGGCCGCAACGGGGGTGCGGGTGTAGGCGCCCTCGCTGACGCCCTGGCGCTTCATGTCGTTTCCGATCGCTGGAACACTCTTTACAACGTATTTGAGCAGGGAAGAATATTTCGCCTTCTTGTCATCAAAGGTCAGCCCGGGATTGACGACGGCGACCCCGGCCACCGGATGCAGGGCCGCCACGCGCAGCGCAAGCGCACCGCCCATGGACAAGCCCGCCACATAAACCCTCTCGCAGCGTGCAGCCAATTCCAGATAGGACGCCTCAAAATCCCTGTACCAATGCTCCCAGGGCGTCTTGTTAAGCTCCTGCCAGGTGGTGCCGTGCCCGGCCAGCAGCGGCATGTTCACAGCAAAACCGGCGTCCGCCAGATAGTCGCTCCACCCCTGCATGCTCACCGTGGAACCGGTGAATCCGTGGCAGAGTGCCACACCGATCCGGGCCAACTCCCCGTGTCCCTCGGAACGGAACGATTGCGCCATGGTTGTGGCCCCTTTCCAGCCCGGCCGCCGTGGCCGGGGAAACGGCGTGGATGGATGAAGCTGCACCGCCGCCAACGGGTGCCGCCATCATTAGACTACTGTTGATACGTTCACAGCGGGGGTACCGCAATGAACTCGGTTTGCTTGCAACCGGCAGCGCCAGAGGAGGAACACCACTGTGATCTATTGGGTACTAAAGAAAATCTTTCTGGGTCCCGTCTTGAAGGTGCTGTTCCGGCCCTGGACCAAGGGGCTGGACAACCTGCCCCTGGAGGGCCCCGCAGTCCTGGCCAGCAACCATCTCTCCTTTTCGGATTCAATTTTCATGCCGCTCATGGTGCCGCGGCCTGTGGTGTTCCTTGCCAAGAGCGACTACTTCACAGGCAAGGGCATCAAGGGGCGGCTGACGGCCGCGTTCTTCAAGCTGACAAACCAGCTGCCCATGGACCGCTCGGGCGGCGCCGCATCACAGAATTCGCTGCAAACGGGCATCGACGTGCTCCAGGGCGGGGGCCTGCTGGGCATCTACCCCGAGGGTACCCGCAGCCCCGACGGCCGCCTGTACCGGGGCAAGGTCGGTGTGGCCAAACTTGTCCTGACAGCCAACGTCCCCGTCATTCCGGTCGCCATGATCGGCACAGATAAGGTTCAGCCCATCGGGCGCCGCATCCCCACCATCCGCCGCCTCGGGGTCATCTTTGGTGAGCCCATGGACTTCAGCCGCTACCAGGGCATGGCCGATGACAGATTCGTGCAGCGTTCGGTCACCGATGAGATCATGTATGAACTCATGCGCCTGTCCGGGCAGGAATACGTCGATTCTTACGCCAGTACAGTCAAGGAGAAGATCGCTGCCGAAAAGGCTGGCAAGCCGGCGGCAGCAAAGGACCCTGCCGGCGCCGTCAGGCTTGACCCGGCGGCCATCGCACCGGGGACCGTGAGCATTATCGGGGCGAAAAAGGAGGAGCCCAAGGCCGCTCCCGCCGCTGCTTGCGACGCCGAACCGACAGCCACGCCCGACGCCGGAACACCCACAAAGTAGCGCAGGCACCACGCTGCCATCTCAGCGGACGGACTGGTTGGTGGGCCGCGGCTTTGGGCGATAGTCTTAAGGCGTGACTGACCTAACTACCAACAAGCCTCTTGCACCCGCTGCCGGAATTTCCGTCCCCGGTGCCGCCGCCTACCCCGGCCTTGACGACTGGCGCGGGCTTCCCATTGCCCAGCAACCCACGTGGTCCGAGTCCCCGGCCTTTGCGCCCACGGTCAAGGAGCTTTCCACGCTGCCCCCGCTGGTGTTTGCCGGCGAAGTTGATGTGCTGCGAACACGTCTGGCCCAGGCGGCCAAGGGCAAGGCGTTCCTGCTCCAGGGCGGGGACTGCGCCGAGACCTTTGAAGCGGCAACGGCAGATAAGATCAGTGCCCGCGTCAAGACCATTTTACAGATGGCCGTCGTGCTGACCTACGGCGCCCAGCTTCCAGTCATCAAGATGGGGCGCATGGCCGGCCAGTTCGCCAAGCCGCGCTCCTCCAATGATGAGACGCGCGACGGCGTGACCCTCCCGGCCTACCGCGGGGACATCGTCAACGGGTACGAGTTCACCCCGGAATCCCGCAGGCACGATCCCGCGCGCATGCTCAAGGCGTACCACACCTCCGCCTCCACGCTGAACCTGATCCGCGCATTCACGCAGGGCGGTTTCGCTGACCTGCGCAGCGTGCATGAGTGGAACAAGGGCTTCACCTCGAACCCGGCACACAGCCGCTACGAGCAGCTCGCCAAGGAAATTGACAGTGCCATCAAGTTCATGGCTTCCTGCGGTGCGGACTTCGAGGCGCTGAAGACAGTTGAGTTCTTCGCAAGCCACGAGGCGCTGCTCCTTGACTACGAGCGTGCGCTGACCCGCATCGACTCACGGACGGGACTGCCCTACGACACATCGGCCCACTTCCTCTGGATCGGGGAGCGAACCCGCGACCTGGACCAGGCGCACGTTGACTTCCTGTCCCGTGTCCGCAACCCGATCGGCGTCAAGCTCGGCCCCACCACCTCACCTGATGACGCCCTGCGCCTCATTGAAAAGCTCGACCCGAACCGCGAACCCGGCCGCCTCACGTTCATCACCCGCATGGGTGCCAACAACATCCGTGAGAAGCTGCCGAACCTCGTCGAGAAGGTCACGGCCTCCGGCGCCCAGGTCCTGTGGGTCACCGACCCCATGCACGGCAACACCGTGACCTCGCCCAACGGCTACAAGACCCGCAACTTCGACGACGTCATCGACGAGGTCCGCGGTTTCTTCGAGGTCCACCAGGCCCAGGGCACCATCCCCGGCGGGCTGCATGTCGAGATGACAGGCGACGACGTAGCCGAATGCCTCGGCGGCGCCGACCCCATCGACCAGGAAGCATTCCTGACCGGCTACGAGTCGGTGTGCGACCCGCGCCTGAACCACAAGCAGTCACTTGAAATGGCGTTCCTGGTCTCCGAGGGCCTGCGCAAGTCCAAGTAGTTCCCC
>NZ_JBCHVD010000017.1:0-78562 GCF_046736435.1 Arthrobacter sp. LAPM80
CCGCCAACCGCCGTCGTAGTTTTTCGGTGCTGAAACCTGGAGTTACTTCCCTGCGGCAGCCGCCAGGGCAGCCTTCGCCAGCGGGCCACCCGTGACGGCACCCAGGTCGCCGTCCTCAACAAAGACGGCCACGGCGATGTCGCCCTGAGCGGCAATGACCCAGGAGTGGGTGCGCGGCGGGATGTCATTGCCGTACTCGGCGGTGCCGGTCTTGCCGATCGCCGGGGCGCCGGGCAGGTCGGCCAGGATGGTCAGGTAGCCATCGGTGACCGACTCACGCATCATGGTGCGCAGATCCCCGGCTTCCTTGGCGGTCAGGGCCGGGCCCTGCGCGGGGGTGGCCTTGCCGTCATGCCCCTCGACAAGCACCGGGGGCACTAGCGAACCCTTGACCACGGCCGACATCAGCGAGGCGAGCGCCAGAGGAGAGACAAGCACCTTGCCCTGGCCGATCATCGACGCCGCGTGCTCGGTGCCGGTGGAGTCGCGGGGCAGGGATCCAGTGAAGGCATCGAGCCCGAGGTCATTGGTCAGGCCAATGCCCAGGGCGCCTGCGGCGTCTGCCAGCTTGCCCTGAGACAGCTTGGTGAACTGCGAGACAAAAGCCGTGTTGCAGGAGTGCGCGATGGCGGTGCCCAGCGGGATCTCACCCGTCGCCTCCACGGCGTAGCCAGGGGCGTTGTAGAACTTCTTGCCGTCGGCGGTGAATTCAGGGGTGCAGCTGACGGTGGAATCGGGGGTCATGCCATTGCGCAGCAGGCCCAGCGAGGTGGCGATCTTGAATGTCGATCCAGGCGCGTATTGGCCCAGGAATGCGGTGTTGTAACCGTTGCTGTCGGGGCCGTTGGCTGCGGCAAGGATGGCGCCGGTCGACGGCTTCATGATGACGATCGAGCTGGGCGTCTTCACACCGGCAAGGGCATCCTCGGCGGCGCTTTGAAGCGTGGTGACAAGCGTGGTCTTCACGTCCTTGCCGTTCACTGGATCCACGTTGAACAGCACGCGCGGCGGTGTGGTGGCGGCGGGATCCGTCGTGGAGGGCGCGGCGCTGGCTGTCGCTCCCTCGGTTGTTGCGGGGGCAGGCGCCGTGGCAACAATTCTCAGACCCGCAGTGCCCGCCAATTCGGGGTCGAAGGCTGCCTGCAGGCCGCCGGCGCCAACCGTCTGGCCTGCCACAACAGTGCCCTTGGACTTTTCAATGTCCTCCGCCGAGGCCTCATGGACGGTGCCGAGAATGGCCTGGGCGAAGGTGCGCGAAGGCGCCAGCGCCAGGGTGCCCGCGGTTGCAAGGAAGCCCTTGATGCCCTCGAGCCTGCCCATGTCCAGTGCGGCGAAGGCGTCGTCCCGAAGAGTGATGGCGTCGACAAACGCAACGGGGCCGTAGGCCTTGACCTTGGCCACGTAGGCGGCTTCGTCGATGCCGAGCACGCCAGCGAGCGCCTTCGCCGAGGCCTCTGCCCGGGCGTCGTCAAGGCCTTCCTTGTTGATGCCGGCCGTGTGCACGGGGCGGTCCTTCACGATGGCCATGCCGTCGGAGGCGAGGATACCTGCCCGCTGCCCGAAGGTGGTGGTCAGCTTGAGCCGCTCACCGGGTTTCAGGCTCGGCTCAAGCATTTCAGGGGTCCAGGTGATGGTCCAACCGTCGCCATTGCGTTTCATGTCCGCGCCTGTCTTGTACGTCCACGGCTTCGGAAGACCCGGCAGCTTCCAGGAGTAGTCGAGCGAGACCCTGGCGGTGTCGTCCTTGGCAATTTCGATGCCCTTCACCGTCACGGCGGGCCAGAGCGGGTCGATGCCCTTGGCCAGTTCGTCAAGGTCCTTCTGGATTGTTGCCGCCGGCTGGTCGAAAGTCACACCGGCGACAGTGTGCGTGGACAGTGCCTTGGCGAGCGCCGCGGCGGTTGTCACCCCGGCGTCCTTGGTCGGCGTGCAGGCTGTGCCCGTGAGGGTGAGCGCAAGGACCGCGAGCAATGTTGTGACGCGACGGATCATGGACTTCCTGACGTAGGTGTTTTCCCCAGCCTACCCATGCGGAGGCTGTCGACCCGGACATTGCGGGGTTTGACGAGGTCGCAGTGTCAACTCCATTTAAGATGGAGCCATGGATCCTGCAACTCCCCCGTTTGTTGAAACCGCCGAGCTGCGCGAAGTTCTTGGCAACACCTCCCTCGAACGCGGGCGGGCCTACGCCGCGCAGGGGAAGTCCGTGAACCTTGCCTGGGATTCCGAGACCCACGTCCTGGCGGCGACTGTGACAGGCAGCCGCGGCTTCGTCTATGCAACCCGGGTCAGGTTCAATCCGACCCCCTCCGGTTTGCGGCTGGTGGGCGGGCGGTGCACGTGCCCCGTCAGGGTGAACTGCAAGCATGTTGCGGCGGCGGCGCTGGCGGCCAACGCCCATTTCCACGCAGGAGCCAAGGATGGCGGGTACGGCATGCACGGTTCGCCGCTGCCGTGGGAGCACCAGATCACCACGGCCCTTTCCGCCGGTCAGGCTGACGACGGCTTTCAGTACGCCAGCTCCGCCTTCGAGCCCTTGGCGCTCCAATGTGAGCTGAGCCAGGAGAAGCCCACCCAGTACGCCATGAGGTTTCGTGGCGCCCGGGCCAACGAGGCGCCCATTCGGCTCGGAGTGCGCCCGGCTACCCTCAACGACAAGGGGAACTGGGTCAGCGGCGGGGTCTCCTGGGACCAGCTAAGGTACCGCTATCCGGGGCAGCATCTGAACCCTGCACAAAGGGACTGGATGAATGTCTTCCACAGCCTGTACGCGGCCACTGCCGGCACGTCCCTTTCCTCCCGGTGGATCTTCCTTGAGGACTTCGGTTCACCCCTGCTGTGGAATCTGTTGGAGCAGGCAGCGGGTCTGGGGATCGGGCTCGTCGCCGCGCGCAAGGCCTTCACCGTGACATTGCATGCCCCTGTGTCCTTGACCCTTGACGTGCGTGCCACGCCCGACGCCGGACTCCACCTTGTCCCGCAGGTCACCGACACGCAGGTCGCCGACACGCAGGTCGCCGACACGAAGGTCGCCGAAACCCACACCACCGGCGCCGCCGGCCATGGGTCCTCCCTGGCCGACCCGGCCAGAATGGGGGTGCTGGGCGATCCTGGCCACGGCCTGTTCTGGTGGGACGCGCCCGCTGGAAACAGCGCTGGCCTGGCCACCCGCAACCTGCACCTGGCACCCACGTCCGCGCCGGTGGATCCCGCCCTGGCGGCATGGGTCAATGCCCGCACGCCGGTGGACATCCCCGAACCTGCTCGCAACCATTTTCTCGAAACGTACTACCCGCAGCTGCGCCAGCGGATGCCATTGGCCTCGAGCGACAACTCCGCGATCCTCCCGGAGATCCTCGACCCGGTACTGGTCCTGACCGCCACCCACCTGGCGCCCGTGCCAACGGCCGGTTCGCCGGCCCGGGGCAGGAAGTCCGCGCCGGGCACCGCAGCCGCGCCGGCACCGGGCCCCGGCCTGGAGCTGCTGTGGCATTGGGAGTACCAGGTGAACGGCTCAGCCGTGCGCCGCCCGCTCGTCGACGGCGGCGACAAGTACCGGGACACGGCTTTCGAAAATGGGTTGCTCGCCGCGGTGGCGGCAGTGCTTGAACCGTTCCCGGCTGCCGTGCTCGAACCCTTCCCGCACACCATCAGCCTTTTCCCCGGCAGCAACGAACCCGTGCGGCTGCGCGGCATCGACGCCGCCATGTTCACGACAGTGGCGCTTCCCCTGCTGGCCGCCGTGGACGGGGTGCGGGTTGAGAATGACGGCACCGCGCCTGACTACACGGAACTGACGGGAACCCCGCACATCGGTGTCAGCACCCAGGGCACGGACGACGGCGACTGGTTTGACCTTGGCGTCGGCATCACCCTCGACGGCACTGACATCCCCTTTGCCGAACTGTTCCTTGCCCTGGCCGCCGAGCAGGAGCACCTGATGCTTCCCAACGGCCACTATTTCCTCCTTGACCAGCCCGAATTCCATCAGCTGCGGCGCCTCATCGAGGAGGCCAGGGCGTTGCAGGAGCCCGGCGGTCCGCTGCGGATCAGCCGTTACCAAGCGGGGCTGTGGGCTGAGCTGGAGGAGCTGTCGGCCACGGCCGAGCAGGCGAGCGCCTGGCGGACATCAGTCACGGGGCTGCTCACCCTCGGCGCCGTCCCCTCGGTTCCTGTCCCGAAAACACTGCAGGCATCCCTTCGTCCCTACCAGCAAGAGGGCTTCGACTGGCTCGTGTTCCTGCAGGAAAACGGCCTGGGCGGGGTGCTCGCTGACGACATGGGATTGGGCAAGACCTTGCAAACCCTCGCCCTGATCAGCCATGCAAAGGCCAGAGCGGAGGAGGCAGCGGCATCAACGACGGCGGCACTTCCGTTCCTCGTCGTCGCACCCACCTCCGTGGTCCCCAACTGGGCGGCCGAGGCCCGGCGCTTCGCGCCGGATCTGCGGGTCAGCACCGTCTCGGACACCCTGCGCAAAAGCGGAGGCGACGTGACAAGCCTGACTGAGGGGTCCGACGTCGTGGTTCTCTCCTACACGCTGTTCCGTCTGGACAATGCGGCCTATGCGGGGAGGAAGTGGGCCGGGCTCATCCTCGACGAGGCGCAATTCGTGAAGAATCCGGCCACCAAGGCCAGTCAAATGGCACGCGTGTTCCCTGCGGCATTCAAGCTGGCCATCACCGGAACCCCGATGGAGAACAACCTGATGGAGCTGTGGTCGCTGTTTGCCATTGCCGCACCTGGGCTGTTTCCCTCCGCCGCCCACTTCGCCGACTACTACCGCAAACCCGTTGAGAAGGACGGGGATGCACAGCGTCTGGCACAGCTGCGCCGCCGGATCAGGCCGCTGATCATGCGCCGCACCAAGGACGCCGTGGCCAAGGACCTGCCGGCCAAGCAGGAGCAGGTCCTTGAGTTGGAGCTGGCGCCGCGGCACAGGACCATTTACCAGCGGCACCTGCAGCGCGAACGCCAGAAGGTGCTGGGCCTGATCGATGACATGGACAAGAACCGTTTTGTCATTTTCAAGTCGCTCACCACGCTGCGCATGTTGAGCCTTGACGCGTCGCTGGTGGATGCCAAGTACGCCGGCATCCCTTCAAGCAAGCTCGACGCCCTGCTTGAGCAGTTGGAGGACGTGGTGGCCGAGGGGCACAGGGCGTTGATCTTCAGCCAGTTCACATCGTTCCTTGGCAAGGCCGCCGAACGGCTCGACGCCGAGGGCATCGAGTATGTGTACCTTGATGGCAAGACCCGAAAGCGCGGCGAAGTTATCGACAGGTTCAAGTCGGGTACGGCCCCGGTGTTCCTGATCAGCCTGAAGTCCGGCGGCTTCGGTCTGAACCTGACGGAGGCCGACTACTGCTTCCTGCTGGATCCGTGGTGGAACCCGTCAACTGAAAACCAGGCGATCGACAGGACCCACAGGATCGGGCAGACCCGGAACGTCATGGTCTACAGGCTGGTCGCCAAGGACACCATCGAGGAGAAGGTCATGGCGCTGAAGGAGAAGAAGGCGAAGCTGTTCACAGCAGTCCTTGACGACGACGCCATGTTCTCCAATGCCCTCACGGCCGACGACGTCAGGGGCCTGTTCGAGGAGTAGCGGCCTGGTCGGGCCCTACCCTCCGCGGACCGTGATGACGCCGGGGTGGTCGGTGCTGAATTCAAGGCGGCGGTTGGCGATCTTGTCGGTGAAGAACCTGTCGTGGCTGACGACCAGGACGGCGCCGGGGAAATGCAGCAGCGCCCGTTCCATGACCTGGGTGCTTGACATGTCAAGGTGGTTGGTGGGCTCATCGAGCACCAGCACGGAGGCTCCCGACAGCAGACACTGGGCCATGGCGACACGGGCGCGCTGGCCACCGGAGAGGTTGCCGATGCGCTGCTTCAAGTCGGCCTCGGAGAACTGGAACATGGCAAGAAAGCGGTTCACCGACTTCTTCGTTGCTGTCAGGGCCAGGCTGTCGGGCATCGCGTTGACGGCGTGGGTGACGGTGTCCTCCGGGTCGAGGTCCTCGAGCACCTGGTTGTAGGAGACGAGCCCGCCGCCCTTGGCCCAGGTGACGTAACCGGAATCGGCAGGCTCCTCCCCCGTCAGTGCCCGCAGCAGCGTCGACTTGCCCGAACCGTTGGAGCCGAGCACTACGATCCTGTTGCCGCGCCGGATCTCGAAGCTGAGGTCGCTGAACAGGGTTCGCTCGCCGTAGGACTTTGTCAGCGACTCGACCCGGCACAGCACGTCCTTGACGTGCAGGCCGCCGTAAATCTCGGTGATGATCTTGTCCACGGGGCGCGGTGCACGGGACTTCTTGATTTTTGACAGCTTGGAGTCAAGGCCCTTGGTGGCGGCTTTTGCAGCTTCGCGGCGGTCGGAGATGCCCTCGGCCTCGAAGGCGAGCAGCTCGGATTCGTGCATGAACTGGCTTTCCAGGGTCTTGAGCCTGAACTGCTTCGCCACGACGTACTCGCTGAAGCTGCCGGGGTATTCGTGCAGGTGGAAGTTCTCCACCTCGATGATGCGCGTGACAACGGAGTCGAGGAACTTCCGATCGTGCGAGACGATGATGGCCGCACCCCGGAAGTTCTTGAACCAAGCCTCGAGCCACTCGACACCTGCCACGTCGAGGTAGTTGGTGGGCTCATCCAGGAGCAGGACGTCGGGGGCCTCGAGCAGGATCTTGGCCAGGGCGGCACGGTTGCGCCAACCGCCTGAGAGGTCGTCGATGGCGCACACCCGGTGCGCCTCGTTGAAGCCGAGCGTGGTCAGGACCTTGTCGATGTTGCGCTGGTAGTCCCAGCCGTCAAGTCTGTCCATGTCGGCAAACAGCTCCGACTGGCGGTGGATCAGCCTGTCCATCTCTGCTTCATTCTGGTCGACGGCGAGCGCGGCATCGATGCCTGCAAGCTCAGCCTCGACGTCCTTGACGTGGGCAAAGACCTCCTCGAGCACCTCGAGTATGGTGGAGGCACCGTTGAGCTCTGAGAACTGGGAGAAGTAGCCGATCTTGGTGCCCAGTTCAATGCTGACGGTGCCGGTGTCCGGTTCCACCTGGTCCATGACGAGCTTGAGCAGGGTGGACTTTCCCGAGCCGTTGCGCCCGATCAGGCCAACCCTGTCGCCGGCTTCGAGCTTGAAGAATGCCTCGCGGAGCACCTGGACCTTCTCGAAGCGCACGCTGACGTCATTTAGCCGGATCAAGCTCATGGGTGGGGTCCTTTAGTATTGCGAAATTGGCGGGGCACAGAACACACCCGGACCCCATTTTACCGCCCGGGCACAGCCGGATCAGTTATCAAATACTTCTGGGAAATGCAGCTCATTCGTGCCAGTGTTTGACCATGGGAACAATGATTGATTTTGCGGCGGCGGGACAGGAATTTCAAGCGTACAGTGTGGAGCCGTCCGGGCCTGCCCGGGGTGCCGTGCTGGTGATTCACGAGATTTGGGGATTGGTTCCGCACATCCGGGACGTTGCCGACAGGTTTGCTGCGGCCGGCTACCTCGCGGTTGCCCCCGATCTCATGGGTCTGGCAGGGCTGGATGCGGTGCTGCTGGCGGAGCTCGGCGCCCGGCGCAACGATCCGGCGATGCGGGCCGAAGTCCAGCCGAAGATCCGGGCTGCCATGGCACCCATGAACTCACCTGAAAGGGCGGCGGACGTCAAGGCAGGGGTTGCCGCGGTTTTTGACTACCTAGAAGCCACACCGGAGGGAAAGGACCGGACGGCAGCCGTCGGCTTCTGCTTCGGCGGCAGCTACGTCTTTGCCTTGGCGATGCAGGAGCCACGGCTGGCGGCGGCAGTGCCCTTCTATGGCCATGCTGCGCATGCGGGGAACGAGCTCTTCGGCATTGCCTGCCCAGTACTGGCTTTCTACGGCGAGGAGGATTCCAAGCTGATGATTGACCTCCCGGATCTCACCGCCGCCATGGCCGTGGCGGGAGTTGACTTCCGCCCCACCGTATTCCCCGGGGCCGGGCATGCGTTCTTCAACGACAGCAACGCCTCCATGTATCGCCCGGAAGCGGCGCGGATTGCTTGGGAGAAGACCCTGGGGTTCCTGGGGCAGCAGCTCGCACCGCAGTAGTCCCGGTTCCGCTGTGCGTCGGCAGTGCGGCAGGCGGTACCGTTGGCGGTAGTTAAAATGCGGCCGCCGTGAAGTGGGGGCCCGAGGATATGGATGGATGAATAAATGAGCGCTCCGATTCGCATTGGAATTGCCGGCTACGGAAACCTGGGACGCGGCGTTGAGGCTGCCGTTGCCAAGAACGCGGACATGGAGCTGGTGGGCATTTACACCCGCCGCAACCCGGCGGACCTTGTGCCGTTGAGCACCGGTGTCCCCGTCTTCTCCATGGATGCCCTGGGCGGGGACGGGGAGAACGTTGATGTGCTGATCTTGTGCGGCGGCTCGAAGTCGGACCTGCCGGAGCAGGGGCCGGAACTGGCTGCCCTGTTCAACACGGTCGACAGCTTCGACACGCACGCGCGGATCCCCGAGTACTTTGCGGCCGTGGATGCACCGGCGTTGGCGAACTCCAAGACGGCACTGGTCTCCGCCGGCTGGGACCCGGGCATGTTCTCCATCAACCGCGTGTACGGCGAGGCGCTGCTGCCGGACGGCGAAAGCTACACCTTCTGGGGCCGCGGCCTGAGCCAGGGACACTCGGATGCAATTCGCCGCGTGGCCGGCGTTGCCGGTGGTGTGCAGTACACGCTGCCGTCAGAGGCCGCCATTGAAGAGGTCCGCAGCGGTTCACGGCCGGTTTTGACGACGCGTCAAAAGCACACCCGGGAGTGCTTTGTGGTGCTGGAGGACGGCGCTTCCGAGGACGCCGTGCGCGCCGAGATTGTGGGCATGGAGCACTACTTTGACCAGTACGACACCACTGTGAACTTCATTTCAGCCGAGGAATTGGCCCGGGACCACGCAGCCATGCCGCACGGGGGTTTTGTGATTCGCAGCGGCAACACCACCGACGGGAACGCCCAGGTCATCGAGTACTCACTGGCGCTGGAGAGTAACCCGGAGTTCACCTCCAGCGTCCTCGTTGCCTACGCCCGTGCAGTGCACCGCATGAACGCGTCCGGCCAATTCGGCGCAAAGACCGTGTTCGACGTCGCCCCCGGCCTGCTGTCCCCCAAGTCGGCTGCGGAACTGCGTGCGGAGCTTCTCTAACCCTCCTTTGGGTGGGGTTAAGGGTGTAGCTCCATTCGCCGTGGACGTCGCGGCCAGTTGCGGGCAGGGCTTTCATATCTGTGTCGCTGATGCTGATGCCGGCGGGCCTCCAACGCGGGATTCCACTTCTGCTCAGGTGGTGCGGACCAGATCCCGGAACAGGGACACGCCCGTGTCCACCTGGCTCGCAGTCTTCATGAAGGCCGTAGCACCAGCCCACAGAACCTTGTTGCCGGTCTGCTGCGCGTGAGCAAACACCAGCCAGGTCCGCCCTTTGGCAACACCGAACTCCTCTAGGTATAGACACGATTAGTTCACCGTCATCCGGGTCCGCACAGCGGACTGGTTCTGTGTGCCCAAGAACGCTGGACAGCCAGGGAGCCGTCCTATCAGCCGCCCGAGCCTATTCAGTATCCATGTGGAAAGATCCTGTGATGTACCGGTGGGTGCGATGGCTTGACAGCACCGATGCGACATCCCGCGCAGGCAGGGAACGGGCCGCGTTCCTGCCGCGTCCGCGGTTGGACCAAGCCACCTTCGGAGTAGCCGTGCGGGCGCTAGCCCGGTGGTCATATATGTCCAACTCGGTGAAATAGTTGCATATTAGATGCACATTTTCATTATTACATGCGAGACTAATGATTGTGTGAATGATTCGCTGGGGAGCGTGAACACTCTTAGGGGTAGGTGCTGGCGGAGGGGTTTTCGTCCAGTGCCTGGCAATTGAAGTCTTGCTTTTTGGGACGTTATCTAGGGGGTATCCTCATGACCTTCTCGCCAACGGCGAGTCTTCCTGGCACAATCGACCGGGCCGAGGCACCGGATCCAATCTGCACTCAGGGTGGGATCTCCATTGCCTTAAGCATCGACGTTGCCCCTGGTGCGGCCGCGGGCTTTGACATTCCACCCGGAACCCTCGTTTTGCCTGCGCTGCTTCCGAGGCCACGAAGCCCCCGTCCATCCGGTACCCAAGCTGCTCAACGCCGGCGCCACCACGGCCCTTCTGCGTCGAGGTCGATATGAACCGTCGTGACAGAACCCCGGGCTGGCTAATTCACGGCATACAGTCCCCGAATAACTAAACAACCATGAGTCAACGAGGAGATAAAAATGACTGGGCGGATTGAACTGCATCAGGAAATCAATGGGCTCTACCACATACGAATGGTCGATGATCTTAAAAACACACTCGCAGTATCTGCTGATTTCGAATCCCGAAAAGCAGCTCAGGACTGCGTATTTGCCCTGCGGGAAATCGCCGGAACTGCCCACGTCAGTGACTGCACCACACGCACATCCGACGTTGATCAATCCGAGTCCGTGACTTGAAATCTGCGACAGTTCTACACCACCAGCCCGATGGGCATCGGCGACGTCGAGCACCCCGGGCTTGTTGTTAGCGAGCCTTTCACTGTCTCGCCTTGGTCATGATCGTCTTTCCCTAGGATTCCCACGGCGTTGCAACGATCGCTAGAACTCGCAGGACAGGATCGAGATTTTCCGTCACTGGCCATGACCGCCGCCGGGAAGACCCGGAAGGCGGTAGTGGCGGTCCCAAAAAATGACCCCGACCGGCCTCAGGCCTGCTCGCGGCCCGGGATGTATTGCAGCGCCCACTTGTTTCCGTCGGGGTCGGCGAAGGTCACAAAGTGGCCCCATGCCTGGACGTCAATGTCGCTGACGTCCACGCCATTGGTCTTGAGCTGCGCGTGGGCGGCTTGGATGTCACTGACCACTATTTGCATGTTGGGGGCCGTTCCGGCCGGGGCATCGGTGAGGCCCTCACCAATGCAGATGGAGCACGCCGAACCAGGCGGGGTCAGCTGCACAAAGCGGATGCCGGGACCGGGCCGCTCGTCAAAGTCGGCAGTGAAGCCCACCTTGTTCACATAGAAATCCTTGGCGCGGTCCACATCGGACACGGGGACGAACACGAGTTCAAGTTTCCAGTCCATGCCCAAACGATACGCCTGCGCAGGCAGTGACAACAGCTGGATGGAAGCAACACCCGCCACACAAACGTCCCCCGGTGCTCGACGAGGACGGCTGCAAAATTGGCGGCTCCCCGGATTGTTCGGTAAGCATGCCGGGGTGGTTTGCTCTGCTTCTAGTGGTGCCCTCCAGCGCCGGCACCACTGGAGGCGTCCGCCTCGATATCCTCCGGCCCGCTCAGGTCCATGTCCGTCAGTGAGACAACCTTTGTTTTAGTGACGATGCGGTGGACCACCCACAGGCCAACAAAGATGGGGATGCCGATGTAGGAGGACAGTACTTCTGCTCCGCGTCCGGCAAGGACGGCCTCATAGTTCTGCCCGGCAATGACCACGATCAAAACGGCGAAGGCCAGCAACGGACCCACAGGGAAGAACGCAGCCCTGTACGGCAGGTCGCTGACCTTGTTTCCTTGGGCCAGGAACCCCCTCCTGAATCGGTAGTGCGAGAGCGCGATTCCGGCCCAGACAATGAATCCGCAGAGCCCCGAAACGTTGAGCAGCCATGAGTAGGCCGCTCCCTGGCCAACGATGGCGCTCAGGAAGCCAAAGAGGCCCACTGCCGCCGTGGCCAACAACGCGGCCAGGGGCACGCCGCGCGAGTTGGTGCGGCCGAAGATCTTCGGTGCCTTGCCATCGTGGGCCATGGCGTAAAGCATGCGTGTTGAGGCATAGAGGCCGGAGTTTCCCGCGGAGAGGATGGCGGTCAGGATGACCGCATTCATCAGGGCGGCCGCGAAGGCAATGCCCGCTCGTTCAAAGACCAACGTGAACGGGGATGCCGCAATGTCAGCCTCGCCGGAGGCCAAAAGGCTCGGATCCGTGAACGGAATCAGGCAACCGATGACGAAGATGGCACCAATGTAGAAAATCATGATGCGCCAGAAGACCGAACGGATCGCGCGGGGAACCTCGCGCCGCGGGTTTTTGGCCTCCCCTGCCGCAACTCCCACCAACTCGGTGCCCTGGAAGGAGAACCCGGCAATCATGAACACGGAAATGATGGACACCCAGCCGCCGTGGAACACGTCCTCACGGTTTTGCCAATTGCTCAGCCCCGGGGAGTCGTGGCCAAGGATGCCAAAAATCATCAGCACACCCGCCACCAGGAACAGTATTACCGCCACGACCTTGATCAGCGACAGCC
The DNA here is from genome assembly GCF_046736435.1 of Arthrobacter sp. LAPM80. Taxonomy (NCBI): domain Bacteria; kingdom Bacillati; phylum Actinomycetota; class Actinomycetes; order Micrococcales; family Micrococcaceae; genus Arthrobacter; species Arthrobacter sp. LAPM80. The sequence continues at coordinate 12,322 of NZ_JBCHVD010000017.1, forward strand.
AGAATTCACTCTCCCCGAAGGCCTTGGCAGAGAGCGCGTTCACTGCGGTGAGGAGGACAAGGAACACTCCTGCCCAGATCCAGCCGGGCACACCCGGGAACCAAAAGTCCATGATGATTCCCGCGGCGACCAGTTCGGCAGCCACCGTGATGGCCCAGTTGAACCAGTAGTTCCAGCCGATCGCGAAACCGAACGACGGCGACACGAAGCGGGTTGCGTACGTCTGGAAAGAGCCCGCAACGGGGATCTTCGCAGACATCTCCCCGAGCGACTGCATCAGCAGGAAGACCATCAGGCCCACCAACGTGTAGGCAACCAGCGCACCGCCTGGACCGGCTTGTGAGATGGTGCCGCCGGAGGCCACGAAGAGGCCTGTGCCGATGGCCCCACCAATCGCGATCATCTGCAGGTGGCGGCTACTCAGCCCACGCTTAAGTTCGTTCTCTGCCATGCCCAAGGCGGCGCCGCTACGCTTGCCCTTGGAAGTGCCTGGCCCTGTCGAGGGTTCGTTCTTCTCAACTACCGAAGTTTCACTCACGGGTTGCTTGTCACCCCCACCGGCAGCCTGGAAGTAGGCGCACCGCTGTGCGGGATGGTGAATACATTCGTATGAGGCAGAGATGACTGTCTGGGCAATCCTGCTTTGTGGCGCTCCAAGGAGCAGTACTTCTGATGCATTGATAACTTCCCGGCTGGTGGTCCTTCTGGATCAAGACCATGCCAAATTCGTGGATCCGGGTCTACTGGACCCTTCGCGCCCCGCGGAGGTTCGTGGTGAGAGCTCCAACGTTGACGCGCCGACTCCAACTATTATGACGGGCACCCGTCTCAAAGCAGGAATCGGGGCGGCTTCAGGCAGCACCCCAATGCAATCCATTGCGACGCACACACGCCATGTGTTGCTGTTCCCAGACACGTTTTCCTCTCTTCCGGCACTGTGAGAGGGCCACCCTGTTGGATGTGATAACAAACAGGTCACGGGAAAACCAAGTAGTGCCCGGCGCCGGCCATGACGCGCCCTTGCATAGGCGAATTTTCTTTTTCGGCAGCGTATAACTGCCGTGTTTATGCGGATTTCAACGACACATTCGAGTGCTCTGAAACTAGAGTGCTCACCACTCTAGAAGCCCCTACCCCACATGGCATTTAGTTGTAGTCAGCCGGGGGGAACATCAACCGGGTACACCGTCGAAGTCCAAGGCCACACCTTCACAATGCCGTGACGCTCAGCCAGGGACATCGGCACATCAGTCACCTAAATGAAAGCAGGAACCTAATGTTGAAGTTCTACGTAACCATGCAGACCCTGTTCATCGCCGGCGTCGACCGTGTCCAGACCGCAAAGGACAGCGAGCGCGGGGCAACCGCGGTTGAGTACGGCATCATGGTCGCCCTGATCGCCGCAGTCATCATCACAGTCGTTGCAACGCTCGGCAAGAAGATCCTGGCCGCGTTCAACACGCTCTCCGCCGCACTGCCGGGTCTGACGTAAGGCGCCAAGCAGGCCACCACGTTGGGGCGGCTTCAGTTTCGGCTGGAGCCGCCTCCGGCTTTTGCAAAAATACTCAATCTGGGGAGGTTGTCCATGCAGCATGAGAAGTCCGAGCGCGGCGCCGCTGCCGTGGAGTTTGCCTTCATCCTGCCGGTGCTGCTGCTTCTGGTCATCGGCATCATGGAATTCGGTTTCCTCTTCAACCAGCAAATATCCGCCAGCAATGCCGCCCGCGAGGGAGCCCGCTACGCTGCCGTTCATTATGCAGATTCCGGGTTTTCCGCAGCCCGCGTCCAAACAGCAGCCACGGACGCCGCACCAACATTGAACATGGTCACCCCAATAGGTATCACCTACAGTGCCGGCGCGGCCTGCGCCACGGGCACCACCGTGACGGTGAAAATCGAGGCCGTCCAGAATTCGGCAACAAGGGGTTGGCTGCTCGGCTTCCTCCCGTTCGATGCGCCACAGATCGGCGGAGTGGGTGTCATGCAATGCGGCGGATAATCCATCCTTCAAACAGCCGGGGCCCGGACAACGAGCGTGGAGCCACCGCCGTGGTCACAGCCCTGCTCATGGTGGTGCTGCTCGGATTCGCCGCCATCTCCGTCGATGTGGGCATCATGTATTCAGAACGTGCCCAGTTGCAAAACGGCGCCGATTCGGCCGCCCTGGGCATCGCCTACTACTGCGCGAAGTCAACCACCTCCCCTGGCTGCACCAGCCCCACCATTGTCGCTGGCAAGCTTGCCAGTGCAAATGCCAACGACGGCAAGGCCAGCACCGATGCAGTGACAGTGGACATGGTCAACAGGACCGTCAAGGTCAACGTGTCAAGCATGAATGCAGCGAACCAGAACCAGGTCCAGCTGGCGTTTGCCAACATCTTTGGCATGAGGGACGCAACGATCGCGGCTACCGCAACGGCGTCATGGCCGGCTCCGGACGCCATGACAACAATTCCTTGGACATTCGGCGAGTGCTCGTTCCGAGCGATGCTTACCGCAACGCAACAATCACAATTTGCGGCGAATCAGCCATTTACCGTCGATACAACGAATCTCTACCTGCGTTCAGACAACACGGCCAGCTATGACGGATGCAACGGCGACGGATATGCCAACGGCGGGTTCGGGTGGCTTAAACCAAATTCGAGGTGTCAAGTAACAAGCACACCACCGGACCCCTCCAACCTGTTGCCTGGGGTGCCCGAAAATTCTTCCAACGAGGTCTTTGGCGCCCAAGGATGCTCCGCGCTGCCGGATAGCCTGCTGAACAAGGTAATGCTCATCCCGCTTTTCACGCAAACTACGGCGAATGGCGCCAATGCCAAGTACACGATTTCAGGATTTGGCGCATTTTATGTAACGGGCTGGCAATTCAATCCGCCAAACCTCAACCCGGCCGGCACCGTTCCGGCGTGCCCGAGCGAAAACAGCTGCCGCGGGTTCTATGGATACTTTACCGGTTATGTCTCCATCAATGACTACATCGCCATGCAGCCGGGTACCGGCGGCACGGGCGTAAGACTCATCAATTAGATTAGGGGTTTCAAGTGAAAACACGCCTTCTGGGGGGCGCTGTGGCACTGGTTTTAGCGATCATGGGTGCTCTCCTCCTGTCAACGTACGTCAAGGGCGCAGACTCGCGTGCCCAGGCGGGCATGAATCCGGCCAAGGTGTTGGTGGTCCAACAGCCCGTTGCCGCCGGCACCACGATTGAGCAACTGAAGTCGCTGGTGAAGGAGGTGTCCCTGCCAAAATCGGCAGTCGTCGACGGAGCCGTGACGGACCTTGAAACCCTTGACGGAAAAGTGGTCTCCGTGGCCCTCGTTCCGGGGGAACAATTGCTCTCCAGCCGTTTGGCGGCCCCGCAAAGCCTCCAAGACCCCAATCAGGTCGCTGTACCCAAGGGACTTGAGGAATTGACTTTGAAGCTGGCACCCGAGCGGGTTCTGGGCGGGAAGCTGAAAGCTGGCGACACCGTGGGCGTCTTCATCTCGTACAACGCAGGGGTGGCCCCGCGTACGGGAGAGGTTCCTGCCACCAAACTGCAGTTCCACAAGGTTCTGGTGACCAGGATCGGAAGCGATACGGCTGATTCCTCCGCCGGGGCTACCGCTCCGGCTCAACCCCCCAGCCCAACCGGCACAACCTTTGTCACGCTGGCCCAATCAGGCGCTGATGCAGTCGCTACGGTCCACGCCATTGAATTCGGCACCATCTACCTCTCCAAGGAGAACGCCGACGCAAGCACGGCCGATGTTCCCGCACTTCATAAGGACGGTGTGTTCAAGTGAGCCGTTTCATCCTCATCACATCCGATGCCGCCTTTGACCAACGGCTCCGGGCGGCAGTCACCGGCGGTCTGCACGGCGGCGTCCAAACCTTGCCGGAATCTGCCATCAATGCCGCACCCCAGGAGATCATCCGCCAAGAACACCTGGAACCGGTGGAAGTCATCATCCTCGGTCCCGGTGTCGCCTCCGGGGAAGCCCTGAAATTGGCAACGCTGCTGGATCTGCAATTTCCGGAAGTGAGCATCATCCTCGCCGCAGAGACCACCCCCGATTTGGTGCTTGCGGCCATGCGCTCCGGCGTTCGCGACATCGCCAGCCCGGGGGCGGATTCGGCGGCCCTGCGCATCCTGCTGGAACGGGCATGCCTTTCCGCCGCAGGGCGGCGCCGCGGGCTGTCGTTGGCCACCAATACCGAACAGGAAACAGGCCGTGTCATTGCCGTCATGTCGCCCAAGGGCGGGGTGGGCAAAACCACTGTTGCAACGAATCTGGCCATGGGACTGGGCAAGCTGGCGCCCATGGGAGTGGTGATTGTGGACCTTGACGTCCAGTTCGGCGACGTTGCCTCGGCCCTCTCACTTGACCCGGAACATACGCTTGTCGATGCCGTGACAGGGGCGGCAGCACAAGACGCCATGGTTCTCAAGGCGTTCCTGACGGTCCATTCCGGCGGAATCTATGCGCTGTGCGCCCCCACCACCCCGAACGAGGCCGACCTCGTCACGGCGGAACATGTGGGCCATCTGATCGCCCAACTCTCCACTGAGTTCAAGTACGTTGTGATCGACACGGCCCCGGGTCTGGGTGAGCTTGCCCTGGCAACTCTGGAGCAGGCCACGGACGCCGTATGGGTGGTGGGCATGGACATTCCAAGTATCAAGGGACTTCGCACCGGGTTGGGCGTCCTTGACGAGCTCGGCCTGCTGCCACAGGGCCGCCATCTGGTACTTAACTTCGCCAACCGCCACGCCGGCCTAAACATCCAAGACATCGAGGCCACCCTGCGGATCCCCGTGGACGTGACTATCCCGCTGTCAACGGCCATGCCCTTTGCCACAAACAAGGGGGTCCCCCTCCTGCAAGAAGGCGCCAGCAACGCGGCCACAAAGAACCTGCGCAAATTGGTGGACCGGTTCGAACAGGCCAAGGGTCCCCAACAGAACAAGAAGCTCCATCGACGGGTCGTGGTGTCATGAACCTTACCGAACGCCTCAATGCAGCCCGGGGGGTTCCACCGAGCTTCGAAACAACACCGGCAGGCATTGGTGTCAAAAACGCCACGCCGTCCCAGGAGGCTGTCCCCCTCAGCGGGGCAGGAACGGCCTTGGCCGGCCTTAAACAGCGTGCCGGCGATGCCCTGTTTGAGCGCATGGGCGCGCGCCTGACTGATCCGAACATGTCCGAGGAACTTCTCCGGAAGGCGGCCCGGGATGAGCTGAGCGTCGTCATTGATGAGGAACAAGTTCCCCTCACCCCCGACGAACGCCGGAGGCTGATCCGCGAAATTGGCGACGACGTGCTGGGCTACGGACCATTGCAAAAATTCCTTGACGATGACAGCGTCACTGAAATCATGGTCAACCGGGCCGACCAGATCTACATCGAGAGGGGCGGCCAGCTTGCCCTCACCGACTCATCCTTTGCCACGGAGGCGCACCTGCGCAGGGTCATCGAGCGGATAGTTTCCAAGATCGGGCGACGCATCGATGAGTCCTCACCCATGGTGGATGCCCGGCTGGAGGATGGATCCCGCGTCAATGCCATCATCCCCCCGCTGGCAGTGAGCGGCCCGTCGCTGACGATCCGCAAGTTCAGCAAGGTTCCACTGACAGTTCAAAACCTGATCGATTACGGCACCCTGACCCCTGACATGGCCCAGCTTTTGAGCGCCTGCGTGCGGGCCAGGATGAACATCCTGGTCAGCGGCGGAACCGGTACTGGAAAGACCACGTTGCTGAATGTCCTTTCCAGCTTCCTGCCCGAGGAGGACAGGATAGTCACCATAGAGGACGCCGTCGAGTTGCAGCTCCAGCAGCTGCATGTGGTGCGCCTGGAAAGCCGTCCGCCGAACATCGAGGGCCGGGGCGAGGTCAGCATCCGTGACCTCCTGCGGAACACCCTGCGCATGCGCCCGGACAGGATCGTTGTGGGCGAGGTTCGCGGCGGGGAGGCCCTGGACATGCTCCAGGCAATGAACACCGGCCACGATGGCTCCCTCTCCACAGTCCATGCCAACTCGCCACGGGACGCCATTGCACGTTTGGAGACGCTCGTGCTCATGGCAGGCATGGACCTGCCGCTGAGGGCTGTGCGGGAGCAGATTGCGTCGGCGGTCAACTTGATTGTCCACCTCACCCGCCTCCGGGACGGGACACGGCGGTTGACGCACATCACCGAGGTGCAAGGCATGGAAGGGGAGGTCGTGACACTTCAGGACGCCTTCACGTTTGACTACTCGGCCGGTGTGGACCAGTCCGGACGCTTCCTGGGAAAGCCGGTTCCCACGGGGGTTCGCCCACGCTTTGTTGACCATTTCGCCGAGGTTGGCATCACCATCCCGGCCAGCATCTTTGGCACGCAACCCACCAACGCGGGGAGGCGGTAGCCATGCCGTTGATCATTCCCGTCGCAGGTCTTGGGCTCTGCATCGTGGCCGCCCTTGTGGCGCTCTTCTTCGTCTTCAGCCCCTTGCGCTCATCGATCCCCGTGGAACGGCGGCGCCCCTTCGGGGACACCGGAAAGTCCACCCTGGGCATTTTCAGCGACTCCGCCATTGGGCTGTTGGACAAAACCGTTGGCGGTGGCCCGTACAACAGGTCGAGGTTGGAGGACGCGGGGCTGAAGCTGGAGCCCTCGAACTTCCTGATCTTTGTCATTGCCGGCTCCGTGGTCATGGCCCTGCTGGGATTGTTGCTCAGCGGAGGCGCCCTGGCCCTTCTTCTGGCTTTGGCAACGCCGTTGTTTGCGTGGCTGGTCCTGACCCTGCTTGCCGACAGGCGGCGGTCCAAGTTCGACCAGCAGCTCGCCGACAACCTCCTTCTGATCACCGGAGGTCTGCGGGCCGGGCACAGCATTCTGGCGGCCATCGACTCCGGCGCTAAGGAGGCCCCGGCGCCGTCATCGGAGGAGTTTGCCCGCGTGGTCAACGAAGTTCGGATTGGCCGCGACCTTGGGCATGCCCTGGCGGACACCGCCAGACGCATGAAGAGCGACGACTTCTCCTGGATCGCGCAAGCCATCCAGATCAACCGGGAGGTGGGCGGAGACCTGGCGGAAGTGATGGACCATGTTGGCGAAACCATCCGGGAACGTGGTGAGATCAAGGCCCAGGTCCGCTCACTGAGCGCGGAAGGCCGGCTCTCCTCGTATATCCTCATTGCTCTCCCGTTCGGCATGGCATTGATGCTCATGGTGGTCAATCCGACATACCTGGGGGTGCTCACCAGCCATCCGCTGGGCTGGGTGATGCTTGGGGTGGGCGGCGTCATGTTGATCATCGGCAGCCTGTGGCTGCGAAAAATCGTCCAGATCAAGTTTTGAGAGGAAGCAACCATCATGTCCGTCCTCCCGTGGATCTTCATCGCCCTGATTGTCCTGCCCGTAGGCTACCTCGCATGGTCCTTCATCAGCGTCGATTCCAAGTCGCTGCTTGTCATCCGCCACAATCTGGGACGGAGCACCGAGCCGGGAAAATCTGCGCCTGCCTTTAGCGACAGAAGCTGGCTGGCCGTGGCCCACCGGCTCACCCCCGCCGGCTACGTGGCAAAACTGGACCATCTCCTTGCTAAGGCGGGGCGGCCTGCCAGCCTTCCCTTGCCCCGGTTGCTGATGGCCAAACCCTTGCTGGCGCTGGCGGCAGCAACCGTGTGCCTGCTCCTGGCCGCAGCCAATCCAGCACCCACCACTGTGCTGCTGGGACTGTTCCTGACGGTCTTTTGCTACTTCATCCCCGACCTCCTGGTGATCAGCAAGGGCAAGGAACGGCAAAAGGCCATCCAGCGTGAGCTGCCGGACACCCTGGACCAAATGCTGATCGCCGTGGAGGCGGGCCTTGGTTTCGAAAGTGCCATGGCACGGGCCGCAGCAAACGGCAAGGGCCCCGCGGCGGAGGAACTCCTGCGCACGCTGCAGGACATGCAGATGGGCAGGCCCCGGCGGGACGCCTACCAGGCGCTCTCGGATCGCACCACCGTACCCGAGCTGAAGAGCTTTGTGCGGGCGGTCATTCAGGCCGACCTCTACGGCATCAGCATTGCCAAGGTATTGCGGACACAGGCGCAACAACTCAGGCTTGGCCGCCGGCAGCGCGCAGAGGGGAAAGCCATGAAACTTCCCGTGCTGGTGCTGTTTCCCCTGCTGTTCTTCATCTTCCCGACGCTCTTCATCATCATCATGGGCCCGGCAGTCATCAACATCATGGCCATCTTCACCAAGGGTGGACCGCTCGGCGGCTAACCCACCACCAGCATCACCAGCGCACCGGCAAGCATGAACGGCCCAAACGGGATCTGGGTTTTGCCGGTTCCGCGGCGCACGGCCATCAGCGCCAGCCCCCATGCAGCGGCAAGGATGAATGCCAGGAAGGTGCCCCAGAGGACGGCCGGCCAGCTCACAAAGCCCAAATAGAGTCCCAGCACAAAGGCGAGCTTCACGTCGCCGTAGCCCATGCCTGCCGGGTAGATCAGGCGCAGCACCACGTAGACTGCCCAGAGCGCCGCTCCCCCGAGGACGGTGCGGACGGCTGTGCCGCCGTCGAGCATGAACAGGCTGGCCAACAGCAACAGCAACCCCGCAATGCCGGCGGACGGAAACACAATGCGGTTCGGCAGCAGCTGGTGCTTGATGTCGATGGCGGCCAGCCACACGGCCATCACCACGTAGTACAGCCCGGCCAACAGCACCAGCCAAAAGGCCGCGGGCGCGTCGGGCCACAATTGCGCGAGTCGAGAGATCATACGCCGATGCTACGGCACGGGGCCCGTGCTCCTTGGGAACCTAGAGGCGCCGTCGCCCCACCCACAGCCCGTGAAGCAGAGGAACGCCCGACACAATCATCAACACGTTGCCGAGCACCATGTCGTTTCCCCGGACTGCGGCACCGGCGATCAGCAGCGCGCCAAACACCACCAATGATGCAAGCCGCTGCACCAGACGGTTAAGCCGGGCCGCCTGCCGTTCGAGGCGGGCGTTGGACACCGGCAGCGGACCGCCCTCGATGCGGGAGAGAAGTCCATCGAGGCGCTTGGGCAGGCGCAACGCGACGGAAGCGACGTCGAGCGCCTGCTTTGCCACATCCTGGACGATGTTGCCGCGCTCATCCCGCAGGAGCTGCCCGGCAAAGGGTTCGATCGAATCCCACAGATTAAACTTGGGGTCTAGTGAGCTGCACACGCCCGACGTCAATGACATCGCGCGGATGATGAGCAAAAAGTTCTCCGGCAGCTGGAACGGCAACGAACGCACCACGTCACCGAACTCCACCGCAAACTCACGGAACTCCCCCTGGTCCACGTCGCGAAGCTCCGCAAAGCCCATCCCGCCAAACCGCGCAAAAAGCTGCGACATTGCCCGCTCAAGCTCGGCCGTGTCGGCCGACGGCACCAACACCCCCACCTCGCTGATCGCATCCACCAAGCCCTTGCCGTCCCGAGAGGCCGCCGATATCAGCAGCTTACGCAGGCCGCTGCGCGTACCCGGTGTCACCTCGCCCATCATGCCGAAGTCGATGAAGGTCAACTTCCAGTTGCGCTCGGCGGATGTATCGGCGACTGGGGTGATGAAGATGTTGCCGGGGTGGGGATCGGCGTGGAAGAAACCGTTTGTGAACAACTGCTCGAACATGACGGACGCGAAAACCGGCGCAACCAGGACGGGGTCAATGCCCGCGGCAAGCAGCGACTTCGAGTCGGTAATCTTGATCGCCGTGACATCTTCGAGGGTCAGCACCCGGCGGGTGGTCCGCTCCCAAACGACCTCGGGCACGGTCACCCGTTCGTCCTCGGCAAAATCTGCGGCGAATCGCTCGGCATTCGCAGCTTCGTGCAGGTAGTCGATCTCCTCAAGACTGGTCCGGGCAAACTCCTCCACCAGGGCGGGCATGTCCACACGCTTGGAGACGAAACGCACCCGGCTGAGCCAGCCGCCCACCTTGCGCAGCGCGGCCAGGTCCACGTCCACAATCGCGTCGATGCCGGGTCGCTGAACCTTCAACACCACGCTTTGCAGCCCTGTATCTGCAGCATCGCCGGGAAGAAGCTGCGCTCGATGCGCCTGCCCGAGCGACGCGGCGGCCACCGGGGTCTCCTCCACCGAGACGAACACCTTTTCCAGAGCAGCACCCAACTCGGCCTCGGCAAGGACCCGGAGTGCGGGGAACGGGACGGGCGGCACCTCGTCCTGCAGCCCTTCGAGTTCGGCGGTGATTTCCGGCGGGAGCACATCGAGCCTGGACGACAGGAACTGGCCAACCTTGATCATCAACCCGCCAAGGTCCACCGCGAGCACACGGAACCGTTGCGCGACGTGCCGCATCCTCTTGGTCCGGTTGTGTTGGGCAATCCTGCCCAGCCCGACGCGGGGCAGAAACAACTCAAACCACCAGGTCACCGCGAGATTCCACGCGGCAAAGCGCAAGATGCGACGGTAGCGGGCCCGGGTGTCCCCCGCACCAGACACCGGAACGGCTCGGTCCCGATGAGCCGGCGGCACCGCCGTCAATCCTGGGCGAGGATCGAATACAGCCGACGCCGGGCCTCGTCGAGTACCGCGACAGCCTCCTGCACTTGCTTCGAGGTACCTGTCCGGCCCACCTGGGCTGCAGCCTGGGCGAGCTCGACGCCGGCCTTGGGCAACGCCGCGAAGCCGCCGCCCGACGTCGGACCTGTTGGGTCCCAGGGCGCCGACGCATCGGAGCCTGCAACCTCCTCCTTGCCAGCTTCGGTCAGCGAGTAGATCTTGCGACCATTGGATTCCTCGGCAGTGATGAGCCCTTCATCGGCCAACATCTGCAGCATTGGATAAACGGAGCCGGCGCTCGGCTTCCAACTGCCTCCGCTGCGCTCCTCGATTTCACGGATAATTTGGTAGCCATGCATCGGCCGCTCTGCGAGCAGGGCCAGCACCGCCACGCGTACCTCTCCTCGACCAGCACGGGTGCCCGAGCGCTTCTCAAACCGTGAACGCAGGTCCTCCACGGCCTGCCACACGCCGTCGATGTTGGCGCCACCGAATCCGCCTACCGGAAATGAATTATGCATCATGCTCTCCCTGCTTTGGATCGCGAACGATATACAACGATAGTTAACGATACACACCGGCCGTCGCAAAAAACAAGGGGGTTTGACGTCGATTCAGCGGGCTCTGAGCTGAAATCCAGCCTACTCACGAGTCTCAACTCGATATGCCGCGACAGCCCGGCGAGCAACCTCGGACCATGACCTGCCAGCTGGGCTGCACCACGAATTCGTACTCATCGATGAGCCCAAGTTCCGCCATCGCGCACCAACTCTGCGTTCCAATCGACCCTGTCCAAGGCACTCGAGACGAAGTACTTCTTCGCGGCGTTGATAGTCCGGGCTGCGCAACCTCGTGCAGTGTTTCCAGCTTGGATACAGGATTTGCCTGAGGAGTCTCCACACGCACCTTCGTCTGGGGCCGAGGGGGCATCTCAATCGGCGCCTTGAGGTTGAACATCGCCGGAGAATTTCCCGGGTTCAGGGGACCTGCTCGGTTAGTGGAAAGGACATAAGACATCCGGATACCTAGATGCGCAATTCCAAGGGGTTAGTGGTGGTAGGCGGTCATCCCAAGCATTCGCTGGATGACGCGGGCGATGACACCTGCCGGGGTTCTGCCGCCGTGCTGTTCCAAGTCAAGCTGGCCCTTCAGGGTGTCATTGATGAACTCGATAATTTGCCGCAAAGGCTTGAAGAACCGGGCCTCGGGACGGGATTTCTCGCCCTTACGCGCAGAGCGCAGCAGCTCGACCCCGGACTGGTCCACGGTCTCCTCAAAGTCCGCGCCGAAGTAGTTCTTGTCTCCAATCATGACCTGGCGGTGGCCGTCAGCCTGAAGCCGGTTCATGGCTGGGGTGCCGGCGAGGACGTCCAGGAAGACTAGGCGTTCATCGGCTTTCGCACCGGTCAGTGCGTACCCGACCGGGAGGCCGCGCAACGTGCAGACCAGATGCAGGCGCAACCCCATAAATAGCGTGGATGCGAGGCGCAGCACGCGTCGGTTCATTCTCCGAGGGCGGCGACGAGCCAGTTCATGCATTGCCCGAGCCGGCGCAGGCGCCGGTTGTAACCCGACTGGCCCGGCAAATAAGGGAACATGCCCTGGTAGTATTCCTTCGCGTAGCGCAGCCACCTGACCTCGGAGGTGAACCCGAGCAGGGCTTGTAAAAAGGCGAGCGTCATCACTTCCGCATCCGTGATCCGCGGGCTGATGCCGATCCTGGGCTCGTACGGACGACGTCGCGCCTTGTCAGGTGCCGAACTGGCTGGTGAGGCAACGGTGGAATCTGGTGCTGCGTTCGTCGAGACCAGTAATCGTCACTGTGGCGCCATGGTGACGGTATTTCGTCTCGATGGAGTCCAGTGCTGCAACACTCGGGGCGTCCCAGATCTGGGCACGACGGAGGTCGATGGTCACGGAGGCAGGGTCATCGGCGTAGGAGAACTGGTCAACGAGGTCATTGCTGCTCCCGAGGAACAGCGGCCCGAGCACCTCGTACTGGACGACGCCGACGATGACTCCGTAGGCGAGGTTGCCGGTGACGACCACCACGGCGACGGTGACACTCATGACGATGGTTTCAGGGATGGGCATCCGCTTCAGGGTGGAGGGTTTCACGCTGTGCCAGTCGACGGTGGTGACTGCGACGACCATCATGACCGCGGCGAGGGCGACCATGGGAATTTGTCCCATGATCGAGCTGAGCCCGGTCACCAGGACCAAAAGGAACACCCCGGCCACGAATGTGGAAATGCGGGTGCGTGCCTGGCCGGTCTTGACGTTAAGGACGGTCTGCCCACTCATCGCGCAGCCGGCCATTCCGCCGAAGAACCCGGCGAAGATGTTCGATAAGCCCAAGGCCCAGGACTCGCGGCCCTTGTGCGAGGGCGTGTCAGTGATTTCGTCGACGAGTTTCGCGGTGAGAAGGCCCTCGTCGGTGACGTTCGGAACGACGAGGTGGGCGATGATGACGATCGCAATGACGACGACGATCGCTACCAGTGGCGCCTGGATGGCCTTGGTGAAACGCGGAAGGATGAAAATAATCCCCGGCGGGAAAGTCCCCGCGGTGGCCACCATCTACCAGCAGGAAGAAAACAGCGGGATGCCCAGGACGTGCTCGCGCGGGCAATCGAAGCCCACGGGGCGCCCCTTGAGGTCCTGAGCGATAACTCCTTGGCGTTCAACCAGCTGCGGCAAGGATCCATCGGATCGGTGGAGATCTTCTTAGGTTCCAAGGGCACCATGCCGATCAGCGGACTGCCGGGAAAACGCACTACACAAGGCAAAAATAAGCACTCTCATCAGATGCTGCAACGCTTCCTCGAAGCGAATAAACACCACAACCTTGCCGAGTTGCAGATCCGGCTCAAGCACTACCGTGAACACTACAACCGGCGCCGGCCGCACCAATCCCTGAATCAATCCACCTCCCAAATGGCTTGGGACATGCTGGAACGCACGCCAGCCATCGAACCGCTACCGCTGGCCGCCCTTGAGGCAAAAGCATGGGAATACCGCCGGGTCAGCAATATGCGTCGGGCCGAGCTCGGAAAGGTGAACATCACGGTATCCAAGACCGGAGAAATCCTTGACGTAGACATCCTGGGTGCGCCGCCCACCGCGGGGCTTGCACCGAATCAGATGGTCATCGAAGGGATGCGGGAACAGGGAAGAATCTTTTACCAAGGCAACCACATTTCCGTTCCGACAACCTTTGCTGGACGGCTGTTCCATCGGACGGTCACCGACACCGAGTTCCTGCTCTGGGATCCAGTGTGAAAGCTATCGTTCCGGGAAAGTAGATCTGATATTTCACTTGTTCACGGATCGTCAACACACATTTGTTCCGTGTTAGCGTCGATACAGAGGCCGGACGGCGGGGCGAGGTTGCCCGGGGGCCGCGTTTAATCGCATGCCTACCCGGGCAACAGTGCCCGCCGTGCCGGATCTGGAGGCCAGTTTCGTGTCAATGTTTCTTGAAAGCGTCCTTGGCTTTCTCCGCGGCCTGCTTCAAATCGGCCTTGACCTGCTGCGTTTTACCTTCGGCTTTCAACTGGTCGTTGCCGGTCGCTTTACCGGTAGCTTCCTTGCCTTTACCTCCGATTTTTTCGGCGGTGTGCTTGATCTTGTCGCCTAATCCCATGATGTTGCACCTCCCTTTGCTAGTCCTGCCGGTCCTTATCGCCAGGATGCCTTCAGCATAGCTTTCAGCGACGCAGCGTCAATAGGGGGTATAGACGAGGATCTTGGATGAGTCCCGATGGAACAATCTTTCCCTCCCCGGAATAAGCCGCCCGGGTTGCTGTTGACGCGGCGCGAAGCAGCGCTACATGCAGGGCTTGTAGCGCGCAAGAGCCTGCCTGTGCCCTGTTTCCTGCTATGGCAGGTAGGCGTGAACTGGCCCGAGGACCAGCAACTGGGCGTTCCTCACGAGCCGGCGCACACACCCACCGGGGGCTCCATAGCTACTGAACGGCTGCGTTCTTTTTAGTTGGTCCAGCGAACGCCGCAACGGATACCTCAGGGCTGACCCGGATGGGGGTGTCGTGGGAATTTAATGATCCGAAGCGTCCGTCGCCATGGAGATCCAGATCGTTCTCGGAATCTCCCACCGAGCCCACTTCCGTGCTGTCACGGTCGTCCAGGAGCACTAACCGTTCACTGTCCAGGTCGGTGTCTGTGCCGAATTCGTCCACGAACCGGGCGTCCTGGGGGGCGATCACCCCTTCGGCAATGGCCGCCGCGTCCGCAGGGTCCAGAGGTTCGATCACTTCACTCATAACCAGTCTCCTGAACGATGGGATTCCACCAAAGATCCTGACGCTTGCAGGGCTCACGCGGCGGATGCGCAGCCATCCCAACGAGGGAGCGAGGGAAAGACCGTCCCCGCTCCCATAGTGACGCCAACGAGAACTTCAGATGGCTTGAGTGCTATGAGAAAGCGCTGTTAACCGTGTCTCTGCCGGGCGAGGTGCGTTTTACGTTCCTGGCCCGGCACGGTGGTGCCGAAGTTCGTCTTTGAGGGTCGCGTTTTCGGTTTCCAGCGTTATGACTAGGCGGATCCCGGAGAGGTTGAGTCCTAACGCGAGCAGTTCGGCAATCCGGCGCAGTCGTGCAAGATCATTTTCGCTGTATCTGCGGGTGCCGCCATCAGTGCGGTGCGGTTCTAAGAGCCCCTTGCGCTCATAGAGTCTCAAGTTTTGCTGACCCATCCCCACGATCTCGGCCGCGACGGAGATACCGTACACGCCGCGGGCTCGTGGCTGCTCGGGCACTGCACGAGTCCCTCTCTTAGGGTCTCGTTGGTGTTCCGTCAATGCGCGTGGTCCTTTCTTATGGGTACTGGGTGGTTCATGAGAACTTCTCTTGCATCAGTTTGACAGTCATGCTATAAAAAATCTATACCCGCTTACACAGATCATCGCGGGGGGTTATAAACGAAGAATGATGTGACACTGACAAGGAGTGACTAACCATGTTGATGCGTACAGATCCGTTCCGGGAACTTGACCGGCTCGCCCAGCAGGTGCTGGGTACCGCCAACCGGCCCGCAGCGATGCCCATGGATGCTTGGCGGGACGGGGAAACCTTCGAAGTTGAGTTTGACCTACCCGGTGTGAGCCCGGACTCGATCAACCTGGATGTAGAACGCAACGTGGTCACCGTGCGGGCCGAACGGCCAGCCTTGGACGGGAAGCTGGAAATGCTGGCATCCGAACGGCCACGCGGGGTGTTCAGCCGCCAGCTGGTTCTGGGTGAGAATCTGGACACGGAGAACATCCAAGCCAGCTATGACAGTGGCGTGCTGACCCTGCGCATCCCGGTTGCGGAGAAAGCCAAACCACGCAAAATCTCCATCGCCACCACCGAAAAGGAGCGCGACGCCATCAACGCCTAACCAATCAAGAGCAATCAAGAATCTATTGTTTCCTTTCCCGGAGCGGTACATCAGTGCAGAGGCAGTGACCACGGTGATAGAGGGACGCTAAGCCAGTACGCCACAGCGGACCGTGCGCACCCACAAACATCGCCGCTACACTCCTCCCCGTGTGAGGATCCCCGGCCACGCGGCTGGGGATCCTCACACTCAACTACTACCGCGAGCAAGAGGAAGGGGCCGAGAGAGTGAAGAGCGAAGCGTCATGGAAGAAGCACCGAATCTCTACGCGACACTCCATATTGTCCCGGAAGCTACAGCCGCTGACGTTGGCCGGGCTTACAGGGCTCTGCTCCGTCGATACCACCCTGACACTCTCCCGTCCAGAACGGCCGTACCAATCGATGCTTTAGCGGATCGGAGAAAGTTGCAGCAGATCATGGACGCTTATGCCATTCTCTCCGACCCAGCCCAACGCGCCTGCTACGACCAACAACAACAGCGATCCTCGCCGGAACCAGCACGCGTCAACACCGTGCGAGAGCCCCGCTTCACATCCACCCACGCTCAACCCCCGCTACGCGTCGGTCCGTTGCAGTGGGAACCACCGCCCAGGAGGTGCAGTTAAATGAGTGCTTGGCGCCGCTACGATTCCCCCTTATTGCCAGCCTTTAACGAACGCTTTGAACAACGTTGGGGCAAAGGCACAGCACCCTTCCTTGATCCTGAAATACACGCACAACCCCTCCCGCGGGCGCAATGGATCAACGCCGACACCGGCGCAGCACTAGCCGTGGTCCCCGTCTGGACCGACGATGAAAACAACCGCTCCTTTGCTACCTTCTATCTGCCACCAGCAGGAGATATCTGGCTGCTCCGCCCCGGCAGCACCGATTATCTGGAATCCCCAACAACTCAGCACGTCATCCTCCGCAACCAAGCCTTCAAAAAAGCAGTCGACTACGCCAAAGCCTTCATCTACGGGCCCGACGACCACGACATCTAAACCAGGATCAGCAGCCAATCCCACCAAAGGAACCTTTGACCGGACGACCGGGCGTCGCCACTTTGGGCCCCGAGTAGGGGCGTGCGGACCTCCAGCCTGTCTCACCAATGTGTCTTACCCGGAGATTCTCATCATCACTGGGTATCAGCCTTGGATGGGATGGTGGCCGGGAACCGAAGGACCCGGTTTGGCTTCGCCCGGGTCAGCGTCGCTGACTAGGACACCGCATTGCAGATCAGAGACTTGGGAGCCGTCGGCTGCGAACGAATTTATCCCCACCTTAGGATCTCCGGGACCACGGCCAGTCGACCCCGGTCTGGACAAGATGCTGGGTCGGCTCGGCCGCGACTCCCTCCACCTGCTCGAATTCCTCGACGACTTCAGAGCGGGCGGCAACAAGTTGCGTTCGCTGTACGACGGCATCGTCACCGACCCTGGCAGAGAGCTGGTGGGGCGGTGGATGCCTGTTGGCATCTCCCCGCGCGGAGGCGAGATGCCATGGCCGTTCTTGACCCGTGGACTGTCGGGTGTCCGTTTTCTTTCCTTGGTGGCGCACCGCCCAGGCACCGTCGCCTACACACGGCTGGCTAGTTGACCTTCGTGGGGTCGGGTATGGCGATGTATTGGGTGTAGAGGTATTCGTGGATTCCTTCCAGTCCTCCTTCTCGGCCCAGTCCGGATTGTTTGACGCCGCCGAAGGGGGCTGCGGCGTTGGAGATGGCGCCGGTGTTCAGTCCGAGCATGCCGGTCTCGAGGCGTTCGCCCATGCGCAGGCCTCGGTTGAAGTCGTTGGTGTAGACATAGGCGGCGAGTCCGTATTCGGTGTTGTTGGCCAGATGGATGGCGTCGTCCTCGGTGGCAAAGGTGATGATCGGGGCCACCGGGCCGAAGATTTCCTCGGAAAGGATCCGGGCGCCTGCCGTAACCCCCGTGAGGATGGTGGGCTGGTAGAAGTAGCCGGGGCCCTCGACGGCGGCACCGCCGGTCACTGCGATCGCACCTGCGTCGAGTGCGGCCGTGACGAGCTGGTGAATCTTGTCCCGGCTCTTGGCGTCGATCAGTGGCCCCAGTGTTGAATGTGCTTCGGTGCCGCGGGCCGGGGTCAGTTCGGACAGGCGTGCAGCAAATTTTTCCGTGAATTCGTTGGCGACGGTTTCGTGGACGATGAAGCGGTTGGCTGCGGTGCAGGCTTCTCCCATGTTGCGCATCTTCGCCGCCATGGCACCGTCGACGGCGGCGTCAATGTCAGCGTCTTCGAACACCACGAAGGGGGCGTTGCCACCAAGCTCCATGGAGGTGCGCAGCACCGTCTCGGCGGCGTTGGCCATCAGCCGGCGCCCGACATCAGTGGAGCCGGTGAAGGAAATCTTGCGCAGGCGGGGGTCCGTGACGAGCGGCCCGGTGGTGGCCCCGGCGGTGGAGGTGGGTATGACGTTCAGAACTCCGGCCGGAAGCCCGGCTTCCTGCATGAGAGCTGCGAACAGCTGTGAAGTGAGCGGGGTGAGGTTTGCCGGTTTCAGGACCATGGTGCAGCCGGCGGCCACGGCCGGGGCGATCTTGCGGGTGGCCATGGCCAGTGGGAAGTTCCAAGGCGTGATGAGCAGGCACGGGCCCACGGGTTTCTTCGTCACGAGCAGCCTGGACGCGCCTTCGGGTGCGATGGAATAGCGCCCGAACGTCCTCACGGCTTCCTCGGAGAACCAGCGCAGGAACTCCGCCGCATATTTGACCTCCACCCTGGCCTCGGCCAAGGGCTTGCCCATTTCCAGGGTCATCAGGAGGGCGAAGTTCTCCGCGCGCTCGGTGACGAGTTCGAATGCCCGGCGCAGGATCTCCCCGCGCTCCCGCGGCGGGACCAGTGCCCAGGACCCCTGTGCGGCGGCGGCCGCGTCCAGGGCTGCCAGCCCGTCCTCGGGGCCTGCGTCAGCAACAGCCATCAGCGACTTCCCCGTGGCGGGATCTTCGACGTCGAAAGTCTTCCCCGAAGCGGCTGGTCTCCAGCTGCCATCAATCAGCAAGCCAGCTGGAACGGTGGACAACAATCGGTCTTCGTCCTTGAGTGAAACAGGCATGCGGTTCTTCCATTCATGGGGATAGGCAGAGAGGCGGGCAGGGCTGTTCGCAGTGCCCCGGGGCGGACACATTGTTGGTCTCAGTAGGCTTTCACGCGTTGCTCCACGACGAGATGGATGAGCGCGAATACCTTCTCCTCGTCGATGGCCTGCAGTGCCGCACTGAGGGCTGCGGGAATGTCCCGCTCGTGGGTGACCTTGACTCCGTACCCGCCAAAGGCCTGGGCCATCAGGGCAAAGTCGGGGTTTTTCAGCTGGGTGCCGGAGATTCGGTGTGGATAGTGTCGTTCTTGGTGGGTGCGGATGGTGCCGTATTCCTGGTTATCCATGACGATCACCAAGGGAGTGGCCCCGTATTGGGCGGCGGTGGCCAATTCCTGGCCGTTCATGAGGAACTCGCCGTCTCCGGCGATCGTTACCACCCGCCGGCCCGGGTGGGCCAGGGATGCGGCGACGGCGGCCGGGACGGAGTAGCCCATGGAACCGTTGCGGGCGCTGAGCATGGAGGCGTAGCCGTGGGTGGGAAAGTAGCGGTGGGCCCAGTTGGTGTGTTCGCCGGCGCCGAAGGTGACCATGGCATCCAACGGAAGCGTTGGCACCAGATTAGCCATCAGGGTGTCCATCCGGGCAGCACCGGCTCCGGGCTTGGCTTCGGGCAGTGCTGCGAATTGTTCCTGTTGCGCCCGCATCTTGGCCGTCCAGGCGATCCATTCGTCCTTGACGGGCAGTTCAATCCGCTCCAGGTCCCGGACAAAGGCATCCGGTTTGGCAACAATCTGGCGCGACACTCCCCCGGAGCGTCCACGCAGGGACGGATCCATGGTGACGATGAAGTTCAGCTCATTCCAGCCCTGGCGGTTAAGGAAGCCGTCCGTGATGACGTCTCCTGGCACGGTGCCGACAAAGACCAGCAAGTCAGTCTCTTCCAGCAGGTCATGGGTGGGCCGGGGCCGGCCGTATCCGATTGGCCCCACATAGGACGGGGAATCGAAGGGAACGGTGCCTTCCGTTCGCCACTCCGCCGCCGCCGGGATGTGGTGGCGCTCCAGCCACCGCGTCAACTTATCCGCCCCTTCCTGGGTCCAGTCGTTGCCCCCGGTGACGAACAACGGCCGGGACGAGGCCGCCAGCGCCTTCGCCAGGGCGTTGGAGTCCTCCCCGGTCATGCCACCTGCCGCGACCGGGATGGGCGGGTGCAGAGTGGGGTTGACGTGTTCCCGGATGACGTCCTCGGGCAGGCCAACGACGACGGGTCCGGGACGGCCGTTCATGGCCGCGAACATGGCCTCTGCGACGATTTCCGAAGCTCGTTCGGCATGGTCCAGGACCATGACACGCTTGGCTCCTGTGTCGAACCAGGCCTTGATGTCGAATTCCTGGAACGCCTCCCGGTCCCGGTGCCCAAAAGGGATCAAACCCACGAAGAGGACCATTGGTGTTGAATCCTGCCAGGCCGTGTGCAGTCCGACATGGGCGTTTGCCGCCCCGGGGCCCCGGGTCACCATGGCAATGCCCGGAAGCTGGTTCATCTTCCCATCGGCCTCCGCCATGTAACTGGCACCGCCCTCGTGCCGGCAGACGATCGTCTCAATCTGCGATGCGTGCAGGCCGTCCAACACTTCCAAGTAGCTTTCCCCCGGGACCACGTGAACCCGTTGTACGCCGTGGGCAACCAGTGAGTCGACGATGATGTGACCGGCGGAGCGCGGGACTGGCGCCGTACTGGTGGCAGAAGAAGTCCCGGTGGTGGTTCCCTTTTGCATTGGGGCGTCTGTGCCCTCGGCATGGACGGTGACGTTCGGTGACGTCATGGTGTTTCCTTCTCTGTGGATGATCGGGTGGCTTGCATCAAACTTGCATCAAGTCAGAGTTTTTTAGGCGTACTCCAATGAAGCGGCGTCTTCGAGGTTTTTGCCCTTGGTTTCCGGTGCCATGAAGTAGCTGGCTCCGGCCCCGACCAGCGCGATGCCGGCGGCGATCCACATGGTGCCCGAGAGGCCCAGGTGGGTCAGGGCAAGCGGTGTGGCGAAGGTGCCGATGGCTGCGCCGATGCGGCTGGTGCCGGTGCACAGTCCGACGGCGGTGGCCCTGACCCTGGTGGGGAAGAGCTCGTTGGGGTATATCCATTCCAGGATGGACGGGCCGCCGTTGAAAATGGCGTAGAAGGCGAATGCCAGGGCAATCAGGCCCAACGGCGCCGTGGGGAAGATGGCCAGGAATAGCAGACCGACTCCGGAGAGGATGAATCCCCAGATCAGGACGGGACGACGTCCCAGCTTGTCCACGACCAGCAGTGCCACCACGTTGCCGACTAGGAAGAACAAGTTGATCAGCCCGTAGCCGATGTTGGCGGCGTTTCCGGATTCAAGGTGGAACAAGGCCAGGATCTGGGGCCCGAAGGCGTAAATGGAGAACAGCGTCACGATGGTGCACGTCCAGAAGATGGAGATGAAAATGACTCTGTTGAGGTAGCCGCCGGTCAGCACCAGCTTAAAGGCCTTCCTGCTGCTGAGCTTCACGGCATTGGGATCGTGAGCCGTGATCCCTTCCAACGTGGCACCCTCGCCAATGGTCTTTTTCAAGATGGCCAGGGCCTCGTCGTGGCGGCCCTTGCCAACCAGCCAGTGCGGGGATTCGGGTATGGTTGCCCGGGCGATCAGGATTAGGACGGCCGGAACCACGGAGGAGAGCAGCATCCAACGCCAGCCGTCAGGGATCGACAACAGCCAGTAGCCGACGAACGCGGCCACCGTGGCACCCACAAACCACATGGCGTTCAAGCCGCCAAGCAGCCGTGCCCGCCAGTTCGACGGAACAAACTCGGCCACCAGCGCGGTGGCGATCGGGTAGTCGGCACCCACGGCAATGCCGATGAGAAGGCGCAGGGTGAAAAGCTGCCATGGCTCGTTGACCCAGAACTGCGCGACCGAGAACACGATGATCGCGACCAGGTCGATCGTGTACATGAGCTTGCGCCCGATTTTATCCGTGATGTTGCCAAAGACCAGACCGCCGACGAACACACCGATCAGCGCGGAGGCACCGATCAGTCCATTCCACCATTCGTTCATGTGCCACTGGGGAATGATTTGGACCAGGGCGATGCCGATGATGGCCAGGATGTAACCGTCTAGGAACGGCCCTCCTGAACTAAACAGGGTCAGGCGCTTGTGGAACGAATTCAAGGGGGCTGAATCAATGGTCAGCCCGGCGGGTGTGGGAACTGGTGTTGGGGCTGGTGAGTGGGAGATCATGATGGTTCCGATCTGAGCTAAGGGAAAGCGACGGTGGTTGCCCAACAGATCCGCGACCGTGGGTCGGCTAGGCTGTTGCGGCTGCGACGGCATCAATTTCGATGCGCTTTTCTCCGCGGAAACCGGCAACCTGCACCGTGGTCCGCGGAGGCAATGGATGGCCGCTGAGCCTGGTCAGGTAGGCGGCGTTATAGTCGTCAAACTCGTCCAGATCGGCGAGGTAAACGGTAAGCTTGAGAAGGCTAGAGAGGTCTGAATGTGCTGCCAGCAGGGCACTTTCGAGGTTGTCGAAGGCCTGGTTCAGCTGGTCGGCGATGTCGACGGCGGTGGTGCCGTCGGCACGGGTGGGAACCTGGCCGCAGACAAAGATGATGTCGTTGACGGTCGCCGTCGCCGAGTAGGGCCGGGGCTTGCCGTCGGAGAATTGGGTGCGCTTAATCTCGCTCACTGGTCCGCCATGAGGTAGTTCCGGGAGAGTTGGTACATGCGAAGCCATTCGTTTTCACGTACTTTCAGGGGTTTTTGGGAAATATTGGCATCCAGTGTCTCCAGCGCGGCGGTCCCGGGGAGGACCACGACGACGGTGTTGTCACCTTCGGAGTGTGGGAGCAGGGACGCGGCCATGGCGGTGCTGGGGGGTGCGGAGGCCGAGGCGACGGCGCCGTCGTCGATGCTCAGGTATTGGGTTCCGGCGGCAGTTGTCACGGCGACGATGATGGTGCGCTCCAGGCTGGCGCTGCGCCGCATCAGCAGATCGTTCCACAGTTCACGCGGTATCCCCGTCGCGGTGGTCCGGCTGACCCGGGTCTCTCCCGGGCTGCCACTGACGGCAAGGTCGATCAGCTCCAGCGCCGAGCGCAACGTCGGCTGATCCGGGCAGTCCAGCTCATGGACCGTAACACCGGCCCACTCGGTGGACCTGGTGGCGGCGGTGCTCACCGGCTGGGCCCAGGCAGCGTCGAGCAGCAGTTCCAAAAGGGCCAGCCCGTTCCGGGCGTCGACTTCGGCTCGGAGTACGGCCAGCGACCCCTCCCGGGCCTCGGCGGGTTCTGCGCCTGCCGCACACAGTGCGCGGAAGGCTGATTCGGTGATCTCCCGGGGCTGGACGGACGCGAGGGCGGTGTCCCGCTCACGCTCCGTGAAACCGGCGATGGCCGTGGTGTTCTCAGACATGCGCTTTCTCCTTGCTGGTGTCCATGACCTCCGTGAAGAGGCGGCTGAAGTTGCCGCCCAGGACCGCTGCGATGGTGTCATCGGTGAGTCCGGCGCCCACAAGCCCCTCGGTGAGGCGGGGGAAATCCTCGGGCCCGGTGAACCAGTTGGGCCATGCCGGCCACGTGGGTGAGTCTTCCGGTGCCGTGGGCTGCCATCGTCCGTTGCGGAGCCAGCCGACGAACTCGTGGTCCCATCCGCGGGTGCAGTCGCTGCCCAGTCCCACATGGGAGGGCCCGTATTGGTCCACCATGCGTGAGACCATGGCGGCAAAACCATCGATGGTCACGTGTTCGCCGCCGCTGACTGTCGGGTAGAGACAGCAGCCGATCACACCGCCCCCGTCCACGAGGGGTTGGATCACGTCGTGAGGTTTGTTGCGGGGGGTGTCGAAAAACCACAGCGGGTTCGAGTGGGTGATGGCGACGGGGACGCTGGAGGCCTCGATCGCGTCGCGGCAGGTCCTGTAGCCGACGTGGGAGAGATCGATCAGCATGCCCACGCGGTTCATTTCCGACACCACCACACGGCCGTAGCGTGTGAGCCCGGAGTCCTCGGTTTCAAAGCAGCCCCCACCGAGCAGATTCTGGTTATTGTAAGTCAGTTGGGCTATGCGAACGCCCAGGCGGTGGAAAAGTTCCACGTAACGGTAGTCATCCTCGAAAGGGCTGGTGTTTTGGAAGCCAAGAAAAACGGCAATCTTGTTTTCCTGCTTTGCCTTTTCAATGTCGGAGCCGCTTCCGGCCAGAAAGAAGAGGTCTTGGTTGCGGTTGGCCAGTTCGAGCCATTGGGCGATGGAACGGATGGTTTCGGCCGCGTTTTCCCAGACGGCGCAGGTGGCGTTGACTGCGCTCACGCCGCCGGTGCGCAGTTCTTCAAGGACCGGACGGCTCCAGTTGCTGATCTGCAGCCCATCTACGACGGTTGCCTGCTGGTGTACGTTCATTTGCTTTCTCCTTCGGGGGCCAGCGGAAACAGCCAGTCGTCGTCGTCGTGTCCGGTCATGACCTCCGCAACCCGTGGGGCCCCGCTGAACAGGGTGACGCGCACCCAGTCGGTGGACTGCGGGCTGAAGTTGTTCATCCCATACGTGGCGAGCTGGAAACGCTGTGTGCTCAACGGCAGGAATTGGGCATCCAGAAGGTTGTCCTGCAGGTCGCCGTAATGGTAGTGGCTGGTCTCCTGGACGCGCCCGGCAGCGAAGCGGTGGTTTGGGTGGACCAAGAGGAATTCGGCCACACTTGCCTCGGCGCCAAACGTTGCCAGGTCAGCGGCCAGCGCGTTGGTCCGCCGTGCCACGTCGGTGGAGTGCTCCACCGTGCCCTCGGGCATCTTGGCCCGCTGTTCCCGGCGTGGCTCTTCACTGTCCGCTGACGTGTACCAGTAGTAGCGCGAGCATTCAGGGGCGGCAAAGTCGTAGCTGCTCGTCCAGCCGTAGTTTTGTTTCAGCAGTTCGCCTAATTCGCCGCAGCTCATGGCGGGATTGAACGGGCCTGTGGCTGGCACGGTGAGCAGGTCCTCGGCCTCGGCATCGAAGTCGCTTTGCAATTCAATGACGATCGAAGCGAAGAGACCGCGGGTTTCCGGGCTCATGCCGGCGGCCAGTTCGTGCAGGCGCGCCAGCACCGGTTCTGCCTTCCTGGCGGAGTTGCGGAAGTCCTGGAGCTCGCGCCGCAGCTGGGCGAGCTGAGGCCGGATCGCTTCCGTGGAAAGGAACGGCACCGTTTTCAGCGCCGACTTTTCGGCCAAGTGCCTGTCCGCCCGTTCCAGCAGGCCTGCAATTCGCTCGAGATCGGGGTGCTCCGGTGCGTGAAAGGCGGCAAGCCCTGCAGCCAGGGGCAGTTCGCGGAGCTTGCACCAGGCGTCCAGGTAGCCAGGGTGGTTGACAAAGAACGGCACCATGCCCAGCCCGGTGGCGTTGCCCAGCCCAAAATATCTGCCCCATGCGGTATCCAGCGGGACCGCCACTGTCCCGGCAGCCTGGGCCTTGGCCCTGGCAACATGCTCCACCAGGTCCATGCTGAGCTCGCGCATCAACCAGGCGGCAAGCATCTGCGAACGGTAGGGCACGGATAAGGGGTGGCCTGCCGGGAACATGGAAAGTTCCTTGAGCCCAAACTTCCCGTTGCCGTAAAACGCGGTACTGCGGATCAGGTAGGGGCTCGGGCCGATGGTTGCGACGTCGGGCTGCGTCCCTGCGGCCAGGGCGTCGCTGACATAGTCAAAGAAGCGTGCGCTGCGGTTGGCCCGGGTCATGATGATGGTTTCCGGGTCGGTGCGGCCGAGTTCCTGGACGGTGACGTTGCGCCGAAGCTCCTCTTCCCGTTCCGGGGTCAGTTCACCCTCGATAAGTGCCGCAGTGACGTCCCAGGCGTGGGCGATGACCCTGTCGGTGCGTTCGCTTTCTTCAAGCGCCTGGCAGAAGGCGATGAACTTCAGCTCATGCCCTTCGGCGTCAATGGTGAAGACCGCGGTCCCCCGGCCCAGGTCATCAAGGTCTAGGCGGGTCTTGGCTACCTGCCATTGGTGGGACGCCGCGCGGCGGAGCATGGTCCGGGCAAAGCTGTGGCGGGTGCCCCAGGCGCCGTTCATGTCCGAGCCGCAGAGCACGGCGTCGGGGGCGCGCAGATCACACCGGGTTTTTTCGCTGATGAGGTTCATGGTCATGCCTTCTTGGGTGCTAGGCGCAGGTAGGCGGTCTTTTCGTGAGTGAAGAACGTGGCGGCGGCGGCACTGTTCTGTTCGCGGGGACCGGCAAACGTGGAGTCCTTCATGCCCCCGAACGGTGCATGGAGCTCCGAGCCTGTGGTCGGGGCATTGACCTTGACTAGGCCTGCCTGCAGTTGGGAAACACAGCGGCGAATGGAACGTTCGTCGCTGCTGAAGACGGCGGCGGTGAGGCCGAAGGCCGTGCTGTTGGCCAGCTCGATGGCTTCCTCAAGGGTGTCGGCGCGCAACACGGTGGTCACGGGGCCGAAGACCTCCTCCTGACAGATGGTCATGGAGCGCGGTCCGGTCAGCACGGTGGGGGCAACATAGCTGCCTTCCCCCGCCGGCAGGGCCGCCTGAGCCAGGATCTCACCGCCTTCCGTCAGGGCCTGTTCGATCGCAGCATTGATTTCGTCGCGGGCTCCGGGCGAGACGACGGGGCCGATCTGCACAGTGGCATCGGTGCCCGGTCCCAGAACCAGTTTCGAGACCTTCTCCTGAACCTTCGCCAGGAAGTCCTCGTGTCCGCCGCCGACCAGGATGACACGGCGTGTGGCCGTGCACTTCTGGCCTGTGGACCCCATGGCCGCGTTCACCACGCTGGTGGCAGCCAGCTCGGCATCCGCGTCCGGCAGGACGAGTGTGGCGTTGTGTCCGCCGAGTTCGAGCTGCAGTTTCGCACCGCGCCCGCAGACAATCCCGCGGATGTGGTGGCCCACAGGCACGGATCCGGTGAAGGTCACTCCCCCGACCATCGGGTTGGAGACCAGCTCGGAGCCCAGCGGGCCGGGACCCAGGATCAAGTTGACAACCCCGGCGGGGAGGCCCGCTGCCGCCAATGCCTCCATCAGCAGGACAGAAACCCCGGGGGTGTTGCTGGCCGATTTCCACACCACGGTGTTTCCGTGCAGGATGGCCGGTGCGATCTTCCAGGCCGGAATTTGCAGCGGGAAGTTCCACGGGGTGATCACTCCGACCACGCCCAGCGGACGCCGCACTGTCAGGATCCGTTCCTCCGGGTGGCTGGACGGGAATTCAGTGCCCACAGGATTACGGGCAGAGGCTGCATGGTAGTCAAAAGTGTCCGCGGACGCATCGACCTCCATGCGGGATTCAGCAATCGTCTTACCGTGTTCGGCGGTCATGACGGCGGCAATTTCCTCGGACCGCTCTCGGATGGCGGCTGCGGCGGCGGCCAATACCCTGCCACGGGCCAAGATGCCCAGTCCGTCCCAGGCGGCGCTTGCGGCAGCCGCGGCCTGAACAGCTTTCTGCAGCTCTGCGGAACCGGCCTGGTGGTAGCTGGTCACGGCTTCCTCCGGCGCTGCCGGGTTATAGCGGGAGACGAACTCTCCGGACCCCTCCACCCAGGATCCATTGATGAAGCTGCTGGCGGGCTTAGTCATGACGGGCATTTTTTATTCCTTTGCTGCGTTCAACACTGTGACTTCTCTCACCAACAACGTTAGACGTGTCACGTGGTGAGGTGAAATATTTATTTGACGTGATTCAATATGCGTTTAGTCTTGATTGCATGAACCTGAGACGCCTTGAACTGTTCGTGGCTGTTGCCGAAGAGCTGCATTTCAATCGCGCGGCCCAACGCCTGCACATGGCACAGCCGCCGTTGAGCCAGCAGATCCGCAAGCTGGAGGAAGAATGCAAGACGGCCCTGTTCATTCGCAATTCACGCAACGTTGAACTGACTGCCGAAGGCGAAGTGTTGCTGGAGCACGCCCGCAGGGTCCTGGCCCAGTACGCGGTCATGGAAGCCGCCCTCGCGCACGCCAAAAATGGCGAACTGGGACGGTTAAGGCTGGGCTTTGTTTCCTCGGCAGCCATCTCCATGGTGCCGGGGCTGGTCCGGCACCTGCACGCCCAGTGGCCGGGGATCGAGCTGCAGCTGCGCGAGGAGACCACGGATGTGCAGCTGGAACTCATTGCAACCGGCATGCTGGACGCGGGCATTGCACGAGAAGTCCGGACCGTGCCAGGTATCGGAGCCACAGTGCTCCGGCACGAGTCCCTTGTGGTCGCCGTGTCTTCCGACCACCGCCTGGCCGGCCGGTCCAATGTCGCCTTGAAGGAACTCAAGGGCGAAGCGTTCATCGCCTTCCCGCGCAGCCGCATCTCATCCCTCTTCGACCACATTTCGGCCCTGCTCCACGCCGTAGGAGTGGACTTCACCATCACACAGGAAGCCGTCCAGTTCCCCACCATCCTCGGCCTCGTGGCCGCCCACCTGGGCATAGCCGTCGTACCCGAATCAATGCGCGCCTTCACCATCCCCGGACTGGTCTACCTGGATATAAAGGACACCAATGCCACCTCGACCGTCAGCCTCATCTACGCCGCAGACACGCCCAACCCTTTGCTCGTATCCAAGGTGAAGGAAGCATTCGAGGAAATCCTCGACTCCTGACGGCCCCCAGCCAGCAGATCAACAAGCCCCAGATCGCTCAATCGTCTTAGGAGCCGAGCCCTTCCATCGCCAACGCCTCATGATGTGCCAGCCCGCGGGTCCGACGGGTTTCCGTCATCTCCGCCTCGAACAGGTGGCGTTTGTCGACCGCCAGCACCCGGCGTGCCATTTGTTCAGCCACCTCAGACTCCACGCGATAGCAGGCTTGAGTTTTGAGGCAGCGTTTCCAGACCGCGCGTAGTCAAGGTGTCCGCGGATTTGGCGGTCAGTAGTGGACAATACTCGGCGTTGTTATGCTGGCGCCGGGACAATTTAGGTGACGGGCTGGGGGCGTCACCGTGCGAGAACCCTGTTTGCCGTATCCAGAAATTGCTGTGTCAACCCGTCGTTTTTCCTTGTCCTCATGTGGGGTGAGTGAGCCGCGTAATCTTGCCAGCTGCCTTTTCTCTTTCCCCGTTGTTTTTTGGTTGCTGGCGAAGCTTGCGTAGCCGTGGCCGACGGAGCCCTGTCTACCCGCCAGGGCAAGGGCGGGGAATTGTGTGGAGGAAATAAGCGAAGCGCCGGAACACAATTTCCTACCCGTAGGCCCCGACGAAGGAGGGGCTAGACGGCGTGGAGCGGACACGTAGAATCCGAAGGAATCTCAATGATGTTGTCAAGCCACGATCTGTGCAGATTACTTACCTGCGGTAGCAGGAAATCTCCACTCCGGGGCTCCAGCATGAGGCGCTACGCCGGAGCCAATTGGTACGACAAACGACGTTTAGGAGGCAACGAAGGTAACGGCGGAAACCCTGGATACAACTAGTTCCACTGGGGAACGCTCTGCGGGATGGGTGGAAACGAGGCGGGCAACCCTGGTGGTGGTTGAAGCCGTCCGGGAGACCAGAGCTGTTAGTAGAACGCGGCCGAAGAAAACAGGCTGATGCGAAGCGCTGCGTGATGAGGCTGGCCTCAAATACGATCTGGCCGTGCGAGGTGAAGGGCTGTCTGCCTGTCTCGACGGGGTGGCCAATGGGGAGGCTGTTACAGAAAGCGGTTAAGTGCCGATCAAGGCCAAGGAATCTTGCCCAGCGCGGTCGTGGTCAAGGCCTCCGGGAAGACATCCAGGGCATGCAAGTCGCGCGGGAGAACCGGTGCGGTGAAAACCCCTGCATAAGGGCCGGAGCCGCTAGCAGCCCAGGAACGAGGGCGGGGCCGGGACCAACCGGCAAGGCAGAGGGCTTCGATGACGTGCCGCCCAGCGATTGCGAGCCACCAGGTAGGTACCGTGCCAACGATAAAGGCAACTGAAATCAGACCGCCCCATGTTGACTTGACGAGATTTCAGAGAGTGGCTATATTTTTTCTCGTAAGAAAATAGAGAACGGAAGTTCCCCCG
Organism: Arthrobacter sp. LAPM80; assembly: GCF_046736435.1. Taxonomy (NCBI): domain Bacteria; kingdom Bacillati; phylum Actinomycetota; class Actinomycetes; order Micrococcales; family Micrococcaceae; genus Arthrobacter; species Arthrobacter sp. LAPM80. The sequence continues at coordinate 42,284 of NZ_JBCHVD010000017.1, forward strand.
CCCACAGTGGTTGTAGTTGCTTTTCTAGAGGGGGAAGCACCGTTGCAGTAAAATCTGGTCGTCGACAGCTTGAGAGGACCAGAGCAACACCAGCAGTACCAGTAATTCCTAGCCGTCGACAGCTTGAGACGGCCAGAGCAACACCAGCAGTAGCAGTACCAGCAGTACTAGCAGTAGCAGCACCAGCAGTAGCAGCAGTAGCAGTACCAGTACCAGCAGTACCGGACCGTCAAGCAGGAGGAGGCGGACACAGCAACACCAGTAACACCTGGTCGTCGGACAGCTTGAGAGGGCCAGAGCAACACCAGCAGCAGTAGCAGCAGTACCGGACCGTCAAGCAGGAGGAGGCGGACACAGCAATACCAGCAACATCTGGTCCTCGGACAGCTTGAGAGGGCCAGAGCAACACCGGTAACACGGGGCGGGCAAGTTGAGAGCATCTTTACGCACTCCTTGTCCGCCCCGCGAGCTTTCGGGTCTGCTGGCCGGCACAAAATGGGGTCGGCGCAGAAAACGGCATAAATCGTACATCAGGTTCAAGCGGTCATCGCAACACCTTGCCAATGGACATCCCCCAGAGCCTGTCCTTAGCGGGAACATCTTTCGGAACACGGAGCCACCCCGAAGCCGATCCTCCGGTGGGCACCGCACACGCTTTGTGTGTTTCCTGTGCGTTGTGCTGTTAGTCAGCATTCCCGGCCGTATTTTGGCCTTAGCCAGATATCCCGCAAGTCGGTCCGCAACCGGACAACCCCGCCCCTGATCTGCGTCGTTACCAACGCTGGCTGCCGACCGTCCCGTTTCACCCGTTCGGTGGTCCGTCCGGTGATGGTGCGTGTTACGGGGTACTGTTCCCATGAACCCCCACGCCAGTAGTTTTGGCTTGGCGCCAACGGCTGGTCCCGTGGAGGTCAGGCTCCGGTATAGACGGCTCCGTCGCGGAGCATGGCCCACAGGACATTCAGGCGGCGCCGGGAGAGGGACAAGATCGCTTGAATGTGAGTCTTTCCCTCGAGGCGTTTGCGGTCGTAGTAGGTCCGTGATGCTGTGCAGCTCTTCAAACTCGACATTGAAGACATGTAGAAGACTCGTAGGAGCCGGCGGTCGTAGCGTCGTGGGCGGTGATGATTGCCCGATATTCGTCCTGAGTCCCTGGGCGCCGGTGCAAGCCCGGCAACACCCGCCAAGCGGTCAGCGCTCTCAAAGATCGACAGGTCTCCGCCCGTTGCCCCCAAGAACTCGGCACTGAGCACGGGTCCGAACCCCGGCATACTCAACAGCACTTTCGCGTGTGCGTGTTGGGCCAGCATTTGCCCAATGAGTACATCCAGTTCCTTCAGCGCTACTTCTAGGTCCATCACGTCCTGAGCGAGGGCTTGGACCATCCGTTCCCCGATGCGTTGCGCTGGCACCGTGGTGACCTGCGCCTTCGCGGCGTCGATGGCCGCTTGGGCGATGGCAGCGGAAGATCTGGCGCCGTGCTTCTTGAGCCAGGTGCGAATCCTGCTCTGCCCTGCCTTACGTATCCCGTCCGGGGTGCAATACCTCGTCAAGAGGAGCAGTGCAGCCTTGGAACGGCTGTAATCAAAAGATCTTTCAAGAGCGGGAAAGAACTCCAACAGCTGGGCCCTGAGCTGGCTGATAGCCCGGACCCGGTCAGCGGCCTTATCAGCCCGCCGCGCGGTAAGAATTCTTAACCCAACACTCGTCTCATCCCCGGTACGCAACGGCTGCAGATCACGGCGCATCCTGGCCAGATCAGCAATCACGGCCGCGTCTTTCGCGTCGGTCTTTCCGTCACCGCGGTACAACTTCGAGGCGTGATGGACCGTTCTGCCAGGAATGTAGAGCAGTACCTGCTCATGATTGAGTAATAACGCGATCAGCAGCGCCGATCCGCCATGGTTTAGATCCGTCGCCCACGTCAGGGAAGAACCGTCACTGAGTTTCACAACATCGGCAATCACCCCCCGCAGTTCCACCTCGTCGTTGGCCACTTTCCGGGACAACAGGCGGGTCCCTTCAGTATCAATGACCACACAGTGGTGATGAGCTTTGCCGGCATCAATTCCGGCCCATATCTGCGGCATTGCCGCCTCCAATCGTCTCGCCAATAGGTGCACCCTGCGGATAACCACGCCGTCAGGTCCTTATACAGCGATCACCATGTCGCGTCTCTCATTCAGCGGTCGAGTCATCCAGGTGGGAGCGGGCGGCCAATCCTTCGAAGCCATAACAGATCGTCCGGCACAGCAACCACAGCCATACCCGCTCCCCGGGTAGCAACGACACTACAATTGCCGCGGAACCACCCACCAACAACATAAGGACAGCAACCAAAAAACGCGCAGACGTAGAAAGAGTCGGCCGCGTAGCGGTCGGCCAATAGCGGGGTGGGAGCTTGCGAGTACCCCGCCTCCTTCAACCCCGACTCCCCCGCGGATCTTCACCACCACCAGGCACAAAGAAAGGGCCAGCCAATTGGCCGGCCCTTTGTTTGTGTACGTTGCCTGTCGTATGCCCCGTGAAGCTAAGTTGTGGGGTTCACTCATTCGATCTTCTGGGCCGGGTGCCATTCAAGTGCAGAATTGCCGTCTCTGTCGGCAATTCTCATCAAGCCAAAGCTGCGTGTGTAGGCCACAGCCTGTCCCCTACGACCATCACCATGACGTCTGGCTCTGCCCACATTGAGAACCGATGCCATGGCCCAGCCCCTGGCTCGGGGTGATCGGCCATGGCGGCGTCCAGCGCAAGCATGAATGCGACTGAATCGGGATCAAACTTATTCACCCTGTAATTCTGCACTTGCGGTACGACATTCGGCATTGGGGACCACGGTCACACCCTTAGCGCCAACCACTGTACCGATGGTCCGCCCCATTGAGCCGTGCGAGTCCGCATTAACCATTTTCAGCACTGGGCCACGAGCACACAACCGGCCGCTGAACGATGGGCAACTGCCCATATCAGGAAGGGCTCTGAAACGCGGGGGCTCGAAAGTTTACGAAGGGAAAATTGTCCTGGAAATGTAAGAAAAATCACTTGTGGTAGACTGTCGACAATCGACTATTGATTAGGGAGTTGGATTGTGGCCAAATTGGAACGAATCTCTATGAAGGATCGGCTCGCCGCGGAGCTTCGCCGGAAGGTTCTCTCCGGCGCCCTTCCTCCTCATTTCCGCCTTACGGAGCAGGACCTGGCGGACGAGTACGGTGTCAGCCGTGCGGTGGTGCGGGAAACCATGTTGGTGCTGGAACTGCAGGGACTCATAGTCTCTACGCCGTACAAGGGTTCCGAGGTGGCCTCAATTTCCCGTACCGAGGTATCTGAGCTGCTCCTCCCCATACGCATTCACATTGAGCAGTACGCACTCAAGGAGGGCATGCCGCTGTTCGACGCGGACACGTTTGAATCCTTTGAACGCGTACTGGTCGCAATGGAACAAGCGATTCACCACGAAGACATCGAAGCTTTCAATGAGGCCGACATGCAGTTCCACGCGATCATTGTCGACGCCTGTCCGATCGACTCCGCGCGAGGCATTTGGGATTCCATCCATCCGCGCATAAGGATGCATTTCGCGCTCCAAACAGGACGTACCGGCGCCCTCGCGGAATTCCTCGACGACCACCGGCGACTTGTTGACGTGTTTCGAACGGGAGACGTGCCTGCCAGCGTCGCCGCCATCGAATCCCACATCACCGAAACGAATACACCCCATCTGAGATTGCTCGATGAAAACCACTAGCAACACCCCCAAAAAGAATTTCACTGACAAAGGAGCCAGGATGATTCAGACAGAGGCCGCCACCACGGCGCAAAGCAGCATTCAACCACCGAAACCTCGCATCGATAAAGTGCTCGTCATTGGTGCGATCATAGTTGTTGCCATTGTCGTGACCGCCCTTCTACTGTGGCCCAGCCAGTCGCAGTCCTCAGCAAGCGCCCTGTTCGACGGCTCCACTAGGATTTTCGGGGCGCCCGTTCAGGTCCTCGGATTGGGGTGCTTCCTGCTGGCAGTCCTCCTGGCCGTCTCCAAGTTCGGACGCATCAAGCTCGGCGAAGGCAAGCCCGCGTATTCAACTTCCAGCTGGCTTTTCATGTTCATTGCCGCAGGACTGGGATCAGCCACCATGTACTGGGCCTTCATGGAATGGGCATACTACTTCCAGACACCCGGACTGAATATCCAACCGGAATCCCGCGAGGCCCTGGATGTGAGCATGTCCTACACCTTCTTCCACTGGGGTCCCATCCCGTGGGCCATGTACGTCGTCGCTGGAATTTCAATGGCCTACTACTTCCACGTCCGGAAGGGCAAGCGCCTCAGCTACGCGGGCAACATCGAGGCTGTGACCAAGAAGGTCAAGGCCGACGGCGTCGGCGGGCGCATCATTGACCTCTTGTTCCTCTTCGGCACCTTTGGCGGGTTGATCCTCACCGTGACCGTGACGGTCAACACCGTCTCCGCCGGAGTCGCCGGGCTCCTAGGCATTGAGAACGCATTCTGGCTAAAGGCCCTCATTCTCGCCGTGTCCACCGTCCTATACGGACTGAGTTCCTTCGTTGGTATCGACAAGGGATTGCAGAAACTGGCCAAAACCGCGATCGTGGCTGCCTTCGTCTTTGCCGCCGTGGTGTTCCTGATTGGCCCGTCCGAATTCATCATGGACAACATCGTGAACGCCGCCGGTTTGGAGGCACAAAACTTCGTGCATATGAGCCTGTTCACCGACCCGAACGGTGGGGGCTCGTTCTCACGGGATTGGACGGTCTTCTACTGGCTTTACTGGATTTCCTACCTGCCCGGGGTAGCCATCTTCATCACCCGCGTATCGAAGGGACGCACCATCCGACAGACCGTCCTTGGCCTGATGGTGGGCGGATGCGCAGGCACCATGTTCTTCTTCGGCATTCTCTCCAGTTACGCCATCCACCAGATGAACCACGGGACCGTCAACGCCCCACAGGTCCTGGCTGGCAAGGGCGGAGACACCGCCGTTGCCGATCTTCTGAACACCCTGCCCTTCGGTGGGTTCTTCTCCATCGTGTACTTCCTGATCATGTTAGTTTTCCTCGCCTCGCACATGGACGCCACCTCGTTCACCGTCGCTGCCGTCAGCACCCGCAACCTGCCGCACGGGACCGATCCGGCACGCAGTCTGCGACTGTTCTGGGTTGTCATGTTGGCTGCCGTTCCGATGGCCATGCTGGCCATCAACGCCGACCTGGGCACGCTGAAGACCGGACTGACCTTGACGGCAGTGCCATTCCTCTTCTTGCTGGTCGTGCAAGTCTGGGGACTGATCCGCTGGCTGCGGGAAGACTCAAACCGCATCGACATGAAAACAGGCCTGCTGATCCCTGTCAATGCCAAACAGTCGGAAGTTACAGTGACCCCGAAGGGATTAGTCTGACCATGAAAATCATCGACATCGAGGCAATCTGGTTGCGAGTCCCCTCGTTCAGTGAAAAGTGCGAATGGGGTGAAGACGCCTTTCTTGTCAAGGTCCACACCGACACCGGGCTGACTGGAATTGGCGAATCCGACAGTGCCCCTGCCGTGCTCAAGGCTATGGTTGAGACTCCCTCGTCGCATTCGACAAGTCGCGGACTGAGGGAAATCCTGCTGGGGGAAAACCCCCTGGACATTGACCGGCTATGGCGCAAGATGTACCACGAGTCCTCCTACATGGGTCGGCGCGGGGCAGCCATCCATGCCATCAGCGCGATCGACATCGCCTTGTGGGATATCTCGTCCCAGCACTACGGTGTGCCGATCCATACACTCCTGGGCGGCAAGGTCCGTGATGAGATTGCCGCCTACGGCACCTTCATTCCCAAGGACAGCCCTAGGGACAATGCGAATCTTGTCGAAGGGCTTCTCGATTCAGGATTCACCGCCCTAAAGTTGGGTGGAGGACTGTTCGGCGCCGACCCGGACCATGACCATGAGGTCATGCGGGTGGTCCGAGACACCGCAGGCGAGGATACCGGGCTCGCCATCGACCTGGTGTACCAGTGGAAGAACTACCGCTACGCCAAAACCCAGTGCGAACGGATGACAGAATTCAACCTGGACTGGATCGAGGAGCCGCTGCCCAGCGACGACCATCTGGGCCTGCGCCGTTTGGCGGAAAACTCAGGGACCCGGATATCCGGCGGCGAAGGCCTCTCCACCGTGGCAGAATTTTCCGAATTCATCCGCGAATCACGCCCGGACATCATCCAACCCGACATCACCCGTTGCGGTGGCATCACGGAGATGCGAAAAATCCACGGCATCGCCACAAGCTTTAGCACCGAACTGGTCCCCCATGGCTTCAGCACCGGCATCCTCATGGCCGCCACCGTGCAGTTTTTAGCCAGCATCCCCGGCGGAGAACTCATCGAATTCTCCCAAAGCACCAGTCCCCTATCCCTTGACCTTGTCACCAATCCCATCACCCTGGTCGACGGCAAGGTCCCGGTATCGGATGTCCCCGGTCTGAACGTTGAACTTGATGAGGACCTTATTGCGAAATATCGGGTGGAAATGTCCGTGGGAAGCCCCGTATGAAATCCCTGCGGATCGACTCAGTGGACGTGTTTGTCCTAACAAATCCCGAGGCGAGGTACAGGACCTCTGCCCACTACGACGAACTGCAGATCACCAACACGGTGGTGCGCATCAACGCAGGCGACACGTTCGGCGTCGGAGGGGCCATCTCCTGGACCGAAGGTGGAGTGGACACGTCCTTGGGGAGGGCCATCGAACATGTTGGAAGCTCCCTCATCGGCCAGAACGCACTCAACCGGGGATTCCTCCACGAGATGATGTCCAACAGGTGTGCCTCCATGCTGCCTTTTTCCCTAGCGCCCCTGGACATCGCGTTGTGGGACCTAGCCGGCAAGACCTTTGATGCACCACTGTATCAACTCCTGGGTGGCCACCGCGATGAAATCCCCGCCTATGCGAGCACCCCCTTCTTCGAGACCATCGAGGAATACCTGAACATGGTCGCCCAGCATCTGGACCAAGGCTACCAAGCCATCAAATTCCACACCTGGTGCTACCCCGACAAGGACCTCGAACTGGTCAACGCCGTCGCAGATAAATACGGTGATCTGGATGTCACCTGGATGCTCGATGTTGAAGGGCGCTACACCCGCCACGAAGCCCTACGGGTCGGCCGCCGGCTAGAAGAACTCGGATACACCTGGTTCGAGGCGCCCCTGCCCGACAATGATCTGGAAGGTTATCGCTGGCTTCGAAGCAAGCTGGACATCGAAATCATCCCGGCCGGGAACGAGCTGGTGACACTGGGCCTAGTTCAGGCCGGCATGTCCATGGGAAGCTGGGACCACGCCCGCATCGACGCCACCCTCGCCGGTGGAATCACCGGAGCCCAACGCATCATGTCCGCCGCACAAGCACACTCAATGAATGTCGAATTGCAGTCCTGGGGCTACACCCTCTCCCAAGCTGCAAACCTTCACCTCATGCTCGCATACCCCAATTGCCGCTACTTTGAACAAGCCATGCCATTGGAGCCAATGGAGTACGCCGCATTAGACCCGATCCGCATAGATTCCAACGGACTTGTCAGGGCATCAGACAAGCCCGGACTGGGCGTAGACCTGGACTGGGAACTCATCGAAGAACAGGCACTGGTCAAATACACGCTCCGATGACACCACCCGGAAAATCCAGGCGAATCCACTAGCCACCAAGAAATCTCATCGTAGCCAACGACGAGGAAAATGTGCACTCCGCCATTCCCAATTGAATACTTCAGAACCCACTCGACAAGGAATACCGCAATGCCTCAACCTACTCGCCAAAATCTGGAAGTCATCGTTGACCCTTCCGAAGATAAATATGCTCTCTTGAACGAAGCCGAAGCAGTTCTGCGCTCGGCGATCGAAGCGCAAAGGCTCGCAGGAACGGACTCTCAGAACCTCAGAGGCATCATGGTGACACGTCACGACTCCAACCGATACACGCTCCGACTCGACGAAACCGTGCCTTATGGCGAGAGCCGGGAGACAACGCTCTACCGCGCTTAAAGAACTTTAGGGCTATCCCCGGGCTGCCGAAGGTGTGAACTGCCCGTTGCATTGATAGCTACCCCGCCTATCGGGGTAGCTATCAATGAAACGGGGGGGGTAGTAACTGAACAGGATTGAACGCTAGCTCTGTGATTCTGGTTGGGGTGTACCCAAACACACGTCAGGCATGATGCCTTCCAACCCGTCAGAATGAAGTCCTTTTCAATTTATTGACAGGTGTTGTCGCGGGTCTCGGATCTCATACTGACGGTTTCAATCCTGGTGTACTGTAAGCGGTCAGCGTCAGGAATGTACCCGGTTCAACAGCCTCAACCGGCTCCTGCAGCGGGATCGGGCGCATCTCCATCACCGTCGTTCATAAGCTGAAATCGGCGTACTTACCGCTGCCGTTTAGTGCTGCGTACAGCGTCTGCCGCGAGACGCCAAGGTCCCGGGCCACCTTGGCTTTGGGTACGCCCTGGGCGATCCGCTCGCGTGCGAGCTGGATCTGTTCCGGTGCAAGCTTCGGGACCCGGTCGTAGACACCGTTCCTCTTGGCAATGGCAATGCCCTCGGCCTGACGCTCACGGATGGTCTTGCGCTCCAACTGCGCAATGGCGGCCAGCACCGTGAGCATGAACTCCCCCTGCGGTGTATCAGTGTTCAGGGCCGGGTTGTCGATGAACTCCAAGGCAACGCCCTTGATATTGAGCTGCTCCACGAGAGCGAGAAGGTCTGTCGTGGACCGTGCCAAACGGTCAGGTGACTTCACCCGGACCGTATCCCCATCACGAACGTAAATGAGCATCTCCTGGAGCAGTGCCCGGTCGTCAGTGTTCTTACCGCTGACCTTCTCGGAGAACAGCCTGTCGACGGGGCCGAGTGCTTCGAGTTGCCGTGCCTCGTTCTGGTCGGCGGCGCTGACCCGCACGTAACCCACCACCTGCCCCTTGTGTCCAGCCATACTTTAGACCCTCCGTCAGTTATGTCTAACCATAGCCGAACCAGACCATGATAGACGGAACTCCGTAGCGGTCTCGACCTGTTCTCTCGGGTACACCCCAAACCGACATACGGAGCTACCGTTCATTTCTGTTCCTTTACTGCCAAGACCCCGTTGCTATCCGGCCAGCCGTGCGTCAATGGCGCCGACTTCCGTCATGGCCAGTCCGATGACTGCATTAGGTGACACGAACCCAAGATTGGGCATCGGGTCCGGAGTGTAGATCGCTTCTGTTGAGGCGCCAGCCCACCCGGGGTCAACGGCGGCAACACTCGTCGGCTCGCCCATCCGTGACCGGACGTCCGGGTTACGGACCGGTGGCAGCTTCGATGCAGGTGACGGGTGGGTTCCTGCTGCAGTTGACACAGGGGCATTGCGCCGACAGGCCGAACGAGGACTATCCAACTCGCGTGGGGTGTCGAATTCCTCCGGGATGCGATGGCGGTCTACGCATCGCTGGATCTCAACTGCCAGCTCACCGTCGTCCTGTTCGACTGCATTCGTTGCGTTCCGAAGGAGCTCTATATGTATAGAGTATCGTACTTTATGTATAGGTTACTATACTTTTAGTAAAGTATCATTTACAATGATGATATGAGAGTTGCACCGTCAATACCGTCCATGTCGCGGACACACCTTACTCGTCCGCAGCCGCCAACGCGCCCAGTGCACTGCTGTTCCGACTCCTGATGCTTCGCACGGCGCTTCTTTGGACTGCAGCACGGGCATCCAGCCTCGTTTCACCGCAGGCCGCAGCTACGCGCGTGATCACCATGACCCTAGTTGGTGTGCTGCTCGGTGCGCTCTACCTCCGGCGTGAACGCGTCCGCCAGCTGATCACGCTCACTGGCTGACCGATAATATCCCTCCTGGTCTTCCCTACTCGTGATGGCCAGTTGCAACAACCGCTATGAACAGGAGAGAAATGAAACCCCAATTTCGCAAGCGCTATGCCGTGAGGTTCGCCATCGGCATGGTGAGCTACATGATTCTGCTAACAATTGCCTTGCTTATCACCCATACCGTAGCCGAGGGTCCGGAACGCGTTCTCTTGGGACTCATCCCCATCCCGGCAGTCCTCTTCCTTGCCTGGTCGGCCATTCAATTCAGTCGAGAAGCCGACGAGTTCGCCAGACGCCAACTCACCGAATCATTGGCAATCGGATTCTCTGCAGGGTCGGCCCTTGTCCTCAGCTATGGCCTCCTAGACAGTTTCGGTGCACCCACACTGTCCTGGATATGGGCGTTCGCAACCTACGGGGTGTGCTGGGCCATCGGCTCCGTAGTCGTCAATCAGAGGTACCGCCCATGAAGAACCGCCTTCGCGTGCTGCGCGCCGAACACGATCTGACCCAAGCTGAGCTGGCGGCGAAGTTGAATGTCACTCGACAAACCGTGATCGCCATTGAAAGCGGAAAATACGACCCGAGCCTGCCCCTCGCGTTTGCGATCGCGCGGACTTTCAACCAGACGATCGAAGACATCTTCCTCCCAGAAACCTGAGCACCAAAGAAACCACCATCAGCGGATCTCAACACCCAGGCTCATTTCCGAGTTGGTGGCTATTCTGGGGTCAGGACCTTCTCACCGTCGGGCCGTAGTTCCCCTGTTGGGGAGACATGGCGGTAGAGGGTCTGGCGAGTGATACCACGTTCTGTGCACAGATCCCCAATCTTGGTTTCGGGTTGCCCCTTGCGCAGCAGGCGGAACCAGAGTCCCGCATGAACGCTCCGGCGCGGCGGGAACCGGACCTTCCCGGTCACGAGACCCTACCAGGTCAACTGGTCCATCGCGCGGATCTGCTCGTCCGCGGGGTGTGGAACATTGTTCCCGTCTGCCCATTCAAGATAGATTCCAGGAATCCGATGCACGACTCCAGCAGACACCCGTGCGCCGGGCAGCTCAGCAGCAGCGACAACTACCACATCAGCAACAGACTCTGTCTGCCGGGATCGGTCAGGCATTGCGGGCAGGCCCGCCGGAACGGATGTTCAGGTATCCAGGGACGCCAGCCGGACACTACCACCAGAGGCCATACGCATACGCCATACGCCATACTATCGAGTATCCAAACCGTTCACCCGGGTACTCCCTGGTGGACACATGACAACGGCCCCGCTGCAACGAGTTTTCACTCGCCGCATCGGGTCCGTCGTGGTTCGGCTACTGCTCACATCACTTGGACAGCTTGCGGTAGGGTCCCAGCCTGATGGAGAGGGCCGCCCTTGCGCGAGTAGACGGCGCGTGCCGCTGATGATTGCGGCACGGAACAATCGCAGAACGCCGCGATGAGGCGATGAACTCCACAGCATTCACATCCCGGATCACTTCATCGTCCCTGGGGACGCACGCTGCCTGTTGTCCTTGGCTGGCGGCGGGACAGTGGCACTGGAACAAGCTCCCTAGCCACGGGTGTCTGGAACTGCGAGACTGGTGCCGAGGCGAGGAAAGGCGGGATCATGGCAGATGTTCACAAAGTGAAGGCGGGCCGCGTCTACGAGGCCAGGGTGTATGGGGAAGGTTCCCGTGTGCTGGTGGACCGTATCTGGCCGCGCGGCCTGAGCAAGGAAAAAGCGGATCTCGATGAGTGGTGCAAGACGGTGTCCCCCTCAACACAGTTGCGCAAGTGGTACGACCACGATCCGGAACGCTTCGAAGAATTCGGCCGCCGGTACCGGACCGAACTTGAAGAGCCTGAACGCGCCGGGACCCTTGAACACCTGCGGGCCCTGGCACGGCATGGAAACCTGGTGCTGCTGACCGCCACCAGGCAGGTGGACATCAGCGAAGCCGCGGTCTTGGCTGATCTGGTCCAAAACAATCCGACGTCCCCGTGATTTCGCATCCGGCGTTTGGCTGCGAGCCGTGGTGCCTGCGCGAGACTGGTCTGGATCTGGACGTGCTGGCGCAGAGCGAGTCGGTGTTTGCGCTGTCCAACGGCCACATCGGCTGGCGGGGCAACCTGGATGAGGGCGCCCCCTACGAGCTGCCGGGTTCCTACCTCAATGGGGTCCATGAGTTGCGCCCGCTGCCATATGCGGAGGCCGGGTACGGCTATCCGGAATCGGGCCAGACCATGATCAACGTCACCAACGGGAAGCTGATCCGGCTGTTGGTCGACGACGAGCCCTTCGACGTCAGGTACGGCCGGCTTCACAGCCACGAGCGGGTCCTTGACTTCCGGGCCGGCGTGCTGCGCCGCAGCGCGCTGTGGTCCTCCCCAGCCGGGCGCACGGTCCGCATCTCATCGACCCGGTTGGTGTCACTGGCGCAGCGCTCGGTCGCGGCCATCGAGTATCAGGTGGAGGCGGTCGATGGCCCGGTTCGCCTGGTGGTCCAGTCGGAGCTGGTCGTTAACGAGCCGCTGCCCCCGGCCAACGGAGACCCCCGGGTGGCGGCCGTGCTGGAGTCTCCGCTGCGGTCAGAGATGTACGCCAGCGACGGCGCACGGGCGGAGTTGGTGCACCGCACCGAGCGCAGCGGATTGTGCGTGGCTGCGGGCATGGACCATCTGGTGGACGGCCCGGCTTCCACGCAGGTGCTGGCCGAGAGCTTCCCCGATCTGGGCCGGGTCAGCCTGACCGTCACCCTGGAGCGGGGCGATCGGCTGCGCGTGGTCAAGTTCGTCACCTATGGCTGGTCCGAGGTACGAACCCGCCAGGCGTTGCGCGACCAGGTTGACGCCGCACTGACGGGGGCGCGCCAGAGCGGCTGGGACGGATTGCTGGCCGAACAACGCACCTATCTGGATGATTTTTGGGCACGGGCAGATGTCGAGGTTGACGGCGACGCCGAGATCCAGCAGGCCGTCCGCTTCGCCCTCTTCCACGTGCTGCAGGCCGGGGCCCGGGCCGAGGGCCGCGCGATTCCGGCCAAGGGCCTGACAGGGACTGGGTATGGCGGCCATGCCTTTTGGGACACGGAAACCTTCGTGCTGCCCGTGCTGACCTACACCGTGCCAGGTGCTGCCGCCCATGCCCTTACCTGGCGGCACTCCACCCTGGGGCCGGCCCTGGAACGGGCGGCCCAGCTGGGCATGAAGGGGGCCGCCTTTCCCTGGCGCACCATCGCAGGAGCCGAATGCTCCAGTTACTGGCCGGCGGGGACGGCGGCCTTCCATGTGGGCGCGGATATCGCCGACGCCGTCGTCCGCTACCTGGGTGCCACCGGAGACGCGGACTTCGAGCGGACCTTCGGCTTGGAACTCATTGCCCAGACCGCACGGTTTTGGCGCTCCCTGGGCCACCACGATGACCAGGGCCGTTTCCGCATTGACGGGGTCACAGGACCGGACGAGTACAGTGCCGTCGCGGACAACAACACCTATACCAACTTGATGGCCCAGCACAACCTGGCCTCCGCCGTCGCCATCGCGAAGAGAAATCCGGACCGGGCCCGTGAACTGGGAATCGATGATGAGGAGATGGCGGCTTGGGGCGACGCCGCACGGGACATGATGCTCCCCTACGACGAGGTACTTGGGATCCATCCGCAGGCGGAGGGCTTCACCGCGCACCAGGAATGGGATTTCGCCGGCACCGACCCCGGACACTACCCTTTGTTGATGCACTTCCCGTATTTCGATCTCTACCGCAAGCAGGTGGTGAAGCAGGCGGACCTCGTCCTGGCCATGCACCTGCGCGGTGAGGCTTTCACCCCGGAACAGAAGGCCGCGAATTTCCGCTATTACGAACGCCTCACGGTGCGCGACTCCTCCCTGTCCGCCTGCACCCAGGCGGTCATGGCCGCCGAGGTCGGCCATCTGGGCCTAGCCTATGACTACCTGGCCGAGGCAGCCCTGATGGATCTGGACAATCTGGAGCACAACACCCGCGACGGCGTCCACATCGCTTCGCTGGCCGGCACCTGGATCGCCCTGGTCGCCGGCCTGGGCGGCATGCGCGAGCGGGACGGTTCCCTCAGCTTCGCCCCACGCCTGCCCGAGGGCCTTACCCGGCTCTGTTTCCGCCTTCTCTTTCGCGGACGGTGCCTGCAGGTCGAGACCACACCAGACGCCACCAACTACCGCTTGTTGGTCGGTGACACCCTGCAGATACTCCACTTCGGCGAGGAAGTCACCGTTATGAAAAATCCCGTATCGCACCCGACCTCGCCATCCCGGCCGCTGCCGGGCGAAGCCGGGCACCCCACCCAGCCGACAGGCCGCGAACCACTCCCCCGCCGTGAACACGGCAGGACCACCACATGGAAAGAAACGCCATGAACACTGCGCATCCGGAAACAGCCAAGGGCCGAGAACACCCACCAGTGGACCTTGTCGCCTATGATGCCTGGCTCTTTGACCTCGACGGGGTCCTGACGAAGACCGCCTCGGTGCACGCCGCCGCGTGGAAGCAGGCCTTCGACGCGTTCCTCAAAGACGAGGGTACCCGAAGCGGCCAGGTCTTCACCCAGTTCGATCCGGGCACGGACTACCAGCGCTACGTTGATGGGGAACCACGCGCGGACGGGGTGCGGAACTTCCTGGCCGCCCGCGGCATCACCGTCCCGGAGGGGACCGACGGAGATGCTGCGGACGCCCGCACGGTCCACGGACTCGGCAAACGCAAGAACGAACTGCTTCTTCAAGCCCTCAAGACCGGCGGGGTCCCAGCCTATGACGGCGCCATCGCACTCGTGAAGGTGCTGAATTTGCTGGGGATCCCCACCGCCGTCGTGTCCGCCAGCGAGAACACGGCAGCCGCGCTTGAGGCTGCCGGGATAGCCGACCTTTTCGACGCGCGCGTTGACGGTCACGTGGTGAAGGAGTGCCACCTTGCAGGCAAGCCCGCCCCTGACAGCTACCTCGAAGGGGCCCGACTGTTGGGCGTGGACCCGGCCCGAAGCGTTGTCGTCGAAGATGCCCTGGCGGGGGTGGAAGCAGGCCGGGCCGGACGTTTCGGCCTCGTGATCGGCGTCAACCACCACGACCCTGCCGGTGGCCACAGCTACGCAGACCAGCTAAGAACACACGGCGCCGATGTGGTCGTCACCGACCTGGCCGAGCTGCTGGACAGCACTGGGAATCCCCCGCCCGAACATGTTGGAGAGTCCGCTGCGACCAAGCCGGACGGAGGGGCCGGAAGCGGGGAGATGGAGTTCACGGCCACGGTTGCCTCTTCGGTCATCTTCGTCACCGAACTGGAGAGATCGGTGGGCTTCTACCGGGAGGTCTTCGCGTGCACGGTCGCCCTCCGCCATGGCAACGGTGCATTGCTGTTGGCCCCGGGCGGCTTCCAAATCTATCTGGTCGCCATCGGCAACCGCAAGGGGCACCCAACCGGCGGCATCGGCGAACACCACCTGATGTGGGCCACCGACAGCGCACAGGCACTGAATCATTTCGAGCAGCTGCTCAAGGACCGTGGCTGCTACACCTACACGCACACCGGCGGGGAGGTGACGTTCGTTGAGGGGAGGGACCCCGACGGCATCCGCGTGGTCATCGCCCACCCCAGCCCGCAGCAGCAGCCCCGCTCGGTGCTCGACGGCCGCCTCTACAACTGATTGCCGAATGTCAGTGGATGTCGGTCCAGTCCGGTGGCCCATTGGTCCTAGCTGCGTAGTCGACAAGTGGGACCTCTTTGCCATCGCTGTACACGCCTGGGCGACGACGGCCGGGGGCAGGGCAAAGCAAATTGCGGGGGCACCCTCGCAGGCATCGATCAGTTTCTGCAGGTCCTTCGGGGCAGTGAAGTCACCGCAAAGATAGGTCGTGGATTTCAGCACGGACGCTGCCGTGTCACCGGTGACGGAGGCGCTGTCGAAGGACTCCTTGACCCGCTGCCGCCACGTCTCATTCGTCCACTGCCCGCTGCCGGATCCGATCAGGTGCAGGGCGCGGCCCGGCCCGGCCCGGCTCCATCATCAGCAGCTGGCCCACAGCGGGGAGCAGCAAACGCCCGGCAAGATCCCCGCGGGCCCCGAGAATGAGGATTGTTGAGATTTGCCCGCTCATGGTGCATCTTTCAAAATATTCCGCTGGCTCCGGGCCCGGCCTGACGGGACGGGCTGATCGGTCTCTGATGGGCGACGGCTGTTCCGTCGCCTCCTGGGCCCGTTTTTTAGTAGCCGGTGAATTCTTCCGTGCGGATGTCGTCATCGTCGACGCCGGCGACGTTGAGGAGGGTGCGCATGGCGGTGACCATGCCGGCAGGGCCGCAAAGGTAGTAGATCGGCAGCGTCAGGTCCTCAATGTACCTGGCCAGCATGTCCTGGTCGATGTACCCGGTTTCCCTGGTCCACGCATGCCGGGATTTTTCGGGATCGGTCATGGTGGCCACGACGGTGACGTCGGCATTCGCCTCGGCGACTTGGTCCAGTTCGTCCAGGAAGGCCGCGTCCTCCGGACGCTTGTTCGAGTAGAACAGGAAGATCTTGTGCCCGCTCGCCTCATGGATCGACTCCAGGATGATGCTGCGTGCGGGTGTGATTCCGATTCCGCCTGTGAGAAAGACGGCAGGCCTGGCGACCTTGTTGTGCAGGGTGAAGGATCCGTAGGGGGCGTCAAGTTCCACCTCCGTCCCGATCGGCATGTCCTTGAGCACACGTTTGAAGGCCGTGTCTCTCATGCGGGTCGTGCACATCAGGTTCGGCTCGTAGGGGGCGCTGGAGAGGGTGAATCCGCGGGTGTTTCCCTCGGCATCGGTCTCCGCCGGGTCGATCAGGGTGTAGTCGGCGAATTGTCCGGCCTTGTAGGTGAAACCGTCGGGCTTTTCGAACTGGAACAACATGGTCCCTTCGGCTGCTTTTTCCTTCTTCACGAGCCTGGTGCGTGGCAGTGACATGGTGGAACCCCTTTTCCGGTGATCTCGGTGGATGAAGATGCTTGTTGACTGTGCCTGCCGGGTGCGGCGGTGGACGGTTCCCTCACGGTGACCGTTCCGCATCGGGGCGCGGTGCGGACTCACTGCCAAACAACGAAACTTTGAAGGGAAAGCCGGGGTATGTGTCGCCGGCTACCCAGTAGGGCGTATAGCCGTAGTAGCCGTACGAGTCTTGGTGGTAGGTCCGGGTGGTGACCAGTTCGGGGTCGTACGGCGGCGCGCCCGCCACCCGCTCACGGCTTTGGTCGATGTGGACCTCGTTCATGGTGATCTGCGTGATGGCATCCACGGGAATGAAGGACTTTCTCTCCCCCATTCCCAGGAACCCGCCGGATTCCACCACCAGGAAACGGACCGTGTTTCCACGCGGATCGATCAGCAGGTCATGCACCTTCCCGATGTCGTTGCCGTCCTTGTCCCTCACGGTGTAGCTGCGGATGTCCTCGTCCCCCAGTTTGATGGTTTCTCCCATGTCGCTGAGTTTCATGAGAGTGTCGTTTTTGTCGCTGGTTTCGTCGTTGCTTGCCATGGTTCATCCTCCCGCACTTGGTGTCCCCGCTGTGCGTGCATCCACCGCGGGCTGGGTTTCTAATGGCCGCTGGTGGCGAGTTTGTCGCCCTTGGTGCCGATGCTGGCCAGCAGGTTCTTCCATGAGGCATCAAAGGACTGGGTCCCTTCGCTTTGGAGTTGTCCGGCGAGTTCGTCGTGGTCTATGCCGACCTCGGCGAAGGAGGCCAGGACCTGTTTCGCGGCCCGGGCCTTGGATGCCGGGAGGTCCCCCACCTCGCCGTGGCCGGCAAAGGCCACCAGCGTGGCCTCGGGCATGGTGTTAATGGTGAACGGCGCTGCCAGGGCACTGACGTACAAGGTATCGGGTGCGGCCGGGTTCTTGGTGGAGGTGCTGGCCCAGAGCAGGCGCTGGGCCCTGGCGCCCTCGTTGGCCAGCCGTCCCCAGCGTGGGGACTCCAGCAGCGTCAGGTACCGCTGGTAGGCCTGCGTTGCCACGGCGATGCCCAGCCGGTCTTGGAGGTGGCCCGGGATCCGGCCGGCGACGGCCTTGTCCCAGCGACTGACAAACACCGAGGCGACCGAGGCGACAACGGGGTTCAAGCCGGCGGCCACCCGCCGCTCGATCCCCCGAAGGAACGCTTCTGCGGCGTCCTGGTACTGGGTGGCCGAGAAGAGCAGGGTCACGTTGATGGGCACGCCGGCGAAGATGCACTCCTCGATGGCTGGCAGGCCCTCGGCCGTCCCTGGAATTTTGATGAAAATGTTCGCACGCCCCGATCTGGCGTGCAACGCCTTGGCCTGTTCCACCGTGGCTCCGGTGTCCTGGGCCAGCAGGGGGGAGACTTCCAGGGAAACCCAGCCATCGACCCCGTCGGTGCGGGCATGGACCGGGGCGAAAAGGTCCGCGGCACGCCGCAGGTCCGCCAGCGCAAGATCAAAGAAGACCTCCTCATCGGAAGCCCCCTTGCCCTTGCCAGCGGCAATGTCCTCGTCGTAGTCAGTACCGGCCTCGATGGCCTTGTCGAAAATGGCCGGGTTGGACGTCAGCCCGGTGATCGAGTCCTCGGCAATATAGCGCTCTAGTGTGCCGGAATCGAGCAGGTTCCGGGTGATGTTGTCCAGCCAGAGGCTCTGGCCGAATGCGTGAAGTCGCTGTGTGGGTTTCATTGAGTCACCTTGTCTGTCAGGACCTGCTTATGGGGGTCACTGCCCGGCCAGTCCACGTGCGGCTGCCACTATGTGCCGGGAAGAGATACCGGCGGCGTCGAGGAGTTCGGCCGGTTTCCCTGAGGTGGGCAGCCCCCGCACGGCCAGGTGCGCGATTCTCAGGGCCGGCACGGAAGCGTTGGCCAGTGCTTCCAATACGGCGCTTCCCAGTCCGCCTTCGGGGTAGTGGTCCTCCACCACGACCAGCCGGCTCCCGGTGACCTTGCAGGCCTCAACCAGGGCTGCCCGGTCGATGGGCTTGATCGAGTAGGCGTCGATGACCCGGACCTTGATGCCCAATCCGGCGAGTTCATCTGCCGCGGCCAGGCACTCATGGAGTGTCACCCCGGCCCCGACCAAGGCCACCTGGTCCTCGGGCCCGGCGTGGTGGAGCTTGGAGCCGCCGACCGGGAACGTTTCCCCGTCCGGGTAGATCACCGGGTAGGCGCCCCGGGTGGTGCGCAAATACACGATGCCGTCGGTGTCGGCCATGGTCAAGGTGAGCCTGGCGGTGCAGGTGGCGTCGGCCGGGTACAGGACGATGGACCCGTATACGTCCCGCAGGGCGGCCAGATCCTCCAAGGCCATCTGGGATGGCCCGTCCTCCCCGATCTCCACCCCGGCGTGGGAACCCACCAGGCGGATGTTGGCTTGTGAGATTCCGGCCATGCGGATGAAGTCATAGGCGCGGGAGAAGAACACGGCAAAGGTGGAGGCAAAGGGGATGTACCCGCGCACCGCGACGCCCACGGCCGATGCGACCAGTTGCTGCTCGGCAATGAACATTTCAAAGTACCGTTCAGGGCACACCTTCGCGAACTCCTCGGCGTGCGTGGAGTTCCCGACTTCCCCGTCAAGGACGACGATTTCGGTGCGGGCTGCGAGTGCGGCGATGGCGGCGCCGAAGGCCACCCGGGTGGCCACCATCTCCCCAAGTTCGTAGCTGGGAAGAACGACGGCGGCGCCCGGATCCGGTGTGATGGCCGGGACCGCCCGGCCCGGTGGAGGGGCGGGTGTTGTGACACGCACACTGGTGGGCCCGCCCAACGCCGCGATGGCCCGTTCCGCCATCTCCGGAGGGAGGGCCTTGCCGTGCCAGCCGTTCTTGTCCTCCAGCTCAGGGACACCCTTGGCCTTGATGGTCTTGGCCAGGATCACCGTCGGCACATCGGTGGCGGACCGGGCCTGGCTCAGTGCCGCATCGATGGCGCCCAGGTCGTGCCCGTCGACGACGATGGGGCGGGCCCCAAATGCTTCCGCCCGGGCGGCGTACCGCTCCACGTCCCATTCCAGTTCGGTGGGTCCGCGCTGGCCAAGCCGGTTGATGTCCACGATCGCCGTCAGGTTCCCCAGCTTGTAGTAGCTGGCCTTGTCCAACGCCTCCCAGATCGAGCCCTCAGCCGTCTCGCTGTCCCCGCACAACACCCACACATGATAGGGCAGTCTGTCCAGGTACCTCCCCGCCAAGGCGATCCCGACGGCGTCCGGTAGGCCCTGGCCCAGGGAGCCGGTGGCCACGTCGACCCACGGCAGTACGGGGGTGGGATGCCCGGCCAGGCGTGCCCCGAGCCGTCGGTAGGTGTTGATGAGCTCATCCTCATCGACCACCCCGACGGCCCGGTACATGGAATACAGCAGTGGGGAGGCATGGCCCTTGGAGAAGATCAGATGGTCATTGACCGGCAAGTCGGGTTGGTCCCAGTCGTAGCGCAGATGCCCCGCCAGCAGGACAGCCATCAGGTCCGCCGCCGACAACGACGAGGTGGGATGCCCGGAACCGGCACTGGTGCTGCAACGGATCGAATCCACCCGCAACTGCCCGGCCAGCCTCCTACAAAGATCAAGCTGATCGTCATTCATGGTTGTACTCCTGCCAAACGGGGGTTCTCGTCGAAAACTTCCATAAGTGTTGAAGACAGGGAACTGCAGGGTCCAGGCGGCACCTGTCTTCAAGCTACACCCGCGGACACCGACCGGCCAGAGCACGACCAGGTAACCCCTTTTCTGCGGGGTGCCACGGTTACTGCGGCACCAACTCCCCTTGTTGCCCCGTTTGGCACAGTGGTAGATTTCCCCACAAGGCCGCCACAACGCAAGGCAAAGGCAGCTGACAGCCACAGCCCAAGCACCGGCCCGGCTTCACTGTTGGCCACCCAAGGGGGCCAGGATCGTGGTGGACCGTGAGTGCAAATCCAGCAGATGAAGCCGCCCCGCCACCCGGGGCAGGGAACACCCCGCCCCCCATCGGGGAAGAATCCTCATCATCACCATCGCGGCCGCCTTGGGCGGCCTCCTGTTCGGTTTTGACACCTCCGTGATCAACGGGGCGGTCAATTCGATCCAGTCCACCTTCAGCATGGGCTCCGCGGCCGTGGGAATCACCGTGGCCATCACGTTGATCGGCTGTGCCATCGGTGCCTGGTTCGCCGGCCAACTGGCCGATGTCTGGGGCCGCAAGCCCGTCATGGTCCTGGCAGCGTCCTTGTTCGTGATCAGTTCAATCGGCTCGGCCTATGCCTTCGCCGTGTGGGAGCTGATGTCGTGGCGGATCATAGGCGGGCTGGCCATCGGCATCGCCTCAGTCATAGCCCCTACCTACATTGGCGAAATGGCCCCTGCCCGGATACGTGGCGGGCTCAGCTCGCTCCAACAATTGGCCATCACGCTGGGCATCTTCCTGGCACTGCTCTCCGACGCGGGCCTGGAAAGGGCTGCCGGCGGCGCCGGAAACCAGTTATGGTGGGGCATGGACGCCTGGCGGTGGATGCTGTTGGTCGGCGTCATCCCCGCCGTCGTCTACGGCCTGCTGTCCCTGACGATTCCAGAGTCCCCCCATTTCCTGATCCGCAAGGGTCGGAACCAGGATGCGCTGGCCGTCATCCGGCGCGTCACCGCGCCAACGGATCCCGAGGGGCGCCTGAAAGAAATCGCGGAGAGCCTGGAAAACGAGCGGCGCTCGACCTACCGTGACTTGCGCGGCCCCGCGCTCGGGCTCCAACCCATCCTGTGGATCGGCATCGGCATGGCCGCGTTTCAAGAGCACGTGGGCATCAACGCCATTTTCTACTACTCCACCACGCTGTGGGAGTCGGTGGGTTTCAGCCAGCAAGACTCGTCCACGACGTCCGTGATCACGGCCACGATCAATGTGGTGCTGACGTTCGTCGCCATATTCTTCGTCTACAAGGTCGGACGCAAACGCCTGCTGCTGGTCGGTTCAGTGGGCATGTTCGTCGGACTCATCGCCGCCGCAATCTCCTTCTCCCAAGCCACCGGCTCAGGAACCTCCCTCTCGCTCCCGGCCCCTGGGGGCCGATCGCCCTGATCGGCGCCAACCTGTTCGTCATCTTCTTCGCCGCCACATGGGGGCCGGTCATGTGGGTGGTCCTCGGGGAAGTCTTCCCGAACAAGATCCGCGGCCTGGCCCTGGGCATCGCGACAGCATTCAACTGGATCTTCAACTTCATCGTGACCTTGCTCTTCCCAATCATGAGCGCCGCCGTCGGCCTCGGCTACGTCTACGCCGGCTTCGCGTTCTTTGCCGTCCTGTCCTTCTGGTTCGTCAAGGCCCTGCTACCGGAGATCAACGGACTCGAACTGGAAGACAAAAACAAACTACTCCGCCACAAAAAGCCACTGACCACATAGCGGCCGCAAGCACCAGGCCATGACCCATCCACCGCGCACGACGTACCGCTGCACCATGCCATGGCGCGAAGTGCACTTCAGCGAGGTTCGACACCGCGGAAGAAAAGTTGTGGTCCACCTTCTTCATTTCGGCCGTTGCCCACAATCCTCGGAGACTGAGAGAACACGAGCACACCGGAACCAGGACGACGACACAGCCGCCAGGGATAAGGTGACTCCTCGAAGCGCCGAAATCGACGGTTTGTTGGATCGCTGGGATCATTTCTCGACGGATCTGAGCCCTATCAGATCCGCATGTCCAGGGCTAGGCTCAAAATTATGAAAACACCGGCAGATCCGCAGTCCTTCCCGTCGGACGATGGACGCCCCACGCAGCCGCCTCCGCCCGCAGCGGATGAGGGGCCGCACGCGTACAAGAGTTTCCGGTCGGAGCTGACCCATAAGGACGACGACGTCATCGATGCGCAGTGGGCGGGCTCTATTCCGGCGCAGTACGGGGTGGCCCCCCGTGTGCGGATCGGTGCGAGCAAGTGGTTCAACCTGCTCTGGCTGATTCCGATCGGCTTTTTGCTGTTGGTCATCGGGGTCGCGGTCGCCAGAGGAATCCGGGATCTCCCCGGCGTTCAGGCCTTCATGGCCCAGTACCCGGGTACGTCCAGCCTTCCGGGCGGCGCTCCGGTGGGATTCTCTGCGTGGGTGGGCTGGCAACACTTCCTGAACCTGTTTTTCATGATCTTCATCATCCGCTCCGGATGGCAGATCCTGGCTGACCATCCCCGGCTGTATTGGACCCGTCACAGCGGTCCCGGCAGGAACTGGTTCCGGATGCAGATACCCGTGCCCGAAGACCCTCTGTACACCGCGAAGCAAGATTCGATCACGCTGCCCGCCGGTGTCGGCCTGCCCGGTCGGCGCCACACCATCGGGCTGGCGCGCTGGTGGCACCTCGGTGTTGACACGCTGTGGCTGCTCAACGGACTGGTGTTTTATATCCTGCTCTTTAGCACCGGACAGTGGCTGCGCCTGATTCCGCTGCACTGGGACGTCATCCCCAATTCCATCTCAGTGGGCATCCAATACCTTTCCCTGGACTGGCCGGTGGAAACCGGATGGACCAACTACAACAGCCTGCAACTCATCGCCTACTTCATCACCGTCTTCATAGCCGCCCCGCTGGCCCTGATCACCGGATTGGGCATGTCACCGGCACTGTCGACGAAGTTCAGGTGGATCAGCTCTGCGTTCAGCATCCAGGTGGCCCGCTCGCTGCACTTTTTGGTCATGTGCTGGTTTGTGCTCTTCATCATCATCCACGTCACCCTGGTCCTGACAACGGGCGCACTGAACAACCTCAACCACATGTACGCCTCACAGAACACCGAGTCCTGGACCGGGTTCTGGATCTTCGCCGCGTCCATGGTCATCGTCATCGTTGGCTGGGTTGCCGCGACCCCCTTGACCTACCGCTATCCACGGCTCATCCAGCGTGTCAGCTACGCACTGATAGGTCCGGCACAGCGGTTGTTTGAGCATATTGATTCCAAGCCTGGCCAGTACACGGAGAAGGACATCTCCCCGTACTTCTGGCACAACGGCAAATACCCCGAATCCCGGGAATACACAGATCTGCGCGAAGGCAACTTCGCCAACTATAAGTTGCAGGTCAGCGGGCTGGTGGAAAACCCGGTGGAGTTGGACCTGGTGCAGTTGCGGGCGCTTCCCCACCACGAGCAGATCACCCAGCACTTTTGCATCCAGGGCTGGTCGGGCGTGGCGAAATGGGGAGGGGTGTCCATGCAGACCATCATGGATTTGGTTAACCCGACGCCTGAAGCGAAGTGGGTGATCTTTTATTCCTTTGCCGAAGGTTCGGACGCAGGAACGTACTACGATGCCCAACCCATCGAGCAAATGCATTACGGGCTGACCATGCTCGCCTATGACATGAATGGCCAGGCCCTCTCCTTCGGTCACGGCGCCCCGGTGCGGTTGCGCAACGAGGTGCAACTCGGCTTCAAAATGGTCAAGTGGATCAAAGGCATCGAATTCGTCGAAAGCTTCTCCGAAGTTGGCGGCGGCCAAGGCGGGTACAACAACGACCATGAGTTCTTTGGCTACAGCCAATCCATCTAGACAGCCCCCAACACACCCCGACGGCACAGCCGCCACAAGGAGAAGTTCACATGGGAACCCGGGAGACATTCGTCATTGTTGGTGCCGGACTGGCCGGAGCAAAAGCAGCCGAGGCGCTGCGCGGGGAGGGATTTGCCCGGCGGATCCTGCTGCTGGGTGAGGAACCCGAGCGTCCCTATGAGCGGCCGCCGCTGTCCAAGGACTTCCTGCAGGGCACATCCGAGAGGGAAAAGATCTTTGTCCATGCCAAGTCTTGGTATGCCGAGCACGACGTCGAACTTCGCACCAGCACCAAGGCCACCGGGATCGATTCGTCCGCGCACCGGGTGGACTGCGCCCGGGGAGGACCTGTCAGCTATGACAAGCTGCTGCTGGCAACCGGTGCCTCCCCGCGCCTGCTTTCCCTGCCGGGCAGCGACCGGCATCGGGTGTATTACCTGCGTCGCATCGAGGACAGTCAACAACTGAAGTTTGCGCTCTCGACCTGCTCACGTGTCGCAATCCTGGGCGCCGGCTGGATCGGGCTCGAAGTCGCCGCCGCCGCCCGGACGGCAGGCCTGGAGGTCACCCTGTTGGAGCGGGGCCAGCTTCCCCTCCAGCGCATCCTGGGCGCCGAGGCCGCCGATATATTTGCGAAGCTGCACCGCGACCACGGCGTGGACCTGCGCTGCGGCGTCCAGGCGGCCCGGATCACCGGGGATGATCCCCGGCATGCCACCGGCGTGCAACTGGCTGATGGGGCCCACATCGCGGCGGATCTTGTCGTGGCCGGCATCGGTGCCGTTCCCAACACCGCCCTGGCCAAGGCAGCCGGGCTCGTGCTGGAGAACGGAATCAAGGTTGATGAACACCTGCGCTCCTCGGACCCGGACATCTACGCGGCCGGAGACGTTGCCAACGCATTCCACCCGATGCTGGGCAAACACGTCCGCATCGAACACTGGTTCAACGCACTGAGCCAGCCGGCCGTTGCGGCCCGGTCCATGCTGGGTGCCGACGCGGCCTACGACGAGGTGCCGTACTTTTACAGTGACCAGTACGAGTTGGGGATGGAGCACTCCGGCTACGTGGCCGCGGGCGGCTACGACGAGGTGCTCTTTCGCGGGGACAAGGAGGACCTGGAATGTATTGTCTTCTGGCTCAAGGACCGCCAGGTCCTGGCAGGGATGAACATCAACATCTGGGACCAGACCGAGACCATCAAGGCCTTGGTGCGCTGCGGCCGGCCTGTCGACACGGCAGACCTGGCAGACACCGGGATCCCCCTGGCGGACGTCCTGGCAGCCGCCGAACCCCGGACCACTCAGTAGCGCAGGGACGGCCGGAGAAGGCCAACAAGTTTCTCCCCGTCCAGGTAGCGGCGGAGATTCGCTGTAAAGGAGGCGATAAGTCGTTCGTTCCCGCGCCGGGACACTGCGGCGGCATGGGGGCTGATCAACACGTTGGGCAGGGACGGGAGTGGACTCTCGGGTGGCAACGTTCCGGCGGCAAAGGCGTCCAGGACGGTTGCCGCCGGCTGGCCGTCCCCCAAACCTTTGACCAGCGCCTGCTCGTCAATGACGGTACCGTGCCCGATGTTGACCAGGACCGCGTCGGCGCGCATCCGGCTGATCGCCCCGGCCCCGATCAGGCCCCTGGTCTTCCCTGTCAGGGGCAAGGCCAGGACGACGGCGTGGGAGACCGCGAGCATGTCCCCCAGAAACCGTGCGGGCCGCAACCGGTCCACGTTGGGTGCCCGCCCGTTCCCTGTCCGGGTGATGGCCAGCACGTGCATGCCGAACGCCTTGCCAAGCCGCGCAACTTCCGCCCCTGCGGGGCCCAGTCGAAGAACAAGCAGGGTCTGCCCAGCGAGCTCTGCCATCGGGAACTGCCCCGAGTGCCCCCGGGAATCGGAGCGCAGGGGTGGAAGCCCTTTGGCGAACGCGGGCACGGCGAACATCGCGAACTCGGCCAGCGGCCCGGCCTGGATTCCGTCGACCCCGGCGATCCGTACCCTGTCCAATTCCTGGACAGTCAGCCCGGCGGCAGCCACCAATACGCCCACCCCGCCAACCGTTGCCTGCACCCACCGCAGCCCAGTGTTGGTGCGCACCAGGTCCACCAGGTCCCCTGCGTTGTCCTGGGGCCAACCGAGGACGATCTCCGCCTCGGCCAGCATCGCCCGCCACTGGGATTCATGGTCCCGGCTCCATTGAAAGCCACCGGTCCTTTTGCCGTGCCCGGGGAACCCCGGCGCAGGCAACAGCCGCGGTTCATAGCGCACATTAAGCCTGTAATCGACCGCCCTGATGGCCGACACCCACCCCGGTTCAATCGCGGCCGCAACCGCCACGACGATCCGTCTCCTGCCCACCATCTCCTGATCCGTGGTCACCACTTCATCGTAGATGAAGCCGGCCATACGATCGAGGGGCTTGCCCCGGTCGGCCAGTGCGAGGGCGGCGCCCGTGGCCAGAAGCCGGCATCGCCGGCGGGATAACGGGGGGAAGCTGCCCACCGCGGACCACGCACATGCTGGCGTGTTGGCCGGACCGGGCCTATGGTGAGCTCATGGGAACTGGCAATGAGGCTGGCGTGCGCTCCACCGCAGCACGGTCATCGGTGGCACTTCATGCGGCGATGGCCGTCACCGGGCTGATCATGGTCCTTTTTCTGCTGGCACACATGTATGGCAACTTGAAGGTTTTCGAGGGCCAAGAAGGCTTTGACGGTTACGCGGCGTACTTGCGTGAGATCGGCCAGCCCCTGCTGCCGTACGCGGGCGCGTTATGGATCATCCGCGTGATACTGCTGGCCAGTGTCCTGGCCCACATCTTTTCCGCATTCACACTGTGGCACCGCTCTAGGGCGGCGACTGCAGGCAAGGGCGGGTGGAGGTATGAGAGCCGTGGTAACCGCCGGGGCGTCCAGCGCAGCTATTCTTCGTTCACGATGCGCTGGGGTGGGGTGCTCATCGGCCTTTTCGTCATCTATCACGTCCTGAATCTGAGTGCGGACTACATTGCGCCAGGCGGTACCTCGACGAGCCCTTACCAGCGCATGGTCAACAGTTTCCAGATCTGGTGGGTCGTGCTCTCCTATGTGGTGGCCCTGATCGCTCTCAGTTTCCATTTGCGCCATGGAATCTGGAGCGCGTTTGCTTCGCTGGGGGCCAACACATCGGTGGCCCGCCGGCGCTTCCTGAACCAGCTGGCAACCGTCGTCGCGCTGTTGATTCTGGTGGGCTTTTTGATTCCGCCGCTGGTGATCTTTGCAGGATGGGTGAGCTGATGGACCAGTTATTCACGGTCGGGGAACCGATTCAGGATGCGAAGGCTCCCGCTGGCCCGCTCCAGAACCAGTGGGAGGCCCGCCGTTTTGCTGCGAAGCTGATCAACCCGGCCAACCGGCGCAAGCTCTCCGTCATCATTGTCGGCACCGGGTTGGCCGGTGCGTCGGCGGCGGCAACGCTGGGCGAGGCCGGTTACCAGGTCAAGAGCTTCTGTTACCAGGACACTCCCCGGCGCGCGCACAGCATTGCCGCCCAGGGCGGGATCAATGCGGCCAAGGACTACCGCAATGACGGCGACAGCGTCCAACGCCTGTTCTATGACACGGTCAAGGGCGGGGACTACCGGTCGCGGGAGTCCAATGTCTACCGGCTGGCGGAGGTCAGTTCCGCGATCATCGACCAATGCGTTGCCCAGGGGGTTCCGTTCGCCCGCGACTACGGCGGACTGCTGGACACGCGTTCCTTTGGCGGGGTGCAGGTGTCCCGGACCTTCTACGCGCGCGGCCAGACGGGGCAGCAACTGCTGCTGGGCGCCTACCAGGCCCTTGAACGCCAGGTCGGCGCCGGAACCGTCGAGGTGCACACCCGCCATGAAATGCTCGAACTGATCGTCATTGATGGCAAGGCCCGGGGCGTTGTGGTCCGGGACCTTGTTGACGGGACGCTGGAGACCCACTTGGCAGACGCCGTCGTGCTCGCCTCGGGGGGCTACGGCAACGTCTACCACCTCTCAACCAACGCCATGGGATGCAACACCACAGCCACCTGGCGTGCCCACCGCAAGGGCGCACTGTTCGCCAATCCATGCTTCACCCAGATTCACCCGACATGCATCCCGGCCAGCGGGGAACACCAGTCCAAGCTGACGCTGATGAGTGAATCACTGCGCAACGACGGTCGTATCTGGGTGCCCAAGAAAGTCGGTGACGGCCGGGATCCACGGGAAATTCCCGATGCCGAGCGGGACTACTACCTCGAGCGCCAGTACCCGGCCTTCGGCAACCTCGTCCCCAGGGACGTGGCCTCCCGTGCGGCCAAAAACCAGTGCGACACGGGCCACGGGGTGGGCCCCGGTGGGCGCGGGGTCTACCTTGACTTCGCCGACGCCATCGCCCGGCTGGGCCGTCCCGCCATCGAGGAGAAATACGGCAACCTCTTTGACATGTACCACAAGATCACCGACGAGGACCCCTACCGGGCGCCGATGCGCATCTACCCGGCCGTGCACTACACTATGGGCGGGCTGTGGGTGGACTACGACCTCGAGAGCTCCATCCCCGGACTTTTCGTCATCGGCGAGGCGAACTTCTCCGACCACGGCGCGAACCGGCTCGGGGCCAGCGCACTAATGCAGGGCTTGGCCGACGGCTACTTCATCCTGCCCAACACCATCAACGACTATCTCGCCAAGAATCCCGCCGACGCCGCAGACCCTTCCCACCCGGAGGCAGTAAAAGCACTGGCCACGGTCAGCGGACGCCTCCACCGGCTCCTGGCCATCAACGGCACCAAGAGCGTTGATTCGTTCCACAAGGAGCTCGGGGTCATCGTATGGGAGTACTGCGGGATGGAACGCAACGCCGAGGGCCTCCATCACGCCATCACCCTGATCCGGTCGCTCAAGGACGAGTTCTGGACCGACGTCAAGGTCACGGGCATGAACGAGGAACTCAACCAGACCCTGGAACGGGCCGGGCGCGTCGCAGACTTCTTTGAGCTGGCCGAGCTCATGTGCATCGATGCCCTCCACCGGGCGGAATCCTGCGGCAGCCACTTCCGCACCGAAAGCCAAACCGGCGACGGCGAGGCGTTGCGCGACGACAATGCGTTCGCCTATGTCGCAGCCTGGGAATTCACCGGCGAGAACTCCCCGCCACGGCTGCGCAAGGAAAACCTCGAATACCACAACGTCGAGTTGGCGCAGAGGAGCTACAAATGAACATCACTGTGCGCATCTGGCGCCAACACGACCGATCTGCCGCGGGCCGAATGGTCAGCTACACCATGGACGGCATATCACCCGACATGTCCTTTTTGGAAATGCTCGACGTGCTCAATGACCAGCTCACGGCCACCGGGGATGACCCGGTCGCCTTCGACCACGACTGCCGCGAAGGCATCTGCGGCATGTGCAGCCTGGTCATCAACGGCATCGCCCACGGCCCGGAGGCGCTCACCACCACCTGCCAGCTGTACATGCGCCACTTCAACGACGGCGACACCATCGATATCGAACCATGGCGCTCCGCATCCTTCCCGATCCTGCGTGACCTCATCGTGGACAGAAGCGCCATGGACAGGATCATCCAGGCCGGCGGCTACATCAGCGCCCCAACCGGGGCAGCCCCGGACTCTGCGGCAACACTTGTCCCCAAGAAGGACGCAGACCGCGCCTTCGACGCAGCCGTCTGCATCGGCTGCGGGGCCTGCATCGCCGCCTGCCCCAACGGCTCGGCGATGCTGTTCACCGGTGCCAAGGCCAACCATCTGGGCGCCATCCCCCAAGGCCAGCCCGAGCGCCACTCACGGGCGCTCGCCATGGTCAACCAACACGACGCCGAGGGCTTCGGCGGCTGCACACAGATCGGCGAATGCACCGCCGTGTGCCCGGTCGGAATCCCACTGGACATGATCTCCTTCCTCAACGCAGACGTCCTGTCCGCATTGCCCAAAGAAAACACCTGATCGGATGCCCCCATGTCGAACAGTTTTGGCGCCCGCAATACGCTGACGGTTGGCAATGAAAGCTACGAAATCTTCCGCCTCGATGCAGTGGAAGGCTCGGAGCGGCTTCCCTACAGCCTGAAAATACTGCTGGAAAATCTGCTCCGCAATGAAGACGGCCGACTGGTCACTGCCGAACAGGTGGCCGCACTCGCCAAATGGGATCCGGCCGCCGAGCATGGTTCGGAGGTCCAATTCACTCCGGCGCGCGTGCTGCTGCAAGATTTCACCGGCGTCCCGTGCGTCGTGGACATGGTCGCCATGCGTGATGCAATGGCAGCGCTGGGCGGTGACCCACAGAAGATCAACCCGTTGATCCCCTCGGAACTGGTGATTGACCACTCCGTCATCGCTGACGTCTTCGGCACTTCGGATGCATTTGCGACCAACGCAGAGCTGGAATTCTCCCGGAACAAGGAACGCTACCAACTGCTGCGCTGGGCACAGCAGGCCTTCTCCGACTTCCTCGTCGTCCCGCCCGATACTGGCATCTGCCACCAGATCAACCTTGAGTACCTCTCCCGCGTGATCTTCACGCGGGAGGCGGCGAAAGGACCCAGCAGCGGCGATAGCGTGGACCTGCGCCAGGCATATCCGGACACCCTGGTCGGCACCGACTCCCACACGCCCATGGTCAACGGGCTCGGCGTGTTGGGCTGGGGCGTCGGCGGCATCGAAGCCGAGGCCGCCATGCTTGGCCAGCCGATGAGCATGCTGATCCCTCCCGTGGTGGGCCTCAAGCTCACCGGCGCCTTGCGCGAGGGCGTGACCGCGACAGACTTGGTCCTGACCGTGGCCCAGCGACTACGCCAGCTCGGCGTTGTCGGCAAGTTCGTCGAGTTTTACGGTCCAGGTGTGGCTGGCATTCCACTGGCCAATCGCGCCACCCTTGGAAATATGAGCCCGGAATATGGTTCAACTTGCACAATTTTCCCGATCGACGACGTCACCTTGGATTATCTTCGTCTGACCGGACGGCCGGAACAGCAAATTCAGCTGGTGGAAGCCTACGCCAAGGAGCAGGGGCTCTGGCATGACGCCGGGCACGAAGCGAGCTATTCCCAGTCTGTGGAGTTCGACCTGGCCGGGGTGGAACCGTCCATCGCCGGTCCCAAGCGCCCGCAGGACCGCATCCCGCTGTCCGATGCTCGCCGGGTAATCGGCACGATCCTCACCGGGGGTTCCGAGGACCCTGCGGAACTGGAAGGACTCGATGAGGCATCGGCCGAGTCGTTCCCGGCCAGCGACCCGCTGGCCTGCGACAGGGATCGCCCGGGTGACCGTCCCGTGAACCGTGACAGTGACGGTAACGGAGCTACCTCAAAGTACCCGTCGAATCCGGCTCGATTAACATTGCCGGGCACCAAGCCGGTTATTGTCGACCACGGCCACGTCGTCATCGCCGCGATCACCAGCTGCACCAACACGTCCAACCCCTCCGTGATGATCGGCGCCGGACTGCTGGCCAAGAAGGCGGTGGAGCACGGCTTGAGATCAAAGCCGTGGGTGAAGACCTCGCTGGCGCCCGGGTCCCGCGTCGTCACCGACTACCTCGACAAGGCCGGGCTGACTCCTTATCTGAATCAGCTTGGTTTCAACCTAGTTGGCTACGGCTGCACCACCTGCATCGGCAACTCCGGTCCGCTAATTCCGCAGGTAGCACAGGCCGTGACAGCCAACGATCTCAATGTCAGTTCGGTGCTCAGCGGGAACCGCAACTTTGAGGGGAGGATCCACCCGCAGACCCAAATGAATTTTCTTGCCTCACCACCGCTGGTGGTCGCTTATGCGCTGGCCGGCACGATGAACATTGACCTGCTCACGGATTCACTGGGCGAGGGCACGTCGGGTGAGCCCGTTTACCTGCGCGATATCTGGCCCTCCAGCCAGGAAATCCAGGAAGTGGTCGGCGAAGCAGTCCATGCCAAGATGTTTGCCGCTGGCTACGCCAACGTCTTCGATGGGGATCACAACTGGCAAAACCTTCAAATTCCCACAGCCGACATGTTCGCCTGGGATGATGCTTCCACGTATGTGCGCAGACCGCCGTATTTCGACCAAATGCCACCCCAACCACAACCGGTGACGGACATTTCCGGCGCCCGGGTGCTTGCCTTTCTGGGGGACTCGGTGACGACCGATCATATTTCACCGGCCGGGGCGATCAAGAAAGACTCCCCCGCCGGCCGCTACCTGCTGGACCACGGCGTACAGCCCGGTGACTTCAACTCCTACGGATCCCGCCGCGGCAACCATGAGGTCATGATCCGGGGCACGTTCGCCAACATCAGGCTGCGCAATAAGTTGGTGCCCGGTACCGAGGGCGGATTCACCCGCCATCTGCCAGACGGCGAGCAGCTGAGCATCTTCGATGCGTCCCGGAAATATCTCGAAAACAACGTCCCGTTGATCGTAATCGCCGGGGCCGAATACGGCTCCGGATCCTCCAGGGACTGGGCCGCCAAGGGCACCCTGCTGCTGGGCGTCAAGGCGGTGCTGGCCACCTCATTCGAACGGATCCATCGCTCCAACCTCATCGGCATGGGCGTACTCCCGATACAGTTCAGCCCCGGCGAGAACGCAGAAAAGCTTGGGCTCAGCGGTGAAGAGGAGTACTCCATCACAGGGCTCGCCGGCGCCGCCGGCATCCCAAAACAAGTCCTGGTGCGAGTCGAACAGGATGGAAAATCCCAAAACATCACAGCCGTCGTGCGGATCGACACCCCCGCCGAGGCCGCATATTTCCAAAACGGCGGGATCCTCCAATACGTCCTGCGCCAGCTCCTGGCGTCCTAAGCTCACATAGGTCCCGGCCACGGCAGCAGCCCCCAACCTTGCTTATCGGCAATGGCGCTATCTAGGACTCTGGCTATCCTGGAGTTGTCGACTTGGGGGCAACCGGCAGATGACTCCCATTTTGAAAGAAATCAGGCTCACCTCACGGCTATTTTGTGGAGGTTGACGTTCCTTGGCGGGGTTCCGTGGCCGCTTGGTGTCGGCTTCAGGAAAAATGCGCCCAGTGCCGAGTCGATGAGTGTTCGCGATCGTCCATAAAACGTTGCGCGGGACATTCCGAGATCACAGGCAACCTGCGCAGCAGGCTCACTGCCCTCGACCCGGCGCACAGCGCTGCGAATCTGACTGTCGGTCACCCGGAGGGTCGGCCCCCAGGTCCTTCCCCGCTTCCCTGCGTTTGCTCATCGAGTCTGTGACACGTTCACGCTTGATCTCGTGCTCCATTTGCGCCAAAACGGCCATGATCGTAAACAACATCGACCCCATCGGTGTTGCGGTGTCGACATCCCCGCCGGCCAGGTTCAACACGCGCAAACTAGCGCCCCGGGCACGAAGCTCCTCTGCGAAGGCGCGCATGTTCTGCGTGGATCGGCCGAGCCGATCCAACGTCGAAATCGCCAAGGTGCCACCCTCGATCAATGCTGCCAGCGCCCGATCAAACTCCGGACGCGGTGCCCGCGCCCCAGACACACCAGTATCCACATAGAGATCATCACCTAGAACGCCGGCAGCCAGAAGATCCGCCGCCTGCCGGCGGGTGGACTGCTGCCGGGTGGAAACACGCGCGTAGCCGATCCGGCAATATGGCGTGTGGGATTCTCGGTTGGTCGCCCGAGTGAGTGTCCCGTAAAACTACAGCGTCTTGAGAAATTGGTCAGGGCTTCCCTCCATTGATGGTCTGCACTGGCTGTGAGTCGTCTCGATAAGGGCGTGGTTTTGATCGCGGTTAGGGGCCGATGGGGGTGTTTCCCGGGCGGCGTCGACGATCTCAGTTGTGAGCGCGCCGAGCTTTTTGGCCGTCCGGGTCGGGGTGAGAGCCGCCAGGTGTTTCTTCCACTCGCACGCTGGCAGCGGTTATTCGAACCGGTGTGTCCGTGGACGACCGTCCGTGGAACATTTCTTGTGCTCGGCGTTGAATCTGCATGTCGTGTTCCACCAACGTGTTCCCTCGGGTACTCCCTGGTGGACACATGACAACGGCCCCGCTGCAACGAGTTCTCACTCGCCGCATCGGGTCCGTCGTGGTTCGGCTACTGCTCACATCACTTGGACAGCCGATGGTACCGTCCCGGCCGGGCTGCGGGGATCACCCATGGCATACAAGACGGCCGGCAACCGGCATTATGGCGGTGTCGAGGAAAGTGCCTCGGCAGCAACGCAACCATTCACGGTCATTGATGCCGGTGAGTAACGTTCAGCACGGAGCCGTGCAGGCAAGGGGGCGAGGTGTAGCCTTCAGGGCGTTACTGATTTCCGGGGCGGCAGAGATCGATGACTGGCTGAGGAAGGTGGGGCGAAGATGATGGACCCGGACAAGGAAAGTGTCGACACGAAAGACCTCCAGGACGGGGCCCTGCCGGTCCCGGTGCACGCCTGAAGGTGGGCGGGACAACCGTCCCGAAACGCACCAGTGGTCCCCGGTGGGTTGATGGTTGCCACTGGTACTTCAGCCATGATCTATGGGAGGTGATATAGATTCCGTGTGGTTGAAGCGGCATTATGGGTTTAAGGGCCACCCCGTCCGTCCGCGGTGGCTGCACCCATTACCGGCCACCACACCGGCCGGAAGGGGCAGCGGTCCGGTGGATGGGATTGTCGTGGGGAGAGGGTCATGATTCTGAAGGAAGTTTCGGTTGAGCGGTTCATTTTCACGTGCACTGGTTGTGGGCACGCCTAGGTGGCGGACCACGACGCCCAGCATGTGGAGGTCGGGCACGGACATGAAGAGGATTATTTCTTCCTCGACGGGTTGCCGTGCCCGGATCCGACCGGCCCGAGTGAAACGACGTGCCCGCACTGCGGCCGGGCCTCGGTCCTTGTTCACCTCAGCGCCCGCAGGGTCAGACCCTCAGTGATGCACACACCCCCAGACGGCCCGGGTGAGGAACCCACGCAGGCCCGCACGGCCGCCAGGGTCAAGGCCCCGCGACTCCCCGGCGCGCAATAGCTGCCGCCGACCCGTCAGGTTCCGCTGGCCCGTCCGTGCGCGGGTTTTGTTGTGTGGGCGATTAGTGGTCGTCGGGGCCGTAGAGGAAGGCGTTGGCGTGATCGACGGCTTTTTTGAAGGCGTCATTTCGCAGGGTGATGTGCTGGCTTTGTTGGGTTTCAATGTAATCGGTGATTCCCGGGCGCAGCAGCCAGATATCTCCTGCCGGGGGTAGGTAGAACACGGCGAAGGAACGGTGACTGTCGTCATCGGTCCATACCGGCACGACGGCCAGCGCGGCACCGGTGTCGGCATTGATCCATTGGGCCCGGGGCATGGGTAGTTCGTGGAGTTCGGGGTCCAGGAACGGGGCCGTGCCCTCGCCCCAACGCTGCTCGAAGCGTTCATGGAACGCCGGCAACAAGGGTGTGTCATAGCGACGCCAAGCACTCATCTAACTACACCTCCTAGTCTCTAACTACATCTTCTGGTCGGTGGTTCCCACCGCAAGTGCCCGACCATGATCGGCGGCCACCCCGGCAGTGCTCCGGGCCTTCCCTGCCCCGCACCGTGTGGTTGGCCAGAACCGCACGGCGGGCCGGGATTGTGTGGTTGGCTAGGTGCCGTGTCCGGGGGCTGGTGGCACTGGTCGTAGAGGGCCCGTCGGGCCGGGTCGCCCAGCACGGCGTGGGGGTCCATGATGCCCTGGAGCAGCTCAGCCTCAGCGGCCGCTTCTCCCGGTGCGGACGATGCTGGGCGGGTGTCCGGGTGGTGTTGGCGCAGCAGGGACCTGTAGGCGCGCCGGATGTCCCCGGCGCTGGCCTGGGTTCCAAGGTGCAGCACGGCATAGAAGTCCGGTAAACACCTCAAGTCGCTGCCCGCTTTCTCTCGACCACCCCTGACGCACCCATGCTGTCCCCTGCCACCGGTCACCGGGAGTGGTGCCGGGCACCCCCAGGAGGCGGTGGAATTCGGTTGCCTTCGC
>NZ_JBCHVD010000018.1:0-67360 GCF_046736435.1 Arthrobacter sp. LAPM80
CGGTGGGGCGGGCCTTGAGCGCGTCACGGATTTCGGTCAGCAATTCAATCTGCGGATCAACCACAGGCTCGCCTGCCGGGATGCCCAGTTTGGCATCGCGACGGGCAATGATGTGGTTCATCGGAACCACCACCATGAAGTAAATGGCTGCAGCAACGATGACGAAGTTGACCAAGACGGTCAGGAACACACCGAACTTGATGTCCACGCCATTGATGGTGAGCAATGCGAAGCCATCGAAGTTGGGTGAACCAACTATGGCAGCGATGAGTGGCATCAGGATGTTCGTCACCAAGGAGTTAACAACCGCTCCAAAGGCAGCACCTATAACCACGGCGACGGCAAGGTCTACGACGTTGCCTTTCATAATGAAATCTCTGAATCCCTTTATCATGCCACCAAGCTACCGTACTCCCGGAGGTCCGGGAGGGTTTCAGGGAATATTTTGTGTAGCCCTATTTGTAACTAGGGGCAGGCGGTAGCCCTAAATAGCCCTCGTAGCTGTGAATGCCGCGGAGCTGCATGTCCTGTGCCACGGCAACACCGAGGTAGCGCAGGTGCCACGGTTCGGCCACATAGCCTGTCACGTCCTCTTCGCCGGGAATATACCTGACAACGAAGCCATATTCTGCCCCGTGCGTGTCCACCCACTGCGCGGCCGCCGTGCCCGCAAAACAGGTGGTGAAATCGCAGGCCGTGTCTGCGCCGGCGTCGCCAATGTCCAGGGCCAGCCCGGTCTGGTGTTCGGAGAATCCGGGACGGGCCGAGGTGGAGTCCGCGGCGTCGACACCCTTGCCGGCCACATAACCGTTGTACACGGACGCCTGGGTGTCGTACGAGCGGTAGCCGCTCTTGACCGTGATGTGCACGCCCCGTGCGGCGGCGGCAGCAAACATGCGTTCGGCCGCTGCACCTGCCTCGGCGCGCAGGAGTGCCGGTTCGGTGGAGCCGGAGAGCACGTTCGGGGTAACCAGATCGCTCGGCGCGTAGTTGGCCGGGGTGAGCGGATGGCGCTTGTTGACAAGTACCAGCGGGCTGTTGGGGGCCGTGACGTCAAGCACGAGAGCCTCCGCGGCGGCGAGCGGGGCGAACAGTAGCTGGATCGGTGACGCGGCGGCCGCGCCCGCCACCAGTGGTGCCGTGGTCTGCGGCGCGGTGGTCGACGTGGCGATCGGGGCGGGCGCAAGGCCGGGGACCGCCGTCGTACTTGCCTGGGAGGAAACGGCAGCGGGGGAGGAAGCCGCGCCGCTGGCGGGGGAGAGGGACACCGCCCCGCAGAAAACCAGCGCCGCGCCTGCCAGGGAGACGGCAATGCCGCCCGGGCGGGGCCAGGTGAGTTCGCGCTTCAGGCGGTCGGCCGGGGTCTGGCGCGGCCGCCTGGACTGGTGGAAGCCAACAACGGGCACTAGACCTTCCTTAGCAGCATGCGCCGGATGGAATGGTCGGCATCCTTGGTGAGCACCAGCTGGGCGCGGCCGCGCGTGGGCAAGACGTTTTGGAGCAGGTTGGGCTCGTTGATGCTCTTCCAGATGTGGGCGGCGGTGGCCGTGGCCTCGACGTCTGACAGGCCTGCATAGCGGCGGAAATATGAGTCGGGGTCGGCGAAGGAACTGCTGCGCAGTGACCGAAACCGCTCGATGTACCACTGCTCGATATGGCTGGTCTTGGCGTCGACGTAGATGGAGAAGTCGAAGAAGTCGCTGACGGCCAGGCCGGAGCGGCCGTCGCTGCGCGGGCGTGCCGCGGCCAGCACGTTCAGTCCCTCGACAATGAGGACCTCGGGGCGGCGGACAACGACCTCTTTACCGGGGACGATGTCATAGGTGAGGTGGTCGTACATGGGGGCGCGGACTTCCTCGGCGCCGCTCTTGACGGCACTGACAAATCTTAGGAGGGCCCGGCGGTCGTAGGACTCGGGGAATCCCTTGCGGCCCATGAGTCCGCGGCGTTCAAGCTCGGCGTTGGGATAGAGGAAGCCGTCGGTGGTGACAAGCTCAACATTGGGGGTGTCCGGCCAGCGGCGCAGCATCTCGCGCAGCACACGTGCGGTGGTGGACTTGCCCACGGCGACAGAGCCTGCGACGCCGATGACGAAGGGGGTTCGGGAGCCCCTCTCGCCCAAAAAAGTTGTGGTTGCGCTGTGCAGGTGCCCGGCGGCACCGACGTACAGGTTCAGGAGGCGCGAGAGCGGCAGGTACACGTCATGGATTTCACGCATGTTGAGCTGGTCACCTAGGCCTCGCAGGCGCTGGACGTCCTCTTCGTTGAGGGGTTGCTCAATTTTGTTGGCCAGGCGCGACCACGTCTGACGGTCCAACTCCACGAAGGGGGAGGCGCTGACGCTGCTGCCGGGCTCGGTTCTTTGCGCTGTCACAGGCTCAAGTCTGCCTTGTTTGCCGTTGGGTGGGAAACGCAGCGGTGTCACAGGAAGCGAGTGGATGACATTTTTTCGTCCGCACTGACGCGCGAAGACGTAGAACGTCCTGCAAATGATCTGGGGTTTATGATTGTTTTTCATG
Source organism: Arthrobacter sp. LAPM80 (assembly GCF_046736435.1). NCBI lineage: Bacteria > Bacillati > Actinomycetota > Actinomycetes > Micrococcales > Micrococcaceae > Arthrobacter > Arthrobacter sp. LAPM80. The sequence continues at coordinate 2,520 of NZ_JBCHVD010000018.1, forward strand.
TGTGGAATTGTGGGATACGCCGGTACCGCCCCGGCTCAAGGAACAAGTTTGTCAGCCAATCATCGCGCCCTCGAGGTGATCGTTGAGGGACTTCGGCGGCTGGAGTACCGGGGCTACGACTCGGCCGGCATTGCGGTTGCGGGTGCCAACGGCATTGAAATGCGCAAGAAGAGCGGCAAGCTTGCCAAGCTCCTTGAAGAGCTGGAGCAGAACCCGCTGCCAGCGGCGTCAAGTGGCATCGGGCACACGCGCTGGGCAACGCATGGCGGCCCCACCGACGAAAACGCCCACCCGCACGTCGTTGACGGCGGCGCGTTGTCGGTGGTCCACAACGGCATCATTGAAAACTATTCAGTTCTCAAGGCCACCCTGCTCAAGCGGGGGCACAGCTTTGTTTCCCAGACGGACACCGAAGTGGCAGCGACCCTGCTCGGGGATACTTACCGCGAGCTTGTTCTCGCTGAACCCGGTGTGCCCTCCACTGGCCGACTCTCCCGGGCCATGGCGGCAGTGGCACGGCAGTTGGAAGGCGCTTTCACCCTCGTTGCCCTTCATGCCGACGAGCCGGGCGTTATTGTCGCCGCGCGCCGCAACTCTCCCCTGGTTGTTGGCCTGGGCGACGGCGAAAACTTCCTTGGCTCCGACGTCTCGGGCTTTATCGACTACACGCGCCGGGCCGTGGAGCTTGGCCAGGACCAGGTCGTGACCATCAGCGCCGAGAACGTGGAGATCACAGACTTCAACGGCGTTCCCGCCGAAGGCCGCGAATACAGGGTGGACTGGGATGCGGCCGCCGCAAAGAAGGACGGCTACCCGTCCTTCATGGAAAAGGAAATCAACGACCAGCCCGACGCCGTGGCCCAGACCCTGCTGGGCCGCACCGACGGTGAAGGCAACCTCACCCTCGATGAGCTTCGTGTTGACCCGTCCGTGCTAAAAACAATCAACCGGATCATTGTCCTTGCGTGTGGCACCTCCGCCTATGCGGGCCAGGTTGCCAGGTACGCCATTGAGCACTGGTGCAGGATCCCCACCGAGGTGGAGCTGTCCCACGAGTTCAGATACAGGGACCCCATTGTTGATGAGCGCACGCTCATTGTCTCCCTCTCCCAGTCGGGTGAGACCATGGACACCCTGATGGCCGTTCGCTACGCCCGCGAACAGGGTGCTAAGACGGTCGCCATCTGCAACACCAATGGCTCCACCATTCCGCGTGAGTCCGATGCCGTGCTGTACACCCACGCCGGGCCCGAGATTGCCGTGGCCTCCACCAAAGCGTTCCTGGCGCAGATTACTGCCGCCTACCTCCTGGGCCTTTATTTGGCACAGCTGCGCGGAAACTTGTTCCAGGGACAGATCAAGGACATTCTCGCCGAACTGGCGAAGGTGCCGGCGAAGATTGCCAGCGTACTCGCCAACGCCGACCAGATCAAAGACCTGGCCAGGAGCATGGCCGATACCCGCACCGTGCTGTTCCTGGGCCGCCACGTAGGCTACCCGGTGGCCATGGAAGGGGCCTTAAAGCTCAAGGAACTGGCCTACATCCACGCCGAAGGCTTTGCCGCAGGCGAACTCAAGCACGGGCCCATCGCCCTGATTGAAGAGGGCCAGGCTGTCATTGTGGTTGTTCCCTCCCCGCGTGGCCGGGATTCCCTGCACGCCAAGGTTGTTTCCAACATCCAGGAAGTCAGAGCCCGCGGGGCGATGACGATCGTGATTGCAGAAGAGGGCGACGAGTCCGTGCGGGAGCACGCGGAACACGTTTTCTACATCCCGGAAACCAGCACGCTCCTTGCGCCACTGCTGACAACTGTTCCCCTGCAGATCTTTGCCTTGGCACTGGCCACCGCGAAGGGGTTCGACGTCGACCAGCCGCGCAACCTGGCCAAGTCGGTCACCGTCGAGTAGCTCCTGCCCGGTTCTTGCACTAAACCGCAAACGGCGGCTTTTTTGCAGGGGTTCTCAGTCGTGGGAGCCGCTGGGGGATAGGCTGGGGGCATGATTATTGGGATTGGTGTGGACGTTGTTGACATTGAGCGGTTCGGGCGCCAACTGGAGCGGACTCCTGGCCTGCGTGACAGGCTCTTCGTTCCTGCCGAACGCGGCCTGAACACACAATCGCTGGCCGCCCGCTTCGCGGCCAAGGAATCCGTGGCGAAGGCCCTCGGAGCCCCGGCCGGCATGAACTGGCAGGACTGCTGGATCGGCCTTGACGAGCACGGGCCCACCATCAATGTAAAGGGCACCGTTGCGGCTGTGGCCAAGGCGAAGGGCATCAAGCACTGGCACCTGTCCATGAGCCACGACGCCGGCGTCGCCACGGCCATGGTGATAGCCGAAAGCTGACATGATCAGCGCCCACTCCGCCGCCGCTGTCCGCGCCGCAGAACAGCCCCTGCTGGATTCCGGTCTCGGCGGCGACCTCATGCGCACAGCCGCATACGGGCTCGCGATGGGAGTGGTCTTCGCCGTGCGGTCCCGCGGACGGGGCCTGTACGGGGCAAAAGTGACACTGCTTGTTAGCTCCGGCAACAATGGCGGCGACGCCTTGTATGCCGGCGCGTGGTTATCTTGCCGGGGTGCGGCCACGACGGCGCTGCTCACCGGCGATCGAACCCACCCCGATGCCCTCGCCGCTTTTGAGAAGGCCGGGGGACGGTGCGTCGCGCTGGGGGACGACGCCGGCCGTGGGGCCGGTGCGCTGGAGCGGATGGCAGCGGAAGCCGGCGCGTCCGACGTCGTTGTTGACGGACTGCTTGGCACGGGTGGCAGGGGCGGGCTGCGGGAGCCTGCCGCCTCGATTGTCGCCGCGTTGGAAGAACTCTCCGGGACCGGGCGGCCCGCGGTGGTTGCCTGCGACCTGCCCAGCGGGGTCGATGCAACCACCGGTGAGGTGCACCTGCCCGTGCTGCACGCAGATCTCACAGTCACCTTCGGTGCGTACAAGTCCGGGCTGCTAGCGGCCCCCGGCGGAGAGTATTGCGGTGCCGTGAGGCTTGTTGACCTTGGCATTGGTCAATTCCTTGGCACGGCTGACGTGCTCAGCCTTGAGCCAGCCGACTTGGCCGCGTTGCTGCCCTTGCCCGCCACAGCCGACCACAAATACACGCGTGGGGTGGCCGGAATTGTTGCCGGGTCCACCCAATATCCGGGTGCCGGATTGCTGGCCGCCGCCGCGGCGTCCGCCTGCGGGCCCGGGATGGTGCGGTACCTGGGGCCGGACCAGGTGGCGCAGACGCTGCACCTGCGCAACCCTGAAGTCGTGTGTTCGCAGGATTCCCCACAAGATGTCAGGGTCCAGGCGTGGCTTGTCGGGCCCGGCATCGACGGGGATCCCGCACAAATGCAACGCGCCGGGGAAGCCATTGTTGCCGGGCGTGCTTGGGGATCCAGTTCATGGATTCCCACAGTGGTTGATGCCGGGGCGCTGGCGCTGGTGAAACCGGTCAGGGACGCCGAGACCCCCAACGCCCATCTGGTCCTTACGCCGCACGCCGGCGAACTTGCCGCCCAGTTTGCGCGCTCGGGAGTGGAGCTTGAACGCCCGGCCATCGAGGCCTCCCCAGTGGCCGCCGCCCGACGCGCCGCTGCCTTGTTCGGGGCCGTTGTCCTGCTCAAGGGACCGGCCACCGTGGTGGCTGCGCCCGACGGAACGGTCTTCCTCCAGGCCAACGGCACGCCGCGGCTGGCGACGGCAGGAAGCGGGGACACCTTGGCCGGAATCCTTGTGGCGCTGCTGGCCATGGGCTGCGGAACCACGCCATCGCAGGTGGGCCTGGCCCGTACTGCCGCGCTCGCAGCCGCACTGCACGGGGAACTGGCACACGAGGAGCCGGGGCAACCATTGAACGCCGGCATGCTTGCGGCCCGTATTCCCACCGTCTGGGCGCGGCTGTCGGAGCAGGGCAGCTGACCCCGGACGCAGACACGGCAATTTCAGGCTCCATCATCAAGCAGGGAAAAACATGGAAATCTGGCCTGGCAGGGATCATCCATTAGGTGCCCGCCCAGACGGCGGCGGCACCAACTTTGCCCTGTTCAGCGACGGCGCACAGTCAGTGGAACTCTGCCTCTTTGACCATGCCGGGAACGAAACCCGCCTCCAACTCACCGAGGTTGACGGCTATGTGTGGCACGGTTACATTCCAGGGGTCGGGCAGGGGCAGCGGTACGGATACAGGGTTTCCGGGCCATGGGACCCTGCCAACGGGCTGCGCTTCAACTCCGCAAAACTGCTGCTTGACCCATACGCGAAGGCGATTGACGGCGTCGTCAACTGGGGACAGCCGGTCTTCGCCTACGAACTGGGGGAGCCGCTTGTCCGCAACGATGACGATTCCGCAGCCTACACGTACAGAAGCGTGGTTGTCGATGACAGCTTTGACTGGTCTGACGGGGAAGGGAACCTCGACAGGAAGCCGGACATCCCGTACCACCAGAGCGTCATATACGAGGCGCACGTCAAGGGTCTGACGGCGCTTCATTCTGCGGTGCCTGAACACCTGCGCGGCAGCTATGCGGCGGTGGCCCACCCCGCCGTCGTATCCCACCTGAAAAAACTTGGCGTCACGGCCGTGGAACTCATGCCCGTGCATCAATTTGTCCAGGACGAGCGGCTGTTGGGGCAGGGACTGAGAAATTATTGGGGCTACAACACGATCGGCTTCCTTGCCCCGCACAACGAGTACGCGGCAAGCAGCGACCCCTGCGAGCAGGTCCGTGAGTTCAAGGAAATGGTCAAGGAACTGCACAGCCACGGCCTGGAGGTGATCCTGGACGTGGTGTACAACCACACGGGTGAGGGAAACCACCTGGGCCCCACGTTGTCCTTCCGAGGCATCGACAACGACGCCTATTACCGGCTGGACGACGCCAACAAGGAGCACTACCTGGACTACACGGGCACGGGGAACTCCCTCAATGTCCGCCAACCCCACTCGCTGCAGCTCATCATGGATTCGCTGCGGTACTGGGTGCAGGAAATGCATGTTGACGGCTTTCGCTTCGACTTGGCGGCCACGCTCGCGCGAGAGTTTTACGACGTCGACAAGCTCTCCTCGTTCTTTGAAATGGTCCAGCAGGACCCCGTTGTCTCCCGGGTCAAGCTCATCGCGGAGCCGTGGGACCTGGGACCGGGCGGCTACCAGGTGGGCAACTTCCCTCCCCAATGGACCGAATGGAACGGCAAGTACCGCGACACCGTCAGGGACTTTTGGCGAGGTGAACCGTCCACGCTGGGTGAGTTCGCGTCGCGCCTGACGGGCTCATCGGACCTCTACGGCCACTCGGGTCGCCGTCCGGTGGCCTCCATCAACTTTGTCACGGCCCACGACGGCTTTACCCTGGCTGACCTTGTCAGCTGCAACGACAAGCACAACGAGGCCAACGGCGAGGACAACCGCGACGGCGAATCCCACAACCGGTCCTGGAACTACGGGGTGGAAGGCCCCACCGGCGACCCCCGGGTGCTTGAGCGGCGGGCCCGGGCACAACGGAACTTCCTCACCACCTTGCTGCTGTCCCAGGGCGTGCCCATGATGCTCCACGGCGACGAACTGGGCAGGACCCAAAAGGGAAACAACAATGCCTACGCCCAGGACTCGCCCCTGACCTGGATCGACTGGGCGGGAGCCGACACAGGGCTCATCAACTTTGTCTCCCGGCTGGGACGGCTGCGGGAAGCCCACCCGGTGTTCCGCCGTCGTCGGTTCTTTGACGGGCGCCCCGTGGAACACGGGGAAGACGGCGCACTGGCGGACATCGTGTGGCTGCGCCCCGACGCGGCGGCCATGACGGCGGCTGACTGGGACAGCGGATTTGGCCGCAGCATTGGCGTGTTCCTCAACGGCGGGGGAATTCCTGACTGCGACGCCCGGGGCAGGGAAGTGGTCGACGACTGCTTCCTGATGCTGTTCAACGGAGGCGGCGACGACGTGGACTTCACCCTGCCAAGTAACGAGTACGCATCCCGGTGGGTGGTTGAAATCCGCACCGACGGCGTATCTGCCACCGAGTTCGAAGCAGGCGCGATCGTGGCCGTCACCTCCGGCTCCGTGCTGGTGCTGCGCGCCCCGGACCGGAATTAGACACAGCTCACAACAATTGCGTGGCAAGATGGCAGGTATGACTTTTCACGCCGCGGAAAACCGCTACGAAACCATGCCCTACCGCCGAGTCGGCCGTAGCGGGCTGAAACTGCCCGCCATCTCGCTTGGCCTGTGGCACAATTTCGGTGACGACAAGCCGTTTGGTGTGCAGCGGGACATCCTGCGCCGCGCCTTCGACCTGGGCGTCAACCATTTTGACCTTGCCAACAACTACGGCCCGCTGGCCGGCAGCGCCGAGACGAACTTCGGCCGCCACCTGAAGGAAGATTTCGCGCCGTACCGTGACGAGCTCGTCATCTCCACCAAGGCCGGCTACGACATGTGGCCGGGTCCGTATGGCGAATGGGGCTCCCGCAAGTACCTGCTCGCCAGCCTGGACCAGTCGCTCTCGCGCATGGGCCTTGACTACGTGGACATCTTCTACAGCCACCGCCCGGATCCGGAGACCCCCATGGAGGAAACCGTGGGGGCCTTGGACCGCGCCGTCCGCTCCGGCAAGGCGCTGTACGCAGGCATCTCCTCCTACACCCCGGCGCAGACCCTTGAGGCTGCACGGATCCTGAAGGAAATGGGCACCCCGCTGCTCATCCACCAGCCCTCCTACTCCATGCTGAACCGCTGGACGGAAAACGGTGACCCCAACCTGTACGAAACCCTCGAATCAGTCGGTGCCGGATCCATCGCGTTCTCGCCGCTGGCCCAGGGCATGCTGACGGACCGCTACCTGAAGGGTGTGCCGGCCGATTCCCGCGCCGCCAAGGAGCACTTCCTGCACGAACATGACCTGACAGAGGAAAAGATGGCCCGCGTCCGCGGGCTCAACGACATTGCCGCAGGCCGCGGCCAGTCACTGGCTCAGATGGCCATCGCCTGGATCCTGCGCGAGCAGCCCAAGGGCACCCCCGTCACCTCGGCCCTCGTCGGGGCCTCCAGCGTGGCACAACTGGAAAACACCGTCGCCGCCATCAACAACCTTGGCTTCACGGAGGCCGAGCTGACGGCGATCGACGAGTTCGCCGTCGAATCCGACATCAACAGGTGGGCGCAAAAGTAGCAGCCACCCCGGCGGCATAGGCGCACGCGATGTGCCTGTGCCGCGCTACCGGTGGTAGAACTAAAGGAGACATTCCTGCCACGAGGGAACATATTCGGGGCAGGGGGTGTTGGCAATTATGGTTAGGGCGCCGTTGGGGCGTCAGGTCCGGTCGAAACAGCCGTGCGTCGTGCTTTTACGTCATGTGTAGAGGCGTGCGTCGACCCTTCACCGCAGTGTGAGGGCCGGACCCGTGTACGTTTTTTTATGAAGGAGTTCCGTGTCCAATCATCCTATCCGGGTTGCCATTGTCGGAGTAGGCAACTGTGCCTCATCGCTGGTGCAGGGCGTCGAGTATTACCGCGATGCTGACGCCAGCGTCAAGGTTCCGGGCCTGATGCACGTAGAGTTCGGCCAGTACCACGTCAATGACGTGCAGTTTGTTGCTGCCTTTGACGTTGACAGCAAGAAGGTGGGCCTGGACCTTTCCGAGGCTATTGGCGCCAGTGAGAACAACACCATCAAGCTGGCTGACGTTCCCAACCTAGACGTCCCCGTGCTTCGCGGCCCCACCCTGGACGGCCTTGGCAAGTACTACCGCGAGACCATCGTTGAATCCGACGCCGAGGCTGTCGACGTTGTTGCAACGCTTGCGGCCGCGAAGGTTGACGTCCTGGTCTGCTACCTGCCCGTGGGCTCGGAAGCCGCCGCAAAGTTCTACGCCCAGTGCGCCATCGACGCAGGCGTTGCCTTCGTCAACGCCCTGCCCGTCTTCATCGCAGGCACCAAGGAATGGGCCGACAAGTTCACCGCTGCCGGTGTGCCGATCGTGGGCGATGACATCAAGTCCCAGATCGGTGCAACCATCACGCACCGTGTCATGGCGAAGTTGTTCGAAGACCGCGGCGTGACCCTTGACCGCACTTACCAGCTCAACGTTGGTGGCAACATGGACTTCAAGAACATGCTCGAGCGTGATCGCCTTGAATCCAAGAAGATCTCCAAAACGCAGGCCGTCACCTCCAACACCTCAGCCGAGTTGAGTGCCGACGACGTTCACATCGGCCCGTCCGATTACGTGGCCTGGCTCGATGACCGCAAGTGGGCCTTCGTCCGCCTTGAAGGCCGCAACTTCGGTGACGCCCCCGTCTCCCTCGAGTACAAGCTAGAAGTATGGGATTCACCTAACTCGGCCGGTGTCATCATTGACGCCATCCGTGCTGCGAAGATCGCCCTTGACCGCGGCATCGGCGGCCCCATCCTGTCGGCTTCAAGCTACTTCATGAAGTCCCCGCCGGAGCAGTACGCTGACGATATCGCCCACGAAAAGGTTGAAGCCTTCATCCGCGGCGACATCTAACCTCCCCGGCTAAACGCTCGGTTACTTTCGGTTCGTTTCACGCGGACGCTCGGTTGGTTTCCGTTGCCGAATGCAGAACGCTTCCTCAACAATTGAGGGAGCGTTCTACATTTAACAGGTGGTTTCGCACGGGCTGACGTGGCTGATGCTATCTGCCCGAAGAAAAGCCGGAGGCGATGGCGGGATCGACCCACGCATCCCGGAGTGCCCTTTTGATGCGGCGGACTGCACCTTCAAAGCCGTCGGCCAGGTCGTCCTGGGTGAAGACCATGACGGTCCATCCGGCCGCCCTGAAGGCGTTGTCCCGACGCCTGTCGCTTTGCTGCTGCAACTCATCGAGGTGATGGGCGCCGTCGTACTGCAACGCGATGCGACGCAGTCGATAGCCGGCATCCGCCGATGGGCTGCCGGGGCGGTTCCACAAGGTGAGCTGCAAATCGGGCTCCGGCAGGCCGGCGTCGAGCATGGCAAGACGCAGCAGGGTTTCGGGGCCGGAGTCCGAGCCCACCCGCATGAGCCCGAGTGCCGCCCTGGCGCGGACGATGCCCTGAAGGTTCCCGTGGTGCCCCACCATGTCGCGGAGCGATACGAGTGTGGCGTACGGCGCAACGCGGCCCTCAAATTCGGGCCGCGGTACGCGGATGAGCTGGTCGCCGGCGCAGATAAGGTCATGCAGGGGCAGGGTGCGCGCCAGATCGAGCCAGGTGCGTGCCCTGGTGCTGATGCGCAGCTCCCCGTCCGTCTCAACTTCGCCCTCCCGAACAACAACTGTGTGCCCGGTGATGCCATTGCGCCGTGTCTCGGGCAGCTTTCTGGGTTTGCTCAGATGTAGTTCATTGGACGCTGACAACCACGGTGGCAGGATCAATCCATGTAGTCTGGCCGCCGTGGAATGCGAGATCCAGGCGCCGGGCGTCGCTGTGCACAAGACCCGTGCCGCATCCCGCAGCTCAAATTCCCACGATACCGGCCGGTAAAGCCCCTTGCTGATGCCTGCAATATCCCTGTTGCGCAGCCGTCCCGGCGTGACGCCCATGGCCTGGGCCTCCTTCAGCGTGAAGGGGACTGCGGGAAAAGGCGCTTCCTCTCGATTCTCCATGGAATCAGTGTGGCCCTAAAGTCGCGCCGCCCGCAGAAGTTATCCACAGCCAGCCCCTCACCTTCCGCCGAGGCAGGACAGCGGAACGACAAAAGGTGAGGGAGCGTCGAGCCAATGGCGACGAAAAGCAACCGAGCGTCGGGTCAATGACGACGGAAAGTAACCGAGCGTTGGGGTTAGGGGGCGAGCCAGAGGGTTGATTCGGCCTCGATGCTCGCCTCCCCTGTCCCGTTCTCACCGCCGGAGCGCAGGACCACCTTTGACAGGTCGACGCCGGACGGCAGCGCCGCGGCCACGGCACCAAAGTTGGTGAGCACCTCCCAGCCGTTGGGGCGGCGGTAGTGCACCACCTCGGCGCCGGGCGCACTCAACCATTCAAGGGACTCCTCCGACTGCAGCTCGCGGCGCAGCTTCAGCGCGGCCCTGTACATCTCAAGCGTTGAGCCGGCGTTGCCGTCCTGGGTGTCGGCAGCCAACCCGGCAAACCACTCGGGCTGGGGCAGCCACGGCGTGCCGCCGAAACCGAAGTTGGCGCTGTTTGCTGACCACGGCAGCGGCACCCTGCAGCCGTCCCGGCCCTTGATCTTCTTTCCCGTGCGGAACCAGGTGGGGTCCTGCAGAGAAGCATGCGGCAGGTCGGCAACCTCGAAGAGTCCCAGTTCCTCGCCCTGGTACAGGTAGGCCGAGCCGGGCAGACCCAGCATGAACAGCGTCGCGGCCCTGGCCCGGCGCAAACCGCGCTCAGGGTTGGCAATGGGAGTGGCGCCGTCGGCCATCAGCCACGCGTCAAGTCCTGCATGGGTTGTGTCATCAGGCAGGCTGTAGCGGGATGCGTGGCGGATGACGTCATGGTTGGAGAACACCCAGGTCGATGAAGCGCCGGAAGCCTCGGCCTCATCGAGGCACTTTTCGGCAATGGTGCGGAATTCGGTGGCATCGAAGTGCGCCTGCAGCAGGTCGAAGTTGAAGGCCTGGCCCAGCTCGGTGGGGCGCGCGTACTTCAGGCGCCGCTCGGTAAACGGAACCCATGCCTCGGCAACGGCGGCCTTGGGCGGGTCGTACTCGTTCAGGACCGAACGCCAGCCGGCGAAGATCTCATGCACGGCGTCGCGGTCAAACAAGGGGTCCGAGCCGTCGGAGACAAGGATTTCCAGCTTCGGCTTGGACCTCAGCGGCAACGACATGTCCTTGGCCAGGCCGTGCGCCACGTCAACGCGGAAGCCGTCAACGCCGCGGTCGGACCAGAAGCGCAGCGTGGTGTGGAAGTCCTCGCGGACCTCGGGGTGGTCCCAGTTGAAGTCAGGCTGCTCGGAGGCGAACAGGTGCAGGTACCACTGGCCGAGCTGTCCGGCGCGGGGCCCAGCGCTCTCAATGACACGGGTCCATGCGGGCCCGCCGAAGTGGGAGGGCCAGTCCGACGGCGGCAGCTCGCCGTCGTCCCCAAGCCCCTCAAGGAAGTGGTACCTGGCGCGCTCGGGGGAGCCCGGGGCGGAGGCAAGGGCGGCCTTAAACCACTCGTGCCGGTTGGATGAGTGGTTGGGGACCAGATCGACGATGACCCTGATGTTTTCGGCGTGCGCGGCGGCCATCATGGCGTCAAAGTCGTCAAGGGAGCCCAGCCGGGGATCGACGTTGCGGTAATCGTCCACGTCGTAACCGCCGTCGGCCAAGGCCGAGGGGTAGAACGGGCTGAGCCAGATCGCGTCGATGCCCAGCTCGGCGAGGTAGCCCATGCGTGCTGTGACGCCGGGGAGGTCGCCCATGCCGTCGCCGTTGGCGTCGGAGAAGCTGCGTGGGTAGATCTGGTAGACGGCGGCCTGGCGCCACCAAGCGGCGCCGGGGTGCACGGCGTCGGATTTCGTGGCGGGGGCGGAAGCGGGGGCAGTCATTATTGGGTGGATCCTCTCATAACGCCGGAGATGACCCAGCGCTGGGCGAACATGTAAACCAGAAGCAACGGTGCCATGGCCATGAGGTAGGAAGCAAAAGCGGGGGTGTGATCGGAGTTGAATTGACTTTGGAAGACGTAGTGGACCAGGGCCAGGGTGCGGGTTTTGAGATCGGGAAGATGACCTTCCAGCACGTGGTCCATGCCAAGCACCGCCGTCTCCTTCGTTATGGGCAACATGATGGTGGGGAACGACCTCGGACCTCGGCCGGGGTGCCTTCGGCCGGCTTTTCGATAAGTAGGCTCAGGGAAGCTCGGACTCCTTGGGTGCGAGGACGTACATTGACGGCAGCGACAGGACGACGATGACCACCAAGTGGATGACCAGGGCCACCGTCTGGTCGAAGGCCTGCAGCTGGCCCTTGAGGGCAAGAGCCACTAGATGCCCATTGCCTGGCTGGTGAGGGGCCTGGTGGTGCGGGCGGGGTCCTTTTCAAATTCGTGGTCCATGCCGGTGAGCAATCCTGCGTCGTTGCGGTCCGGGACGTGATGGTTGAAGTAGCCGATGATGCGGCCAGGGTTGAAGAAGCCCTGCATGCCAGCCAGTGCCACATCCACACCGGCCGCCCTGTTGGGGTGGAATATTTGCTCGGGGCTCAGGGGAAGTCCTTAGCTGGCCGTTTCAGCGGTGATCAAAACGGCTTGTTCCGGGAAGAGCACGGGGCACTGCAGGCCTATGGAGCCCAGCAGCCGTCCGGAAAGAATCGTTTCGGCCTGTGCCCAGTCGAGCGGGGATTGGCCATTGCCGACGTCGTCATTGAGCGGGTGCGTGAGCCGAACCCTGTACAGCGTTTCCGGGTCCAGCCCCGGCAGGGTGATGCGCCCCGAAGGGTAGGTGGTTGAGGCTGTTCGTTGTGTGAGGGAGTACACGGCGCGTGCGCCGTCCCGGGCCACGACGCCGCGCACGTCCAGGGCCGGATCCGGCTCCGCATGGACGCTGATGCCCGAGTGGAACAGGTCCCTGTGATCCTTGTGGAACGCCACCCATCCGGCCAGCTCGGCAGTTTGCTCGGCAGAGATACCGCTGATGTCCCATTCGATGCCAAAGTGGCCAAAAATTGCGGTGCGGGCCATGAAGCCCAGGCTGTGCTGGCGGCGGGTTGAGTGCGACTTCGGCCCGCCAATGTGGGCGCCCATGAGTTCGTAGGGGACAAGCAGCCCGGTGTTGGCCTGGTTGTCGAGGCGTTCGATCGGGTCGATGCAGTCGCTGGTCCAGATCCTGTCCGTGTAATCCAGGATGCCAAGGTCCACGCGGGCGCCGCCCGAGGCACAGTTTTCAATTTCAAGGTCGGGGTGGCGGGCCTTCAGCTCGGCCAGCAGCCGGTATAGGGCGAGTGTTGTTTCGCGCACCGATGCACGGCCGGTACGGGGATCGGTGGCGTCAAGCAAGTCCCGGTTGTGGTCCCACTTGATGTAGCTGATGGGGTATTCAGAGAGGATGGCGTCGATGCGACCCAGGAGGTAGTCAAAGCAGTCGGGGTTGGCGAGGTTCAGAACCTGTTGCTGCCGGGCCGAAACCGGCACGTGCCCCTCGGTGTGCAGGAGCCAGTCCGGGTGGTTGCGGGCAAGTTCGCTGTCGGGGTTGACCATTTCGGGTTCAAACCACAAGCCGAACTCCATGCCGAGGCCGTGGACGTGGTCAATGATCGGGTCCAACCCGTTGGGCCATACGGCGGCGTCCACAAACCAGTCGCCCAGGCCCGCGGTGTCGTCGCGGCGGCCAAGGAACCAGCCGTCGTCGAGGACGAAGCGCTCGACGCCGATGCTTGCGGCCTTCTCGGCCAGCTTCTTCAACGTGTCCAGGTCGTGGTTGAAGTACACGGCCTCCCAGGTGTTCAACGTGACGGGGCGGGGGCGGCGGGGGTGCCTCTCGCGTGCCCGCAGGTCCTCGTGGAACCGTGCTGAGAGCTGGTCCAGGCCGTTGCCCCAGGAGCCGAGTGCCCACGGGGTGGTGTGGGACTTCCCCGGTGTGAGGACAACTTCGCCGGGCAGGAGCAGCTCGCCCGCTGACAGGAAACTGTCGCTGGTGATGGTCTGCTCGGCCGTGAGGCGGTGGTTGCCGCTCCATGCCGTGTGCACGCCGTGGACCAGTCCGCTGCGGAAGCCGAAACTGTCGGATCCTGCCAGCATCAGCAGCGTGGCATCTGCCCCGGGGCGGCCGCGGCGGCTTTCACGCACATGTGCCCCGACGGTCAGGGGCCGGCGCTGCGCCGTGCGTTCCTTCAGGTGGCGGCCCGTGGCGTCCTGGACTGTGGTGGCCGACGCCGGCAGCGGGAAGAACGCCGTCAGCCGGTGCAGCTGGTAGTCGGTGCTGCCGATGTTGGTCAGGGTGTGGCGCTGCTTCAGCACGCCTGCACCCGTGAGGGCCAGTTCCGTGACGAGCCGGAGTTCACCCGTGGGGTCCTCCGCCGTGATCGTGAGGGAACCGGCGTCGGAAATTGCCTCGGTGGTGGACAGGGCGTTTGCCCACGAGCCGGCGGCCCTCTGGCCGATGAGTGCCGGGGAACCCTGCCAGCCGAAGACTTCCTGTGGCACAAGGCCCAGACGGGCGGGGGTGTCGATGCCGCCGGAGACGCGCTGGGGACGGGAAGCCGTGGCAAGGGACGCCAGTTCCACCTCGGACAACGTGCCCGTGGCAGGGCCCCAATGCAAGATGGTGGGCGTGCCGGCGGTTGTCAGGTCGACGATGACCGAGGTGCCCCCGCGGTGCAGCTGGACATGTGCGGGGATCGAAAGGGGTGCTGTGCTCATTGGATAGTTTTACCGCAAAAGTAATTATTGTGTCAAGGGTCACGCTGGTGGGCAATTTCGGCCAAAACAGCGAATGTCGGACTGGAATTATATTCATCCTGCAATAAACTGATCCTCATGAACACTGCCCGACCCCTTCCGGCACGGCACGCGGAGCAGCGCGAGAACTCCGCTGCGCTCGCGGACTCGGCCCTTGAGCTGGCCCGCCTGGTGCTTGTCCGTGGACCCCTCTCCCGCGGGGAACTGGCGAAGGAACTCAGGCTGAGCGTCGCGAGCCTGACCCGCCTGAGCAAGCCGCTGCTTGACTCAGGCCTGCTGGTTGAGGGGGAATTGCTTGCTGACGGTAGCGTGGGGCGTCCCGTACGGCTGCTGGACGTACGCAGCGACAGCGCCCGTTTTGTGGGTGTCAAGGTCGCCGGCGACCTGCTGCAGGCCGTGGTGACGGACCTGCGGGCAACCATCCTGGCCGAGGCCACCCTGCCCCTTGCCGGGACCGACGTCGAGACGGTGGTGGCTGGAATTGAACAGCTGACAGGGCAGCTGGGTGCCGAAACAGGTGCGGCAGTCACTGGTGTAGGTGTGTCCCTGGGCGGCCAGGTCCGCCCGGATGGCGTTGTCCATAGGGCGCCGTTCCTTGGCTGGAACGATGAGCCCCTGGGCGCGCTGCTGGCCGCACGGCTGGAACTGCCTGTTGTGGTCGACAACGACGTCACGGCGCTCGTGGCTGCCGAGCAGTGGTTTGGGGCCGGTCGGGAAGTGTCGGATTTCGCCGTCATCACCGTAGGGGCCGGGGTCGGCTACGGCCTGGCCATCAGGGACCACGTCATGCGCACTCCTGACACCGGCCTGGGCCTCGGCGGGCATTTGTCGCTGGACCCCAACGGGCCGCTGTGCATGGAGGGACACCGTGGCTGCTCCACCGCGATGCTGTCCATCCCCAGCATTTGCCAGCAGATTTCCTCCGCACTGGGCCGCCCCGTCGACTACGCGCAGGCGCTCGAGCTGGCAGCAGGGGGCAACCGTGCGGCGTCGGCCGTCCTTGAGGCGGCAGGGAAGGCGCTGGGCAAATTGATTGCAGCAGCGGCAAACCTGACGATGGTCAACACAGTTGTGCTGGGCGGTGAGGGCATTGGCCTGTTTGCAGCCGTCGAAGCCTCAGTCCTGGCCGCGCTGGCAGCGGACAGGGACCCCGAGGCGGGCCCCGTCACGCTGCGGGTGGCATCGGCCGACTTCACCGAATGGGCCCGCGGGGCAGCTGCCGTGGCCATCCAGGCCCTGGCGTTTGTGCTCTAGCTGCCGTCCTGCTCGGGAACTGCGACATTGTCCGGTGGAATGCCGGTAACAAATGCGCCCGCCTCCCGTTTATGCGCCCCGCAGACCGGGGGCATAGACGGGAGGCGGGCGCGAAAATGGTGGATCGCCTTTCCCGGGCCGATGTTCGGACCTCGGGTTAGCATGGCAGAAAAGCTAAGGAGGCGGTAGGAATGCAACAACAGTCAATCCGTTCAATCCATCCCATCGGGCCGGGTCGGTCAAGGATGGCCGGAACTCCGAAGCCGGCTCGCGGGTTGCGGCTGGCAATGGTGGTGCTGCTGGTCTCGGCCGCCGCCGTGCTGGCCGCTTGCGCGCAGGTGTCCCCACCGGGTGACGCCGGCGGAGAATCAGCCGCCACCCCACCGGCCACCGGTGCCATCGACCTTTCGATCACGCTCACTGAATCACCCGGGGCCGCGCCGCACCAGTTCCGGCTCGTGGCCGACGGCCCGACACCGTCCCCTGTTTCCACGCTGCCTGACCCCGCAGCCGCCCTGGCCGCCGTGGAACTCCATGGCGAAAAGATGTTCTTCCCCGTCCCAGACCCCGCGCGCGCCTGCACTCAGCAATATGGCGGCCCGGAGGTTGCTGTGGTCACCGGCTCGTTCAAGGGCAGGGAAGTGAAGGCAACCTTCAAGCGCACAGACGGCTGCGAGATCGCCAGCTGGCAGGCGCTTGCCCCGCTGTTCGGTGCGCTCGGTGGCGGCACCGGCGCCATCTAACCCACGGGCCCAAACCATGAACGTAAACCCTGGTGCATAACGCACGACGGCGGCCATCCAGACTTGCTGGATGGCCGCCGTCGTGCGTTGAGAGGGGTGGGTCGGAGCCCTGCGTTATCTCAAAAGGTCGCCGGGCGCCTGGTCGGAGGGGAACGCCGACCTGTTATCTTTCCCCTTCTTTGGCTTGTCCTTGCCATGGCCCTCGCCGGGCAGCACGGCCGTGCCGTTGGGGGAGATGATGACGGAGACAAACGTCTCGGTGCCGGTGCCGCCGAAGGAAACCCGGCCCAGGTAGGAGCCCGGCGCCAACCCGGTCCACCCCAGTGTCACGGTGCCCGACTTGCCGTTGGCCAGCTTGAGCGGGTTGGGGGTCACCGAGGCATTTCCGACGTTCGAGCCCAGCACGGCAGCGTCAACGCTGGCCTTGACGGCCGCCCCGCCGGGGCTTGAGTACAGGTTGGCCAGCACGGTGTACGTGCCCGGTGCCGGGTTGGACAGCGAAAGTGTCTCGCTGGAGGAAGGCGTCCTGACGTCGCTGTACTGACCCTGAGGGTTGAACACGATCATGTCGTAGTCGGCGGCGGGATCCGAGGAGATCACCTGGAACTTGGCCAGTTTGGTCCCCGCCGGTACCGTCACCTCCTTGAGGAAGTTGGACTTGTTCGAACCCACAACCAGCGGTCCGGGAACCAGCTCAATGGCGCTTGAATCCGCCTTGGACAGGCCGTCAAGAGTCATTGTCACCGGAGTTCCCGTGCCCGAAACCACCGGGATCTTGCCGCTGTCAGTCGACTTGGTTGAGCTGAATGAAACCTCCGGTGCGACAAGCACAGGCAGTGGCCGCACGGCGACCGGAGACGTCACCGTGGTGCCGGCACCCTCCCAGGCCAAGCTGCCCATGGCAAACTTGCCCAGGGTGGCCGAGACATTTTCAAAGGTGACCTTAAAAGTGCGCTGATCGCCGGCTGCGGGGAAGTTCAACACCGACGGTGTGACCCGGACGTTGACGCCGGGGACGTTCGCCACGGCCCGGTAAAGCCCCGGCTTGAGGGCCGTGACGGTCCGGGTGACAGTGACCTTGCCGGCCAGGCCGCCTACCGCGAAGGAGGCAACGTTCATGTCCCGCGGAGCCGTGCTGCCCAGGCCCGGGATGCCAAGATCCAGGCCCGTGCCTTGAATAAACTTCAGGTATTCGGTGTCACCGGCGTCGTAAACAAGTCCCGGCGAGAGGGCCGTGGCCACCGCCGTTTGGCCTGCACCCGTTGCGAAGAGGTCGGTGTTCTTGCTGCCGTCCGCGTTCACCACCTTGGTGGCCGTTGTCATCATGGATGACTTCACCGCGGCAGGGGACCAGGTGGGGTTCCTGGCCATCAGGAGTGCGGCAAAGCCGGCTACATGCGGGGACGCCATGGACGTTCCTGACATCATGCCGAACTGGTCGCCACCGGATGCAATCGGGGAAACCCCTGCCAGCACGGCAACCCCTGGTGCGGCGACGTCGGGCTTGAGCAGGTCCGAGCCCGCGGCGGCCAACGGTCCGCGTGAGGAGAACCCGGCAACCTGCGGCTGCGGGTCCACGGGCAGACCCGTGGTGTCCTTGTTCACCAGGGCGACAAGGATGTCCGGGTTGGCCGTCACCTTGTCCTTGATGAGCTGGGTTGCCGGCGGGTTCACGTGGACAGTGGGCACAGCATGCAGGTCAACGTCCTCGGAGGAGGGCGTGAGATTGGCGAGGATCATCCCCACGCCGCCTGCACGCTTGACCTCGTCGCTCTTGGCGGTGCGGGCGAACACGCCCCTGTCACACACCACAACCTTTCCCGCAACCTTGGTGGCGTCCAAAGCGTTTGGCCCGCAGAGTGCGGGCGTGGCCGCGCCGGCCGCAGCAGCCGTGGCCGCAAGGACCACATGACGCGGTGGCAGGGATTGGCTCATCATGCTGGCTCCGCGGAACTTGGTGCCGTCGGAGAATTCCGCAGTGCCCTGCAGCTCGGAGGAGAACGACGTGGCGGCGACAGTTGTCACCCACGGGGCGCCGTGGTTGACGGTGCCTGCCGTGGGTCCGGAGTTGCCGGCGGAGGCGGCAACAAAGATCCCGGCCGAGGTCGCGGACAGGAACGCCAGCGATACGGGGTCCGTGGTGGTGTCGGTGCTGCCGGAGATGGAATAGTTCAGCACGTCGACGCCGTCAAGGATGGCCTGGTTGATGGCCGCAACAGCCGCGGACGAATAGCAGCCGCCCGTGGCAGGATCGTCGTCTTCCCAACAAATCTTGTACACGGAGAGCTTCGCAGCCGGGGCCACGCCGCCAGTGATACCCATGTCCCGACCCCCGATGGAAGCCCGGATGTTGGCGTTGCCGGCGGCCGTGCTGCCAGTGTGCGTGCCGTGGCTGGCCACATCAACGGGGGAGAGCACCTCCTGGGGCGCTCGGTGTTCAGGGGCCACATACTTGACGAAGTCGTCGGCAAAGTAGTGCGCGCTGAGCACCTTGGAGTTGCAGGCCGTGCCGTCAAAATCGGCTCCCGTCTCCACGCCCTGCTGGCATTCGCCGGAGAAGGTGTCCCCGTTGGCTTTCAGCATGGCGATCTTGCCGTCACCCGTGCGATAGGGCACGCCAACCTGTGGCTCACCCTTTAGCGGCTTGACCTTTTCGCCGGCGAAGAACGGGCTCGACGGCGTGTATCCGGTGTCGATGATGCCCACCACCACGCCCTTGCCCGCATTGGCCTGTCCGCCGAAAGCCTTGTTCCAGCTGCCGTTGGGGCCGCTAAGGCCCAGGAAATCGGTGCTCGAGTAGTCGGGGGCGTTCTCCGTGTCAGGGGCGACCATCAGGACGCCGGGGTCCTTGGCCAGGGCCAGGGCCTGACCGGCCGAGAGGTCAGCGGAGAAGCCGTTGAGGGCGGCCGTGAACGTGCGCTTGACCTTGACGTTTTCCGTCTTTGCAACGCTGGCCTGCCTGTTCTCCAGATGGGCCTTGTACTTCTTTACCTCGGGCCGGGTGGCATCAAGCTTTTGACCGGCCTGCGGCCTGGTGCGTGCCAGTCCGGCCGTGCCGCCGTCGTACATGGCAATGGGCTGCTCGGCCAGGACCACAATGTAACGTCCCGCCTGGTAGAGCAGTGGATCGATGTTCGCTTGGGCGAGGGTTGTTGTTGCTTGGCCGCCCGAGTTGGCCGAGGCCGGCAATGCCCCCACTGAGACCAGGAGCAGGGGCAGGCCCGCGCACACTGCCACGGCCTTCCGCATTCCAGGGCTTCGAAAGAGAGTTCTTCCCATTCGTTTCATGGTGCTGTGAACCTTTCAACAGGATCCCCACCGGGCGTCATTGCCAGACGGGTGCAACAGGCGCGGCGGCATGGAACCCGAGGGATGAAAGGGCGCCCAAACAGCCGGCGCAGCCACCCGAGGAACGCTACCGAGAGGCGCGCGGAATGTGAGCTGTGACACTCGGAAAAATCGGGTATTGCCCAAAAAGTCAGCAACACCACGGCGACGTGCGTCTGACGGTTGGCCGGAAGGCCAGGGGTCAGCAGCCCGGAGGGGTGACGTACTGGTACGTCAGGGCAAGGTCGTAGCTTTGGACTGTCTGGGCCGCCGTTTTCTCCCAGCCGAAGGACTCCGCAAAGACAGATGCGGCACGGCCCATGTCAGCCCGCGTCGCGGCGAAGTCGTGCAGGGATGCGATGGCCTCGGCCCACAGCCTGGGCGAGCGGCCCTCGACAAGCAGCCCCGTGCGTCCGTCACTGACAGCCCGCGGCAGGCCGCCGACGTTCGTGGCGATGACAGGTGTGCCGCAAGCCTGGGCCTCAAGTGCGACAAGCCCGAAGGACTCGCTGGAGGAGGGGACGGCGACCACGTCGGCGCTGCGGTACCAATCGGCAAGTTCCCCGGCCTGCACTGGAGGGTGGACGGCGGCTACGGCCGAGAGGCCGGCGTCGTCGATCATGGCGGCAAGGTCATATTTGTCGTTGCCGCTGCGCGCGCCAAGGAAGGAGAACTGCAGGTCGATATCGGGACGCTCGGCGCGCAGGATGGCCGCGGCCTTGACCAGGACGTGCGGGCCCTTCAGGCGCTGCAGGCGGCCGGCGAAGACCACGTGGAAAACCCCGGACGCAATGCCAAGTTCCTGCCGTGAGCGGTCCCTGAACGCCGGCTTGAAAATCTTCAGGTCGACGCCGGGGGAGACCACGTCGATGCGCTGCTCGCAACCGTCGTAGTGGCGCTCGAGCTCGGCAGCCTCGGCCGTGGTGTTCGCGATCAGGCGCGTTGCCGCCGCCACGATGTGCTGCTCGCCATCCTCACGGATGCCGGGTTCGGCCGTCTGGTCGGCGGGCAGGTTGTGGTTCTTGACCCGGGCCATGGTGTGCATGGTGTGCACGAGCGGCAGGTCGAGGCGCTTGGCCACCAAAATCCCTGCCATGCCCGACACCCAATAGTGCGAGTGGATAACCCTCGCCGGCTCCCCTGGGAGGGAGGCAACATGGTCGGCGACGGCGTCGGCCATCTCAGTGATGAGCTCAGGCAGAGCTTCCTTGGACACCTTGGCGAAGGGCCCGGCAGAGACGTGGTGGACATTCACGTGGGGTGCCAACTCGACGGTGTCCGGCTGCCCGGCGTCGGCGCGGCGGGTGTAAATGTCAACGGCAACACCCGTGGCAGCCAATTCAAGTGCCAGGTGCCTGACATAAACGTTCATGCCGCCGGCGTCGCCGCCACCGGGCTGTTCCAGCGGGGACGTGTGGAGGGAGAGCATGGCGACCCGCCTGACCTGGTGCACAGCTTCCTCCTGACGGGGCGTGGTTGCTGCAGTTGATCGCTGCAGGCATGGTTGAACGCGGCAGCCGGCACGGGCTGCGGATAAAAATACTGTACTAATCTTCCCACTGCCGGTGGCGTCGTCCTAGCCCGGACGGAGGTGGGCGGCAAACGGTGCCGCGCTGGCCGCCGTCGGGCGTGGAAACGGGCCGCCGTCGAAAAGGGCCTAAAATGGGTGGGTGAGCCCATCTGTTGTGCCAGTTCCAGCGCCGAGTCACGGCCTTGAACGGCAAGCCATCATTGACCTGTCCGCGATCGCCAACAATATCCGCCGCCTGCGTGAGATCTGTGCACCGGCCCAATTCATGGCCGTGGTGAAGGCCGACGCCTACGGGCACGGCATGTTCCAGGTGGCCCGCACCGCGCTTGAAGCAGGGGCGCAGTGGCTGGGAACGGCCCACGTATCCGAGGCCCTGGCCCTGCGCGCGGCAGGCATCGACGCGCCTGTGCTGTCGTGGCTGCACACGCCCGAAACCGACTTCATGGCCGCCGTCGAACAGGACATCGACCTCGGCTGCTCGGGGTGGGAACTTGGGCACATCGTTGCCGCTGCGCGTGAAGTGCAGCGCCCCGCCCGGATCCATTTGAAGATTGACACCGGACTTGGCCGCAACGGCTGCTCCCGCCAGGACTGGCAGGCGCTCGTCGCCGCGGCCATGGTGTACGAGTCGCAGGGCCTGCTGCGTGTGGTCGGGATTTTCAGCCACCTGGCCGTTGCCGATGAACCCAGCCGCCCCGAAACCGATGAGCAGCTCGAACGCTTCCGCGAGGCAATTGCCGTGGCCGAGGCGGCGGGCGTGCAGCCAGACGTGCGCCACATCGCCAACACCCCGGCCACCCTGTCGCGCCCCGACGCGCACTTTGACATGGTCCGGGTGGGTCTTGGCATGTACGGGATGTCACCCTTTGCGGACCAGACGTCCGCGGATCTGGGCCTTGTCCCGGCCATGACCGTGCAGACCCTGATCGCCCTGTGCAAGGACGTTCCGTCCGGCCAGGGCGTCTCCTACGGGTCGAACTACAAGACCACGCAGGCCACCACCCTCGGCCTTGTGCCGTTGGGCTATGCCGACGGGATTCCGCGCATCGCCACGGGCGGTCCTGTCCGCGTCAACGGCGTCACCTACCCCGTGGTGGGGCGCATCGCCATGGACCAGATGGTCATAGACCTGGGACCGGCCGGCCGCGACGGCTTTGCCGATGCCGAGGTTCCCGGTTCCGCGCTGGGTGCCACGGCCGTGCTCTTTGGTAACGGGGCCGACGGCGGACCCCTGGTCGAGCAGTGGGCGGCGGCTGCCGGAACCATCAACTATGAAATCGTGACCCGCATCAGCCAGCGGGTGCCGCGCAGCTACGTGGGTGGCGCGGGCGACGGCGCTGCCGACGGGACGGGCGCTGCTGCCGGTGGTGGGCTGTGACGGCCTGGGAGTTTGCCACCAGCACCGCGACCCAAACCCAGCAGCTGGCCGAAAACCTCGCCCGGCTGTTGCGGGCCGGGGACCTGGTCATTCTCAGTGGGGAACTCGGCGCGGGAAAAACCACCTTCACGCAGGGCCTGGGCCGCAGCCTTGGCGTGCGCGAAGGCATCATTTCCCCCACCTTTGTCCTGGTGCGCATCCACCCGAACCTGGCAGATGGCCACAATCCAGGCGGCCCGGACCTTGTCCACGTTGACGCGTATCGCCTGGCCACCCCCGGCGAGATTGATGACATCGACCTTGAAAACACCATGGACACCTCGGTGACTGTCGTGGAGTGGGGCGTAGATCGGGTCGAGCATCTCGCCGCCAGCCGGCTTGACATTGAACTCGTGCGTGCCGTGGGCGGCGCTCTGCCTGCCCCCGGCGATGAAACCTTGGGGCAAACCGAGGACGCGGACGACGGGAGCATGGACTTCGCCGACACGTTTGATGCTGATGAGGACGACGACGAACCCCGCACCCTGCGCTTGAATGCCGTCGGACCGCGCTGGGACGGCATTGACTTTTCGGTGCTCGGCCAGCTTGTGAACACAACAGAATAGGCTGAATGACGTGCGAATCCTGACCATTGACACATCGGCCGTTGCCAGTGCCGCCATCCTTGACTTCGACCCGCTTGACCCCGTGCGGACGGCGGAACTGGTGGCAAACTTCGCCACCGCCGACACCCGCAGCCACGCCGAGGTGCTGGCGCCGGGCGTGAAGTCGCTGTTCACCGACCCCGTCACCGAGGGTCCCACGTTGGATGCCATTGTGGTGGGCACCGGCCCGGGACCCTTCACAGGCCTGCGGGCCGGCATCGCCATGGCCCGCACGCTCAGCTTCACCTGGGGCGTTCCGCTGTACGGCATGATGAGCCTGGACGCGCTGGCACACCAGGTCTTTGACTCGCCCGCCTACAGGGACGGCCGGGCCGTGGGGCCTCTCGCCATGGGTGACTTCGTCATCGCCACGGACGCCCGCCGCAAGGAAGTGTACTGGGCAAGGTACAGCGCCGGCGCCCACCTGATCGATGGCCCGCATGTTGGCCCGGCCGATGAAATTTCAGGCGTCCAGGTGTTTGGTGCCGGGGCAGGACTCTACGAAGACGTCCTTGCCGGCAACGGCTGCAGTGTCTACGAACCCTTGGCAAAGGCCCAGCCGACGGCCGTTGACCTGGGCCGCGCCGCCGCACGCAAGATCATGGCCGCCGGTTCCGTCGAAGGCGCCGGCCTGCTCGATTCAACACCGCTGTATCTGCGCGAGTCTGACGCCAAGGTGCCCGGACCCCGGAAGCGCGCGCTCTGATGACGGACGGCAACGCCCCGGCACACCCGCCCGCCGTGCTGCGCGACATGGTCCCTGCCGACATTGACTTCATTACGGCGCTGGACAAGCACCTTTTTGGCGTGGACTCCTGGCCCCGCGACATGTTCGTTGGTGAGCTTGCCCAGCCCGAAACCCGGCGGTACGTCATCGCGGAGCTGCCATCCGGCGTCGAACATGAAGACGGCGAACGGCAGGCCGTGGGCTACGCCGGGCTGATGTGCGTGCCGCCGATCGGGGACATCCAGACCATTGGTGTCCTGCCCGAATTCGAGGGGCGCGGCATTGCCCGGGCCATGATGGACGAGCTCATCGCCGAGGCCGTGCGGCGCGGTGCCGAGGACATCATGCTTGAGGTCAGCTCGACCAACCCGCGGGCGCAAAATCTCTACCGGCGCTACGGCTTTGAACACATCCACACGCGGCGCAGGTACTACCGCGACGGCTCTGACGGGCTGATCATGCGCCTGAGCCTGGCCAACAACACTACAAAGAAGGACCCGTCATGAACCCGGCCAACCCGCTGATCCTGGGGATTGAATCCTCCTGCGACGAAACTGGTGTGGGGCTGGTGCGCGGCACCGAACTGCTGACAAACACGGTCTCCTCCTCCATGGAAGAACACGTGCGCTTCGGCGGAGTGATCCCCGAAATCGCCTCCCGCGCACACCTTGACGCGTTTGTGCCCACCCTGGCGCAGGCGCTCGCCGACGCCGGCGTGACGCTCCAGGACGTCGACGCGATAGCCGTCACAAGCGGGCCAGGCCTGGCCGGGGCGCTCATGGTGGGCGTCAGCGCGGCCAAGGCGCTGGCCCTTGCCACGGGCAAGCCGCTGTACGCCATCAACCACCTCGTGGCGCATGTTGGCGTCGGGCTGCTGGATGAATCCATCACTGCCGCGTACGACGGCGGGGCGCTGCCGGAGAATCTGGGTGCCCTTTTGGTCTCCGGCGGGCATACCGAGATTCTGCGGGTGCGCAGCATTGCTTCCGACGTCGAACTGCTCGGCGCCACGATCGATGACGCAGCCGGCGAGGCGTTTGACAAGGTCGCCCGGCTGCTGGGGCTGAGCTACCCCGGCGGGCCCGCCATCGACAGGCTCGCCAAGGAGGGCAACGCCAAGGCTGTGCGGTTCCCCCGCGGACTGACAATGCCCAAGTACATGGGCACAGCCGAAGAACCCGGGCCGCACCGCTACGACTTCTCCTTCTCCGGCCTGAAGACGGCCGTTGCCCGCTGCGTGGAGGGGTACGAGGCCCGCGGCGAGGACGTTCCCGTGGCCGACATTGCGGCGTCGTTCCAAGAATCCGTGCTGGATGTCATCACAGCGAAGGCAGTGCTGGCCTGCCGCGAACACGGCATCACCACCTTGTTGCTCGGTGGGGGAGTGGCCGCCAACTCGCGGCTGCGTGAGCTCGCGAAGCAGCGGTGCGCGGCCGCCGGCATCACGTTGCTGGTGCCGAAGCTCTCACTGTGCACCGACAACGGGGCCATGGTCGCCGCCCTCGGCGCCCAGCTCGTCATGAAGGGCGTTGCGCCCAGCGATTTGGCTTTCGCCACTGACTCCTCGATGCCCGTGACGAGCATCAGCCTCTAGCGACTCCGCCGCAGTCGCAGGAATCGGTAGCCGATACCGACTGCGAACATCACCAGCCCAGCCGCGACGGCGCCCACGGGCAGCGTCGCCACGAGAACCACGCACGCCGCGGCGCCCAGCAGCTGTAGGAACCGCGGGTAGCGGCGGTCCGCACCGCCCTGGGTGAACGCCGACACGTTGGCCACGAGGTAGTACACAAGCACACCAAAGGACGAAAACCCGATGGCGCCGCGGAGGTCGGCGAAGGCGATGATCACGCAAATCACCGCGCCCAGGGCCATCTCCGCCCGGTGCGGCACCTTGAACCGGGGATGGACGGCTGCAAACCAGCGGGGGAGGTCGGACTCGCGGGCCATGGCCAGCGATGTGCGCCCCAGCCCTGCCACCAAGGCAAGCAGCGCACCCAGGGACGCCAGCGCGGCGCCGATCCGCACTACCGGCGCGGCCCAGGCCCCCGGCCCTGACGCCACGGCGGCGGCGAGGGGAGCGGGGTTGGTGGCAACGCCGTCGGGCCCCAGCGAGGCAAGAAGGGTCAGGCCCACGCAGGCATACACGGCGGCGGCGATGGCCAGGGCCAGCAGAATGGCGCGCGGGATGGTGCGGCGCGGATCCCGGACCTCCTCGCCCAGCGTGGCGATCCGGGCATAACCGGCAAACGCGAAGAACAGCAGCCCCGCTGACTGCAGGATCCCGTACCACCCGTGCGAGAGCAGGCCGCCACCCAGGAGCGTGGCGCCGGTGATGCCGGGATGCCCTGCCCACACGGCGGCAACCGCGATGGCCAGCGCCGCCAGGACGGCAAACACAATGATCCGGGCGAGCGAGGCAGTGCGGCTCACGCCCGTGTAGTTGACAGCGACAAGAAGCACGACGGCGGCAATCGCCACCGGGCGCTCCCAACCGGCGGGCGCGGCGTAGGCGGCAAAGGTCATGGCCATGGCCGCGCTGCTCGCCACCTTGCCAACCACAAACCCCCAGCCCGCAAGGAAGCCCGGCCAGGGACCCAGCCGTTCCCTGCCGTACACGTACGTGCCGCCGGAGGTGGGGTAGGCAGCGGCCAGCTGGGCGGAGGACGTGGCATTGCAGTATGCCACGAAGGCTGCCACCGCCAGGCCGATCAGCAGTCCTGACCCCGCGGCCTGGGCGGCGGGCGTGAAGGCGGCAAACACCCCGGCCCCGATCATGGAGCCCAGTCCAATCACGACGGCGTCAAATGTTCCCAGCCTGCGGGCCAGCCCCTGTGTGTTGCTCATGCGGTTGGCTCTTTTCGTGGCCTATGTGCGTCAATGTTCGATGGTAGCCGAAGCATGTGAACGGCCGGTGAACGCTCGGTTGGTTTCTGCGCCGAAATTGGAAACGCTCGGTTGCTCGGTAACCGAGCGTTCCGTGTCTGAGGACCGGACATAACCGAGCGTTCCGTGTTTGAGGACAGGACGTAACCGAGCGTTTGGTGGGGCGGGCGGGTCAGCGGGCTGCCGGCAGCGTCAATTCCATGGTGGTTCCGCCCGGGCCGGTGGACGCTATCTCAATCGATCCGCCAGCGGCAACGGCAATCTCCCGAACGAGTGCCAGCCCCAGCCCGTAGCTGCGACGGCCGCCGGTTGCGGGCGTGCTGCTGTGGGCAAAACGGTCGAACACCCGTGCCGGGTCCATGCCGGTGATCCCCGTACCGGTGTCGGCGACAGTGACTGTGACAGTGCGTCCCCGTGATGAAGTGGCGACAGAGATGGTGCCGCCTTCGGGGGTGTGGTTCAGGGCGTTGTCGACGAGGCCGAGGATGGCACGGCGCAAACTGTTGGCCTGGATACGGACCCGGGGGTCGCCGTCGTGCATGGTTTGCAACACAATGCCGCGGGAGGCGGCCAGGTCCGCCAGGCTACCTGCCACCTCATCGACGAGTTGGGGGACGCCCACGTGTTCGGCCTGCTCGGTGGATTCCCCCGTGGCGGCAAGGAGAAGTTCCTGCACCGTCGCCGACAGCGCGGCCGTGTCCTGGCGGATCTGCCCGAGCAGACGGGCGGCGTCGGTGCCCGGCTCCACCTTGTGCTCGGCCAGCTGGACGCGGGAGTCAAGAATGGTCAACGGGGTGCGTAGCTCGTGGCTGGCGTCCTGGACAAAGCGCCGCTGCATCTCCAAGGCACGGCCCAGCGGGCGGATGGCGCTGCGGGCACTGAGCCAGCCAATGGCCCCAGCCGCCAGAACGCCGGCGATGCCGGCCAGCACCATGGCCTTGAGCATGTCATTGGATTCAACATAGACGCGGGTCGAGGTGTCGGCTGAGGCCACATTCGGATGGTCCGAGAGGTACAGCATGTACAAGGCGGCGGCAATGATGACAGCCACAACCATCACGGCAATGGCGATGGCGATGCGCAGGCCCACCATGAGGGCTGCGCGGCGCAGCTGGGGTGAATCGGCACTCGAGGGCAAGCCCGTGCCCAGGAAGCGGAGTGAGTGAGGGATTTTCATGCACCGTCGCCTATCTGGTAGCCCATGCCATGCACGGTGCGGATCACTGACTTGGACACCTTCTTGCGCAGGTAATGCACGTAGGTGTCAATGACACTTTGCGAGTCATCGGGGTGGAAGAGGTCATGCATCAATTCCTGGCGGGTGAACACTCGCTCGGGGCTGCCTGCCAGCAGCGCAAGGAATTCACTCTCCTTGGCTGTCAGCCCCACCTGCCCGCCGTAGCTTGAACGCAGGGAACGGCTGCCGGGGTCAAGGAGCCAGTCGCCCACCTGCAGCTGTTCCGGGGCGGGCGTGAAGCTTCGGGTCATGGCACGCAGCCGCGCCCTGAGCTCACCGGCGTCGAAGGGCTTGGTCATGTAGTCGTTCGCTCCGGCGTCGAGCCCGGCAATTTTTTCGGCCGTTCTGCCCAGCGCCGTGAGAATGATGGCGGGGGTGGTGATGCCTTTGGTGCGCAGCGCCGACACCAGCTCCAGACCGTCCATGCCGGGCAGGCCACGGTCGATGACCATGGCCTCCCAATGCGCTGTCAGCCCCAGATGCAGGCCCTTTTGCCCGTCTGATGCCAGCTGGACGTCGTAGTCGTCAGCCAAAAGCTCGGCTATCAGCGGTCCCAGGACGGGATCGTCTTCAACCAGCAGGAGCCGTGGCCTCTCATCAATGCGCATGCTCCTTATTGTCCCTTGCTTGCCCGGCAGTTTGTCCGGACTCAGGCCCGGTCTCCGCAGCGGACGCCTGAAAGGACTCCGGAACGGACTCCAGCCCGGTCTCGGGGGATCCGGCCCTGGATCCGGCCTTCGCCACGCGGCGCTTGTGCAGGAGGCTGATGACGCCCGGCAGCACCGAGGCCAGGACCAGCAGGATAGCGATGGCATCGACGTTCTTGGCGATGATGTCGTAGTGGCCCAGCCACGTGCCCAGCAGGACGACCGAACTGCCCCAGCCAACGGCGCCGAGAATGTTCCACAGCGTGAATTTCCTGTAGTTGTAATTGGCCACGCCCGCCACCAGGGGTGTGAAGGTGCGCACCACCGGGACAAAGCGGGCCAACACAATGGCCCAACCGCCGCGCTTGGCGAAGAACTCCTCGGTTTCCACCAGGTACTTGGTCTTGAGGATGCGGGCGTCGTCCTTGAACCAGCGCCGGCCAAACGTGCGGCCCAGCATGTAGCCCACCTGGTCGCCTGCAATGGCCGCCAGTACCACGACGCCAATCAGCACCGGAAGCGTCAGGTTCAGCTGCTGGTGCAGGAGCCCGGCCGTGAAAAGCAGCGAGTCGCCCGGCAGGAACGGGAACAACAGCCCCGATTCAATGAAGACAATCAGGGCCACGACGGCGAGCGTGGCCGGTCCGAATCCGCCAAGCAGCGCGGCGGGATCCAGCAGTGACTTCAGGCCCGGGGGAAGAAGGCCGCCGACTTGGGCACCTCCTGCAAGAAGGCCGTGCAGTGAGGGAACAATGTGATTCAGCAAAGGGGCCTCGATCAGGAGTTCGGGTGGGTGGACGTCGCGGCTGTGAGCGGCCCGAACCGGGCGAGCAGTGGGATCCGGGGCAGAACCGCGCCCTGGTACCTGTTCCACACACCCGCGAACACGAGCACCCCGGCGCTCGCAGCCAGGAAGGACGCCGCGACGTCGGTGGGGTAGTGCACCCCGACATAAATCCTGGACAAGGCCACAACCACGGGAACCACCAGGGCAAGAAGCGCCGCAACCTTGGCCCAGCGGCCGTTGCGCAGCAGGAACCAGAACGCCCAGGCCAGGCCGACGGCCAGGGCCACATGCCCGCTGGGGAAACTGTTTGAACCGGTTTCAGGGGCAAGTGGATCAAAGAGCAGCGCCGGATTTGGCCGCTGGCGTTCGACGAGGACCTTGAAGAACTGGCTTGAGAGCCACCCCGTGGCCGCCACGCCGCCAAAGGCGATGGCATTGACGGGCGACTTGCGCACCAGCAGCAGGAACAGGCACACCAGTGCGATCATGGTGAACCCGCCGACAGGCGAAAATGCCCTGTCGATCACCATTGCCAAGGCTGTCAGGATGCCAACGTGGTCCCGGCTCAGCTCCTGGTCGATCGTGAATTCACCCGAGGTGAAGTCGGGCGTGGACGCGACAAAGAACCCGAGTGCCAGCACGGCAACCGACAGGACGGCAACCCACACCCCCCAGAAGACGGGTTGCGGCAGCACCGCCAACCGCGTGGCGCGGACAGGTCTGGCGTTGGACTTTCCTATGGTGGATGGTGACGGCATCAAACAACTCCGATTCATGGCGGACAGGACGTGGCCCGAAGGCCCTGCCTCAACTGTTCTCCACGGAATCTAAGAATTCACTAAGAACAGCCCCGCGCAAGGGTTAGTTGCCTGCCATCTCCGCGACAAGTTCACGCACGACGGCGCGCAGCTCGCCGTCGTTGGCGGCGGCGACACGGCGCTGGCGCTGGTAACTGGCCCCGCCGGAAATGATCTTCTCGACGCTGGCGAGCTCGTCGGAGCAGCCAAGTTTGGCCGCCACGGGCTCGAGCTTGTTCAGCAGTTCCACTGTGTGCTCGGTGACAAGCTGCTCCTTGCCTGCCGCATCGAGGATGATGATGGCGTCCATGCCGTAACGGGCCGCGCGCCACTTGTTTTCCTGGATGTGCCACGGCGGCATGGTGGGGATGGTGCCGCCGTCGTTCAAGGTATTTGAGAAATCCTCCACGAGGCACTGGGTCAGGGCCGCGATGGCGCCAATTTCCTTGAGGGTGGACATGCCGTCGCAGATGCGCATTTCAATGGTGCCCAGGCCTGCCACGGGGCGGATGTCCCAGCGGATTTCGTTGGTCGCGTCAATGACACCGGTGGTGAACATGTCCTGCACGTAGGACTCGTAGGCGGCCCAGTCGGGGAACTGGAACGGCAGGCCTGCCGTGGGCAGCTGCTGGAACATGAGCGCCCGCTGTGATGCATAACCGGTGTCCTCGCCGTTCCAGTACGGGGAGGAGGCGGAGAGCGCCTGGAAATGCGGGAAGTAGTTGATGAGCCCGTCAAGGATGGGCATGGCCTTGGCAACATGGTCCAGGCCGACGTGGACGTGCACGCCGTAAATGAGCATCTGGCTGCCCCACCACTGGGTCCTGTCGACAAGCTTCGCGTAGCGTTCCTTGTCGGTGACTGCCTGGGTGCGCGGGTCGCTGAAGGGGTGGGTTCCGGCGCTGAGGAGGTCAAGCCCGAGCGGTGTTGAAGCATCCCGGAGGATGTTCAGGCTGCGCCGCAGGTCGTCTGTGCCTTCGGCGACCGTATGGCAGACTCCTGTGACCAACTCAACAGTGTTCTGCAGCATTTCACCCTTGATGTGGGCGTGCTCGCCATCTTTCCACGCGGCAGGATCGGCGGCCTGGATGTTTTTGAAAACATCATCGGCGCGCGCGGCAAGTTCACCGGTCTGCTGGTCGACAAGGGCAATTTCCCATTCCAGGCCCAGCGTTGACTGCTCTGACTTGGCGAAATCAATCTTCACGGGGCCCCCTTGGCAATGGTGGAGTTGTAGTGCAAGTCGGCAAGGGTGCCTGCTGCCTTCTGATTGTAGTTCAGGAACTGCGGCACAATGGTAAGGTGCCGATCCTGAACAAAGACATGACCTTGTGCATTTCCCTCGCCGCGCGGCCCAGCAACATTGGCACACGCTTCCACAATTACCTTTACGACGCGCTCGGACTGAACTTCGTCTACAAGGCGTTTGCGCCCACCGACATTGCGCAGGCCGTTGCCGGCATCCGGGGTCTGGGCATCCGCGGGGCCGCCGTGTCGATGCCGTACAAGGAAGACGTCATTGCCCTGGTCGACGCCATGGATGCCTCCGCCTCGGCCATAGATTCGGTCAACACCATCGTCAACGACGGCGGGGTTCTGACCGCGTACAACACCGACTACCTTGCCATCGCCAGGCTTTTGGCAGTGCATGAAGTGCAACCTTCCACCCCTGTCTTGCTGCGGGGTTCAGGTGGCATGGCCAAGGCTGTTGCCGCTGCCGTGCGCGACGCCGGATTCACCCAGGTCACGATCGTGGCCCGCAACGAGGAGCGTGGCCGGGCTCTTGCCGCGCTGTACGGTTTCGCATGGCTGGCCGAGGTCGGCGACGCCACGGCCGGGATGATCATCAACGTCACTCCCTTGGGCATGGCCGGCACCGACGAGTCCGTCCAGTCCTTCAGCGACACTGCGGTGGGCGCCGCGCAGGTCGTGTTCGACGTCGTCGCGCTTCCCTCCGAAACCCCGCTGGTCAAGGCTGGCCGGGCTGCCGGAAAGCAGGTCATCACGGGCGCGGAGGTCATCGCGATCCAGGCCGAGGAGCAGTTTGTCCTGTATACGGGCGTGCGCCCCAGCCCCGAACTGGTCCGAGAAGCCTCGGAGTTCTCCCGCAGCTGACCCCGCACCACGCAACGCTCGGTTACTTTTGGGGCTTAAATGACGTACGCTCCCTCACTTTGGTGCGGGAGCGTTCGTCAAAAGTGGACCAAAAGTAACCGAGCGTTTAGGGGGTGTGGGGTTCAACAACTACCGCGACACGGTCCTCGCCGATCCGGGTCAGTATCAGCGTGGCCTTGTTCGGCCCCTTGCCCGAACCTGTCAACAACTGGCGGCGCAGTTCCTCGGGGGTCGTGGAGATGCCGCGCTTCTTGATGTCGAGCACGCCGATCCGATTACCCTTCACCCAGGCCTTCAGAGCCTTGACGTTGAACGGCTTCACCTCAATGACCTTGTAGCTGCGGGCAAACGGGGTCTCGATGTGGGTGTCGGAGGACAGGTACGCGATGTGCTCATCCAGCAGGTGCGCGCCCATGCTCCTGGCCAGGTCCGCCACCAGCCCGGCGCGGATGACGGCGCCGTCGGGCTCGTAGAGGTAGCCGCTGATGGGGCCGAGCTCCGCGTCCTGCTTCGCCGGCTCATACTTCTGGGCACTTGTCAGCTCGGCGTTGCCATGGCGGCCGATGACAAGGGCTGCGCGGCGGATGCCGGGGCGGGCCAACTGGTTGAAATACAGTCCGGCCTCCACGACGTCGCCGTTGATGGAAATCCACTGGGCTTCGGCCGTCTCCGGCACGGCCTCGTGCGGGATTCCGGGCCCCATTTTCACGCCCACGGCCAGGCCCCTGTCCGCCAGCTCCTCAACGAAGGACAGGGGCGGGGAGAACGCCTCGGGATCAAAGAGGCGGGTGGTGCCGGAGGTGCTGGTGGTGCGGCGGGCCGGGTCAAGCCACACCCCCTGGATGCCTGTGAGGTCAACGTCCTGCGCCTGGGAGCACAGCACCTTGGCGTGGGGGAAAGGCATGAGGTTCACTGTGGTGCAGGCGGCGGTGACCTCGTCCATTTCCACGGCTGTCACGTTGATGTCAAGGCTGGCCATCGCAAGCGAGTCGGCGCCCAGACCGCAGCCCAGGTCGGCAACCGAGGTGATGCCCGCCGTCGTAAATCTTTGCGCGTGCAGGGCTGCGATGCTCAGGCGGGTGGCTTGTTCCAGCCCCGTCTGGGTGAACAGCATCTGGTGGGCGAACTCGCCAAATTTGGCCTCGGCCTTGGCCCGCAGCCTTGACTGCGTGAGCGCGGCGGCCACGAGCTCGGGGGAGTGCCCGGCCTTGCGCAGGGATTCGTTGAGCTTGAGGGAGTCTGCCTCGCTGTAGGGGTCAAGGGAGGACAAAAGTTCCCAGCCTTCAACAGTGAGCAGGGGGGAAATTGCGTCAGCGGCCATGCATTAACCCTAACCGCCAGCCGCGACACGCCGGACGCCCCCCTTGGCCAGCCGGGCGCCGTCGGGCATTCAGCTGTCCCGGCGAATCCACCTGAACGTGAAACGGCACAGGACCATGCCTACGACGAGCCACAGCCCCATGACCAGGGCCACCAGCCCCAGGTTCCAGGCTCCGCTGGGTTCGGCGGCCTCGAACGACGCCGGCAGAAACACGCTGCGCATCCCCTGGGCCATCCATTTCAGCGGGAAGATGCTGGCGATGTTTTGCAGCCAGCCGGGCAGCTGGGAAAAGTTCAGGTAGACGCCCGAGATGAACTGCAGCAGGAGCACGATCGGGATGACCACGGCCGTGGCGCTTTTCCCCGTCCGCGGCAGTGCCGAGAGCGCAATGCCCAAAACGCAGCTGGTGATGACGCCAAACAGGAACACCCAGGCGAACGTCAGCCACTTGGCGGGTTCGGTGGGCATTGCCACATCGAAGGCAAAGCGGGCCACGAGCAGCAACAAAATCACCTGCATGACCGAGCTGGCGAACACCATGCCGATCTTGCCCATGAAGTACGAGAATACAGGCAGGGGAGTGCCCGCCAGCCGTTTGAGCGTGCCGTCGCCCTTCTCCCCGGCAATGTCCACGCCCAGGTTCTGCACGCCGCTGAGCAGCATGCCCGCAGCGACCATGCCGGGGACGTAGTACGCCGCGAAGCTGATGCCGCCGGTGCCGTCGGGTGCCGCGCCGAGGTTCCCGCTGGTGCTGAAAGCCACGGCGAATACCGACAACATCAGGATGGGGAAAAGGAACGTGAAGAAGACGGAGTCGCCTTGGCGGAAGTACACCCGCAGTTCATATCCGATCCGGGATGCCCCCAGCGCCAGTGTCCTCATGCTGCATCCTCCTGGACTTCCGCGCCGGCCGCCGCATGGCTGCCCACAAGCTCAAGGTAAATGTCCTCAAGGCTTGGCCTGGTGATTTCCAGCGAATCAACCTCTCCGCCTGCCTCCGCATACAGCCGCGCGGCCAGTGCCGATGGCTCGGCCGTCCGCTGCTGATGTACGACGCCGTCCTGCCGCCACCGCACGAGCGGCACCTTTGCGCCGGGTCCGCCAATGTCGTCGATGGCGCCGATGTCCACGAGTTTTCCGCCAAGGATGACCCCCGCGCGGTCGGCCAGGGTTGCCGCCTCATCCAGGTAGTGGGTCGTCAGCAAGATGGTGGTGCCCTCGTCCTGGAGTTCGGTGACAAGCCCCCAAAACTGGCGCCTTGCCTCGGGGTCAAAGCCGGTGGTCGGCTCATCCAGAAACAGCAGCCGGGGCCGGCCAATGATGCCAAGGGCCACGTCCACCCGCCGGCGCTGGCCCCCGGAGAGTTTGCCGATTCGGGTCTTGGCCTTGCCGGAAAGTCCCACGGCTTCGATGACCTCAGCTACATTGCGCGGGTTGGGGTAGTAGCCGGCGAAGTGATTGAGCTGCTCAAGGACCGTGACATTGCCGCTCTCGCCCGTTGACTGCAGCACGATCCCGAGCTGCGCCTTCCAGTCCAACCCGCCGCGTTGGGGATCGACGCCAAGCACCTCCACGTCGCCGCCGGTCCTGTCCCGGTAGCCTTCAAGGATTTCAATAGTGGTGCTTTTCCCTGCGCCGTTGGGGCCTAGCAGGGCAAAGGTTTCGCCTTCATCGATGTCGAAGCTGATGCCGTCGACGGCGGTGAAGGCCCCGTACGCCTTCGTCAGGCCTCGCACGTGCACAGGACTTTTTGTCATTTGCCCATCCTGCCATCACGGTCGGGTCGGGGCAAAGGTGCGCCATGAGCGAAACCGGGCCCGCCGCCGTCGTACTTTTGGGGCTAAAGCTGGCACTCGCCTTGACCGAGTGCTAATCGATTCCCTAGAGTCGGAGTTAGCACTCTCACCCTGAGGCTGCTAACTTGCTGATCTTTTTGGCCATGGGAGCACTACCGGCACCGCGACGACGGTTGGCGCTCCGCACATCATGGCGAGGAAGACTGCCAGGCATCCAAGAAATTTACGCATGTGAAAGGGAGGTCCGAGTGTCGGTCTCTATTAAGCCTCTTGAGGATCGTATTGTTG
Organism: Arthrobacter sp. LAPM80; assembly: GCF_046736435.1. Classification (NCBI taxonomy): domain Bacteria; kingdom Bacillati; phylum Actinomycetota; class Actinomycetes; order Micrococcales; family Micrococcaceae; genus Arthrobacter; species Arthrobacter sp. LAPM80. The sequence goes on from NZ_JBCHVD010000018.1 coordinate 38,335, forward strand.
TTCGCCAGCTCGAAGCAGAGCTGACCACCGCTTCCGGTCTGGTTATCCCGGATACTGCCAAGGAAAAGCCCCAGGAGGGCGAAGTTGTGGCAGTGGGACCCGGCCGCGTTGATGACAACGGCAACCGTGTCCCGATCGATGTTGCCGTTGGCGACGTCGTCATTTACTCCAAGTACGGTGGAACCGAAGTGAAGACCGGTGGCGAAGAGCTGCTCGTCCTCTCGGCCCGCGACGTACTGGCCATCGTCGTTAAGTAACGACTTTCGTCCCGTAACCACTTTGTAAAGCCCCGCGACCGGGACCGTTCACAGGTCACGGCCGTGGGGTCTTTGCGTGAAAGGAACACAACGCATGGCTAAGCAGCTTGCTTTTAATGACGACGCTCGGAAGGCCCTTGAGGCCGGTATCGATAAGCTCGCCGACACCGTCAAGGTGACCCTCGGCCCGCGCGGTCGCAACGTAGTGCTGGACAAGAAGTGGGGCGCCCCCACCATCACCAACGACGGCGTCACCATTGCTCGCGAGATCGAGCTTGAAGACCCGTACGAGAACCTCGGCGCACAGCTGGCCAAGGAAGTTGCCACGAAGACCAACGATGTTGCCGGCGACGGCACCACCACGGCCACCGTTTTGGCACAGGCACTGGTCAAGGAAGGCCTGCGCAACGTTGCTGCAGGTGCGGCTCCCGGCGAGCTCAAGCGCGGCATCCAGGTTTCAGTTGAAGCCATTGCCAAGCGTTTGCTGGAGAACGCCCGCCCGGTCGAGGGTGGACAGGTTGCAGAAGTTGCCGCCATCTCCGCTCAGAGCCAGGAAATCGGTGACCTGCTCGCCGAGGCATTCGAGAAGGTCGGCAAGGATGGTGTCATCACCATCGAAGAGTCCTCGACCACCTCAACCGAACTGGTCCTCACCGAGGGCATGCAGTTCGACAAGGGCTACCTGTCCCCGTACTTCGTCACCGATGCGGAACGCCAGGAAGCTGTCATGGAAGATGCACTGGTTCTGATCAACCAGGGCAAGATCTCCAACCTGCAGGAATTCCTGCCGCTGCTGGAAAAGGCACTTGCTGCCAACAAGCCGCTGTTCATCATTGCCGAAGACGTCGACGGCGAGGCACTGTCCACGCTGATCGTCAACCGTTTGCGCGGCACCTTGAACGTTGTTGCCGTCAAGGCTCCGGGCTTCGGGGACCGCCGCAAGGCCATGCTGCAGGACATCGCGATCCTGACCGGCGCACAGGTTGTTTCCGCAGAGATCGGCCTGTCCCTGGACCAGGTCGGTCTCGAGGTGCTGGGTACGGCCCGCCGCATCACTGTCACCAAGGACAACACCACCATTGTTGACGGTGCTGGCACCGCTGACGATGTTGCAGCCCGCGTTGCCCAGCTGCACGCCGAGCTCAAGCGCACCGACTCCGACTGGGACAAGGAAAAGCTGCAGGAACGCCTGGCCAAGCTGGCCGGCGGCATCGGCGTGATCAAGGTTGGCGCAGCCACCGAGGTCGAGCTGAAGGAAAAGAAGCACCGCATTGAGGACGCAGTGTCCGCAACGCGTGCAGCTTTGGAAGAAGGCATTGTTGCCGGTGGCGGTTCCGCACTGGTCCAGGCAGCCAAGGCACTCGACGACGACGCAACAGTGACCGCCCTGACCGGCGACTCTGCAACCGCCATCGAGCTGGTTCGCAAGGCTGTAGCTCAGCCGCTGCGCTGGATCGCCCAGAACGCAGGCCACGACGGCTACGTTGTTGTGCACAAGGTTGGCGAACTTGAAGACGGCTTCGGCTTCAACGCAGCAACCGGCGTGTACGAGAACCTGGTCTCCGCCGGCGTCATCGACCCGGTCAAGGTCACCCGCTCGGCCCTGCGCAACGCAGCCTCCATCGCGGCACTGGTGCTCACCACCGAGGTTCTCGTGTCGGACAAGCCTGCCGAGGACGCCGAAGCAGCCCACCAGCACTAATCCCCACGCCCTCAGATATGGGTCGCTAGCGACCCATATCTGGACCCGTCGCAGGCGTTGGCCCGACACGTTTCTTCCGAAGGTGTGGGCTTGCCAAAAGTGACACCGTTTGCGCTTTCGGACACCGGTATACCGGTGTCCGAAAGCGCAAACGGTGTCACTTTTGGCACTTAACGTGGTTTCTTGCCGGGGGTCAATGCGCGCAGGGCGTTTAAGATGGTGGCCAGGTCAATGACTTCTTGGGCAAGTGCCCCGGCCACGGCAGGGATCAGCCCCCACGCTGCCATAAACATCAGCCCCACACTGAGGATGATGCCAATCCAGATACTTTCGACGGCGATCCGCACCGTCCGCTGCCCGATCTGCACCGACTGGGCCACCTTGGCCAGATCATCGACCATGATGACAACATCTGCTGACTCGCTTGCTGCGGTGGAGCCCTTGGCACCCATGGCAATTCCGACGTCGGCCGAGGCAAGGACGGGGGCATCATTGATCCCGTCGCCCACCATCAACACCTGGCGGTGCTCCAACGCATTGACGAGCCGCACTTTGTCAGCAGGCAGCAACCCGGCATGGATCTCGGTGATGCCAGCCTCCGCAGCAATAAACTTCGCCGTTGCCTCGGCGTCCCCCGTGAGCATGACCCTATCGGCTACCCCTAGTGCCTGCAGTGCTGCTAAAGTGGCTGGCGCTTCTGGACGCAGCGGATCCCGCATAATCAGGGTCCCGGCAAAGCGCCCGTCAATGCCTACATAGACGGCCAACTGCCCGCCTGCCAGTGACACCTCCTGAACGCCGCTGGCTTGGCTAGCAACAAAGGCGCGTTTGCCCACCAAAATATGGCGTCCGCCAAAATTGGCGCTGACCCCATTGGTTGCGTGCTCGATGGCAGAATCGGTGATGTGGAGCGCCAATCCTCGGGACCGTGCCTCGGTCACGATAGCGGCGGCCAACACATGGGAGGAGTATTGCTCTGCAGAGGCAGTGAGCGCCAGTAACTCGTCAGGGTCCAGCCCGATGCTGCGGATCTCATGGAGTGTGGGCTCGCCACTTGTCAGTGTTCCGGTCTTGTCGAATGCGGCTGTCTTGACCCGAGAGAGTTGCTCTAGTGTTCCTCCGCTCTTGACGATGATTCCGGATTTAGCGGACCGGCTCATGCCGCCCAAAAAGGCCACTGGCGCGGCAATCAGCAAGGGGCAAGGGGTCGCCACCACGAGGACTTCGGCAAAGCGGGCGGGGTCGCTACTGAGAAACCACGCCAACCCGGCCAGTGCCAACGAAAAAGCCGTGAACGGGACGGCGTACCTGTCAGCGAGCCGCACCACGGGGGCTTTGCTTTCGGCAGCATCGCGCACCAGGGCAATGATGCGGCTGAACTGGGAATCTTCCTCACGGGCGCTCACCCTGATACGCACAGCACCTGGCCCGTTGACGGCTCCGCTGAGCACGGGATCGTCCACAAAGTGCTCAACAGGCATACTTTCCCCTCGCAGTGCCGATTCGTCAAACATGGCCGGGCCGGAGAGCAATACACCATCCACCGGCACCACTTCTGCCGGACGGACTAGCAGCGAATCGCCAATCTCAATCTCAGTCAGTGGCACATCTGAGGTTGTCCCATCGGGGTTCTCGCGGTGGGCAAGGCGTGGTGCGCGTTCGAGCAGCGAACGCAGCTCCCGGTTGGCGCGTCCCGTGGCGTAATCCTCAAGGGCGGCGCCCCCGGTCAGCATCAAGATGATGATCAAAGATGCGATGTATTCGCCAACGGCCACCGTGGCAAAGATCGCCGTGACCGCAAGAATGTCTGTCCCCCAGTGACCGCGCATGATGTCCTTGACCATGCCAACGCCCTGATGCAAAGCGATGGCGACGGCGTAGATGATTGCCGTCCAGCGTGCGGCATCTTGATGGCCGGTCAGCAGCATAAACGCCACTATGATGCCTGTTAGGACCGTCAGCCACACCAGAGGGTATCGGCGTAGCACTGTCATCAAGCCCCGTTGCGGGCGCGGCGTACCATGGAGGTCCGGTTCCGGAGAACGGTTAGTCAAGAGCCCTGCAGCTAATTCCTTCATATCACCACTGTGCCTCAGCCTCGCTGCGAATCCCAGTATTGGAACTCCTGGGACCACGTAAAGAGGTGGTCACCGGCGGAAGGGGTTCCGCGAGCCCACACTGTGCGCCGTTGCCGCCGCGTTGGCTGCAGAGTAGCGGGTGGGTGCCGGCCGCCGACGCCGCACCATCCTGTATAGAAGCAGCACGGCGGCAGCGGACACCACGATCCCTGCACCATTGATGAACAGCTGCAGTGCCGACCCGGCGGCCCGGCCATGCTCGCCAAGCACCAGTGCCACGGCAACATATCCGGCCGCGGGAACCGTCGTGACGGAAATGAAGACGCCCACCAGGGCCGCGGATTTCCTGCCGATCAGTGAGAGCATGCCTGCCGCCCCAGCTAGAACTGCCACGATGAACGAGTAGGGCCCCGGGTGGTAAATAAATTCGGTGGCCCGGTTTTGGCTGAGCACCTCAGCCGGGCTGAACAAGCCCAACCACGCCGAAACGACAGTGGCCAGCGCTGTCAACGCCATGGCGATCGGGAAACCGACAACGAGCGCCACGGCGGCCCGGCGGGCAAGTTTCCACCGGCGGTCCACCACGGCCAACGCCAGTCCTGCCAGTGGGCCGAATTCCGGGCCCACCACCATGGCCCCGACGATGGCGATGGTGGAATCGGTGAGGATGCCGATCCCTGCCAATTGAACAGCAATGATCAAAAAAGTCAGGTAGCTCCACGTCAGCTTCGAATCTGCGTTGGTGTCCTTTTCCACTTCATCCCAGATGATGGCGTCGGCACCGTCCCCCGCGACTTCGCGGTCGGCTTCCTCCAGCCTGTCTGAAATGACAAGTTCCGGTGCTGTGATGCTGACGGAGCCTTGATGGCCGATGTCGAGCTCATGCAACTTTTCCAGCAGCCCTTCGACCGATTCCCGCACCGCCTGCAGGACGATGACGTCTCCCTGCGGCACCAGGGATGCGCCTTCCATGCAGGAGATTTCCGCAACCCCCGGGTGGTTGCGGGCAATCGAGATGACCGAGTCGGCAGCGCCGGATGGGACAACAATGCGGATTTGAAGTGCCATGGGTGTTCCTTTGTTGTGTCGGCTCGTGCGGTTGATTCTAGGGGATAGAGGCAGTACATGGTCGGGCCGTGTGCATGGACGGCAAGCACTTTTGACGTTTCTGCCTGAACCGGTGCGACGTGGGGAAACAGCAGCCGTGGGCTGCGCCACTGCGGAATAAGGTCGGCGCCGCCGTCGTTTAGACTGTATTCAACGCACAGGCCAGCTTCGTAATCACGGGACCGGCCATAGGATGCACACCCCTCATATGGTTCTACCCCCGCCAAGGAGCCTTCGTGTCCCAGCCTGAAATTCATGATCCGTTCGCCTTTGTTGGCCTGACGTACGACGACGTTTTGCTCCTCCCCGGGCACACCAACGTCATCCCGTCCGAAGCCGACACCAGCTCACGGGTATCCAAGCGGATCACGGTGCAAACACCGTTGCTCTCCGCCGCCATGGACACCGTGACAGAATCCCGCATGGCCATCGCCATGGCCCGCCAGGGTGGTTTGGGCGTGGTGCACCGCAACCTTTCCATCGAGCGCCAGGCCGAGGAAGTTGACCTGGTCAAGCGCAGCGAATCCGGCATGATCACCAACCCGGTCACCGTGGGCCCCGACGCAACACTGGCGGACCTTGATGAGCTGTGTGCCAGGTACCGTGTTTCGGGCCTGCCCGTGGTTGATGAAGGCGGCCGCCTGATCGGCATCGTGACCAACCGCGACACCGTTTTCATCCCCGAAAACGAGTACTCGCAGCGCCTTGTCCGCGACGTCATGACCCACATGCCGCTGATCACCGGCCGCGTCGGCATCAGCCGCGAGGAAGCTTCCCGCCTGCTGGGCAAGAACAAAATTGAAAAGCTCCCGCTCGTTGACGACGCCGGCGTTCTCCGCGGCCTCATCACCGTCAAGGACTTTTCCAAGGCCGAGCAGTACCCGCTGGCCACCAAGGACGACGGCGGCCGGCTGCGTGTCGGTGCCGCGATCGGCTTCTTCGGCGACGGGTTCGAACGCGCCATGACCCTGGTCGACGCCGGTGTCGACGCCTTGTTCGTTGACACCGCCAACGGTCACAGCCAGGGCGTACTGGAAATGATCGCCCGCCTCAAGAGTGAAAAAGCTGCAGCCCACGTTGACGTCATCGGTGGCCAGGCAGCAACGCGTGAAGGTGCCCAAGCTCTGATCGACGCAGGTTCTGATGGCATCAAGGTCGGTGTCGGCCCGGGCTCCATCTGCACCACCCGCGTCGTGGCCGGCGTTGGCGTACCGCAGATCACCGCCATCTACGAATCAGCCAAGGCTGCCATCCCGGCCGGTGTGCCGTTGATTGCCGACGGCGGTCTGCAGTACTCCGGCGACATCGGCAAGGCACTCGTTGCCGGTGCCGACACTGTCATGCTCGGTTCCTTGCTGGCCGGCACGGAGGAGTCCCCGGGCGACACCGTGTTCGTCAACGGCAAGCAGTTCAAGACCTACCGCGGCATGGGCTCACTGGGTGCCATGCAGTCGCGTGGCAAGAACAAGTCCTACTCCAAGGACCGCTACTTCCAAGCCGACGTCACAGGGGACGAGAAGCTCATCCCCGAAGGCATCGAGGGCCGCGTGGCCTACAGGGGTCCGCTCTCTTCCGTGGCGTACCAGCTCGTCGGTGGCCTGCGACAGACCATGTTCTACGTCGGCTCGCCGACCATTCCGGAGCTGAAGGCGCGCGGCAAGTTTGTGCGCATCACGGCAGCCGGTCTGAAGGAATCACACCCGCACGACATCCAGATGACGGTTGAGGCCCCGAACTACCTCAACAAATAACCCCACTAAAGTCCGACGGCGGTGACCCACCTTGGGAGGGTGGGTCACCGCCGTCGCACTTTAACTTAAGGGGGGAGCTAGGCCTCCAACGCGGCCTTGAATTTCGCCATGGCCTCGGCCGCGGGGAGGGCTTCCTCGGCGGGCCCGGAATCGGCGCCGCCGCCCAGCAGCCAGTCGCCGTTTTCGACGGCTGTCAGCCCGACCACGACGGTTTCCTGGCCGAGACGGATCCGACGGATGGCGGCTGTGGCGGGCAGGCCCTCTGCCGCGCCTGTCAGGTATTCATTGCACAGGTGCAGGCCCAGGACGAGCATTGCCGGGCCGGATTCAATCGGTTGGACCTCGTGCAGCCCGAAGTGGTTGATGCTCAGCAGGATGGCACCAACGTTGGAGCCGACAGCGAAGAGCACGTGGTTGCTGGTGGGGGTGGTCAGGGAGATTTCAAGCCACTCCTGGGCCTGTGACAGCACGGATCCAACTACGGCGCCCTTCTCCACGGGAACAATTTTCTCGCCCTGCGGCTCGGCGAGCCCGCGCGCCATCAGGGTGGTCAGCCCGGCGTTGTGCAGCAGCTGGTTGTCGGCATGCTGGTCAAGGCGCAGCAGGTCCCGTGTGACGGCGGCCGATTCCGTGGGTGTCATGGAGAGCAGGGCCAGAAGCTCGTGGTCGGTCATGCGCAGTTCAGTCTGGGTCATGGAACAAGCCTAGCGGCCAAGGGGCCCGGCTGAGCGTCAGCGAGGCGACAGTGAACTCATCCGTGGTGGGCAGCCCTCACCATGCGCGGATAGAATCGACGCATGCTTTCCCCCTATAACCCCGGCACCGAATATTCGCATTGGGACTCGGGGCTGTGGACCCGCGTCATGGCCGCGTCCGGCGTGCACAACCCGTTCACCGGGGCGCCCTTCACCGAGGCCATGCTGTCAGGGCTGGCCGGGGGGATCGGGTTCATGATCTTCACCTTCGAATACAAGGACACCACCACGGCGTCGGCCGTCACGCGCTTCCACCCCGGCCCCTACACGGAGAATCTGGTGCGCCGCAGCGGTGCCGCCATCAACATCCAGCAGACGGGCAGTGCAAGCCTGGCCCAGTCAAGGCTGGATGCTGCGCTGGAAAGCGGGGTGCCCGCCGTCGTGCGGGTTGTCAGGGGGAAGCTGCCTTGGGCTGCCGAGGATCCGGTGGCCGACATGGAATCGGTGGACGTCGCCGTGGTTTCCCGCGACGGCGAGGATTACCTGATGGACGACGGCGGAGGGCGGCTTGAGCGGATCAGTCCGGCCGCGCTGGCGCAGGCGCGCGGCTCACGCAAGGCGGACAAGCATTGGCAGGGGCATGTGGTCACTCGTGGCGGGGACCCGGTGTCCGGCGAGGAATTGGGCGCCGGCACAGTGCGCCAGGCAATGGCGGAGACGGTGCGGGAACTGCTGTCACAACAGTCGCCGCCGGGAATCCCGCCAGGGTACGCGAACAATTTTGGCATTTTGGGCATGCAGACCTGGGCCCAGCGGCTCACTGACGGGAAGTCCAAGCACGGCTGGTTGCGGATTTTCGCCGACCCGGAACGTGCGCGGATCGGGATGGACATGCTGCACGGGCTGCTGGCAGGAAAACGTTTCAGCGGGCCCGGCGCCCTGCGTCCGTTGTATGCGCGCTTCCTGGCGGAGGCGGCGCTGATAGGGGAGGGGTTCTCCGGTGTCCAACGTGCAGGACTGCAAGAAGCCGCTGCGCAATACCGGGCGTTAGGGGAGCACTGGGATGCGCTGACAGGATTGGTGGGTGCCGCCGCAGAGCCCGATTTTGTTGCGATGGCGTCCCGGGTGGAAGCCATCGCGGAGCTGGAAAGTCACGCCGCCAAAACTCTGGAAGCTGCACTCGCTACGCAATAAGGCCACCGCTTTCATGGCTCCGGTGCTCGCTGCGATAGGCTAGGGGACGTGACTTATGAGATTGAGATTGGCCGTGGAAAGCGTGGACGCCGCGCATACTCGTTGGATGAGATTGCGATTGTGCCCTCCCGGCGTACCCGTGATCCCCAGGACGTATCGGTGAAATGGCAGATCGACGCCTACCAGTTCGACATTCCCGTGTTGGGTGCACCGATGGACTCGGTGATGTCCCCCGAGACCGCGATCGCCCTCGGCAAGCTCGGCGGACTGGGTGTCGTGGACTTGGAAGGCCTGTGGACCAGGTACGAGGATCCGCAGCCGCAACTCGATGAGATAGCGCTGCTGCAGGCCTCCGTCATGGACCCCGAGACCACCGTGCGCCTGCAGAAGATCTACAGCGAACCCATCAAAGCGGAACTGATCACCGCACGCCTGGCCGAGATCCGCGCCGCGGGCGTGACTGTTGCCGGCTCCCTGACACCGCAGCGCACCCAGGAGTTCTACAAGACTGTTGTCGCAGCAGGCGTCGATATCTTCGTGATCCGCGGGACCACGGTGTCGGCCGAGCACGTCTCCAAATCGACTGAACCGCTGAACCTGAAGCAGTTCATCTACGAACTCGACGTCCCCGTCATCGTTGGCGGCGCGGCAGGCTACACACCGGCACTGCACCTGATGCGCACCGGCGCGGCAGGCGTCCTGGTCGGTTTCGGCGGCGGAGCCTCCACCACCACAGGCCGCGCGCTGGGCATCCGCTCACCCATGGCAAGCGCCATCTCCGACGTTGCTTCGGCACGCCGCGACTACATGGACGAATCAGGTGGACGCTACGTGCATGTCATCGCCGACGGCGGCATGGGCTCAAGCGGCGACATCGTCAAGGCCATTGCCATGGGCGCCGACGCCGTCATGCTCGGGGCTGCCCTGTCCCGCGCCGCCGAGGCCCCCGGCCAGGGTTGGCACTGGGGTGCGGAGGCGCACCACCAGGAACTCCCGCGCGGACACCGCGTGCACATGGGAACCGTTGGCACCCTGCAGGAGGTCCTCTACGGCCCCGCACACCAGGCTGACGGCGCCTCCAACCTGATCGGTGCACTGCGCCGCTCCATGGCAACCACCGGATACTCCGATTTGAAGGAATTCCAGCGGGTTGAGGTCATCGTTTCACCGTAGCGAAACGGTGTGAACATCAGCGCTTTCGGCGCCCCGGTCCCTGCGGATCGGGGCGCCGTGCGTTTAACCTGTATCCACCGATCCGGGCCGGGCTCGTGCCAGTTCCCGGTTTTTCGTGATTTTGTGATTTGGGGCAGGGGCGAGTGTTCGGCCTTGCTGCCGTTGGTGTTCCACGTTGGGGTTCCTGGGTTGCGCCGGTACTGGCTGGGTTGACGGGTTTTATGCTGCTCGTGGTGGCGAGTGGGTTGCGGTGTGGAGGTTCTCCCAAGCAGTTTGCCAGGGCCAGGATTCGGGTAGGTGGAGCCGTATTTTTCGGGCGCTGGAAGCGATCCGGGCGGGGACAATGATGAGTTTGGCCCGGATCGTGCCGGTCCTGGCCTTGGCGAAAGCCCCGCCGGCAAGGACCCCGGCAGCCCGGGTCAGGTTATGGGCCATCACCGCGGCAACGAGCCATGCCGAATTCGCCCCGAAATGCCCCGAGGGCAGGTGGGCCAGGGCGCTGTCTTTGAGGTCGGCATTGACCTGCTCGATAATGGCGTGGCGGCGGTGGGTCTTGTCGGCTGCGACCGTGTCCAGGTCCTTGGCATCAACGGTGGTGAAGAACGCGTGGAAGCGGTGCGTGTCAAAGAGGGTCGGCTGCCCCTCAACGGCTTTCGGGTTCAGTTCCGGGATGCGGCGCACCACCAGCCTGCCGGTGATTCTCTCATCCTTCGTCCGTGAGGAGAACGCAGTAAACGGCACTTCGGCGACTTCCGCGGCCGACACCCATGCCTCGGTGGCCTCGTCGAAGACGGCGTTCGTGTACTGGATCGGCACCCACGCAGAATCCGGGACCCCCGCGATGGCGCGTTTGACGGCGGGGTTCATGCTCACCGTGACCGAAACCTGCGCGCCACCGGCCAGGGCCGCGCTGACGGCGGGGTGGCCGTAGTAGGCCGAATCAAAACGACACAGCACCGGCCCTGCCACGCCAGTGCGTTTGAGGGTCCCCAACGACTCGGTGATGAATTTCTTGGCTCCACGGGCCGAATTCGCGGCTCCCTTGCGCAGGCGCTGACCGATGATCACCGGGGCGGTGTCCCTCGTGGAGGCGGTGGCGAGCAGGGCGTTGAGGCCACGGACCCCGGAATACCCGTACCCGGAACCCTGCTTCTGGTATCCGTGGACCTCCACGATGGTGTCGTCCACATCGACGAAGACAAAGTCCTCCCCGGACGGGGTCCCAAACAGCGGAGCCTTCCGGGCCAGGTTCACCAGGAGTCGGGAGGCGACCGCGTCGAGCTGGCGCACATGCCCGAACGTGAAGGAGCGCAGGAACGAACCCAACGTGGACGGGGCATAGCAACCCGTGAAGATCTTCTTCATCCCGCCGTGGCGCAACACCGCCATGTCATCAATGGAATCGGCCCCGGCAACCATGCCCGCGACCAGCGCGGCGACCTTCAACCCCGCATTCGCGCCCTTGTCCGTCGGCACGGACAACCACTCATCAGTTAGCTCGTGCAGTCCCGCGTCCTGGCCCAGGCGCATCACCGGCACCAACCCGGCCGGCGACACAAGATTCGCCTCGTCAAAGGAAACTGACATGGCCGCTGCGGTATGGGAAACTAGCATCTACGAGATGTCCTCTTCTGGGTAAGAAAATTTGACTGTGGTAAGCCAATTTTCCCCTAAAAGACGGACATTTCGTGCTTAAAACGCCGAGCAACCCCAAACCGGATCGGTGGATTCAGGTTTAACAGTCGTCGCGTCGAACCTCACCGCTGGGATAGTGACCCCGATTTGCGAAATACCTCAGAACGCACCACAGATTGCTTGAGAGTTCCCAATAATTAGCAGATCCAGAGTCGTGCCCCAGCACGTGGGGATAGACTGGGGCATGCAGCCGGCATTGGCACGCGGCCTCTTTATTCGCAGCCTTTAATCCCGCCGAAAGGTAACAATGACACTGGGTTCGCTGGAACGCTACGAAACAGAACTGACCAACCCGGGGTTGGTAATACTGGAAATGGTGGCGGAATCCAAGGAAGACGCGGCTGCCCAACTTGCCGCCAAACTATTCGAACAGGGCAGGGTCTCGGACCTTGAGGGCTTCCTTCGCGACGTCAACGCCCGCGAACACCAGATGGCCACCGGCCTGCCAGGCGGGGTCGGCCTGCCGCACGCCCGGAGCGAGTACGTGCAGGAAATTTCCATCGCCGTGGGCATCACGAAGTTCGACCACAGCCTTGACTTTGGTGCCGTGGATGGCCCCGCAACTGTCATTCTCCTAATCGGGACCCCGTCAACTTCCTTCTCGGCACACCTAGAAGTGCTGGCCACTCTGGCGCGTTCCCTATTCAAGGAGAACTTCCGCGAGTCGCTGCGCCGGGCGCACGACGCCGAGGTCATCGCCGAGCTGATCAACTCCAGTCTGGTCTTCTTCGACCACTAGTCCCCGCTCCCTCCCACCGCTCGCACGCTCGCAGCGGGTCCCTCGGGCGCGTGGGCCCAGCCACACCCTCCCACCGCTCGCACACTCCCACCGCTCGCACGCTCGCAGCGGGTCCCCCGGGCGCGTGGGCCCAGCCGCACCCTCCCACCGCTCGCACGCTCGCAGCGGGTCCCCCGGGCGCGTGGGCCCAGCCGCACCCTCCCACCTTCACTGGTGGGGCCGTCATCACTGCATTCGTTGTTCTACATGCTTACGAAGTACCGTTGAAGTGTGTTAAAAACTGCCATGAAGCCCAAATGGATCGCCGCGCTGGTCTTTGCGCTGGCTGTGTGCGCCGTTCTCGTCCTCTTGAGCCAGTGGCAGTTCTCCCGCTCACTTCAACGAGATGTGGCACCGCCTTCGGTCACCGAAAAGGTTCAGCCGCTGCTTGAAACGATCGAGCCGGGCAAACCCATGTTGGGAGACACCGAGGGGCAGCTTGTCACTGCTTCTGGCCATTTTGATGCGACCAAGCAGGTCCTGGTCCCGTCGCGTTTGCAAGACGGCAAGGTTGGTTACTGGGTCGTGACGGCGTTCGTGGTGGACGGTGCAGTTCCCCCCGCAGGCGTTGCGGCCACCCGGGAAGTGGTGATCCCGGTGGCCCGCGGATGGGCCCCGACCCCCGACAATCCGCCTGCTGCGCCCGTTGGAACCGTGAAAATTGATGGCAGGCTGTTGAACTCCGAAGGCCCTGAGCTGAAGAAGGACCTGCCTGCCGGTCAGGTTGACGCAGTATCATCGGCTGAACTGACCAACATCTGGTCTGTCACCACCTACTCCGCCTTCGTCATTTCCTACAGCGAAACCCTTGACGGCCACGCAGTTGGCGCCTCGACCCAGGCCGGGGCGCTGGTGCCGATTACCGTGACAGCCACCGACCAGAACAGCAAGGTCAACTGGCTGAACATTTTCTACTCCATTGAGTGGGCCGTGTTCGCCGGATTTGCAGTATTCCTGTGGTGGCGTCTGGTGGCTGACGACTACCGCCGCGACCAGGATGAACTCTTTGACATCGATAACGACGACGAAGTGGACGACTGACGCCCCACCACAGCCCGCACGGGCTGACCTACTATGAACAGGCTGCCTTCGTTGAGCAGTCTGACGCCATGCAGAGATTGAGGAGAGCCGGCACAGTGACCGAGCACCAGAACACAGGACAAGCCGCCCCCGGGAACGGCAACGCCGCCGGGGCAACACCCAAGCCCGCAGCCAAGGCACCCAAGCGCCGTTTTGGCGGAACCCCGGCACAGATCCTTACCGCCCTAAAGTTCTACAAGGTGCTCGCATATGCCACGGGAACAATGCTGTTGCTGCTTGTCGTTGAACTCGTCCTGCGCTACGGATTCCAGAGTGTCCTGATCGCCGGAGGCACCGACACCGCAGGCGCCAGCCACGGCCTGGGCCTGGTCAGCATTGACGGTGGCGTCATGCCTGTCACAGGCGGGCTGAACCTGTCCACCATGGTCCTGATTGTGCACGGCTGGATGTACGTCGTCTACCTCATCGCGGACTTCCGCCTGTGGACCCTGATGCGCTGGCCTTTCGGCAAGCTGGTCCTGATCGCCCTGGGTGGCGTTGTCCCGTTCCTTTCCTTCATCGTTGAGGGCAAGGTGCACAAGGAAGTAGTGGCCGAGGTCGCCGCGAATCCCAAGGCCGGGAAGCGGTACTGATCAGCCACCCCTGAATTTACGGGCCAGACAAGGCCCTGCAGTGACTCAAAAAACGCCCTTCATTGAAGGGCGTTTTTTGAGTCACTGGTCACTGAAAGAGCAGGGCCGGGACCCGGTGGCTGCCGTGTGGGTTAAGATTGAAGAGTGACTAATCCCGCTAAGGCCCAGACTTCCCAGAAGCCCGTCCTGGTTGTGGACTACGGTGCCCAGTACGCCCAGTTGATTGCGCGCCGCGTGCGTGAGGCCAATGTGTACTCGGAAATCGTGCCGCATACCTATACAACTGCGCAGTTGCTGGCTAAAAACCCAGCTGCCATCATCCTCTCCGGTGGACCCTCGAGTGTCTACGCGGAAGGCGCACCCAATGTTGGTGCAGACCTTTTTGAAGCCGGCATCCCGGTCCTCGGCATTTGCTATGGCTTCCAGGCCATGGCCGCAGCCCTGGGCGGAACCGTTGCTGAAACCGGCCTGCGCGAATACGGGGCAACCCAGGTGCAGATCCTCGGCGAAAGCCGATCCATCCTCAGCTCAACCGGCCAGGACCAAACCACCTGGATGAGCCACGGTGACAGCGTGCAGAAGGCCCCCGAGGGGTTCGACGTACTTGCTTCCTCCGCGGGCGCTCCGGTTGCCGCGTTCGCCAACGAGGAGAAGTGCCTCTTCGGTGTCCAGTGGCACCCCGAGGTCAAGCACTCCGAATTCGGCCAGAAGGTGCTTGAGAACTTCCTGTTCGACGGCGCAAAGCTGGAAAAGAACTGGACCGCAACGTCGATCCTTGACGAGCAGGTTGACCGCATCAAGGCCCAGATTGGCGACGCAAAGGTTATTTGCGGCCTCTCCGGCGGCGTTGACTCCGCCGTTGCCGCTGCCCTGGTGCAGCGTGCAGTGGGCGACCAGCTCACGTGCGTGTTCGTCAACCACGGCCTGCTCCGTCAGGGCGAGGCCGAGCAGGTTGAGCTCGACTTCGTGGCCTCCACGGGCGCCAAGCTGTACGTTGCCAACGAGCAGGACCGCTTCCTGAACGCCCTCGCCGGTGTTTCCGATCCGGAGACCAAGCGCAAGATCATTGGCCGCGAATTCATCCGCGCCTTCGAGGAAGCAGAGCGCGCCATCATGGCCGAGGCTGCTTCCGAGGGTGAAGAGATCAAGTTCCTGGTCCAGGGGACCCTGTACCCGGACGTTGTGGAATCCGGCGGCGGTGAAGGCGCAGCCAACATCAAGAGCCACCACAACGTTGGCGGACTGCCCGAGGACCTGCGCTTCGAGCTCGTCGAGCCGTTGCGTGCGTTGTTCAAGGACGAAGTCCGTGCAGTTGGCGCCGAGTTGGGCCTGCCTGCCGAGATCGTCGGCCGCCAGCCGTTCCCCGGCCCAGGCCTGGGCATCCGCATCGTCGGTGAAATCACCGGCGAACGCCTGGAGCTTCTGCGCAAGGCAGACGCCATTGCCCGTGCCGAACTGACAGCAGCCGGCCTGGACAACGAAGTATGGCAGATGCCGGTTGTTCTGCTTGCAGACGTCCGCAGCGTTGGCGTCATGGGCGACGGCCGCACCTACGGCCACCCGATCGTCCTTCGTCCGGTGTCCTCCGAGGACGCCATGACGGCCGACTGGTCACGCCTGCCGTACGACCTGCTGGCAAAGATCTCAAACCGAATCACCAATGAGGTGGAAGGTGTAAACCGGGTTGTCCTGGACGTCACGTCCAAGCCACCGGGAACCATTGAGTGGGAGTAATTCCCGCCGGACTACTGGGGAGCAGCAAATATAGCCGAATTTCTGGCTTTATTTGGTGCTCCCCAGTGTGCCGAACAGGCAATAAAAGGCTGGGGACGATAGCCTAAATTGCATGTCAGTATGGTCAAGACCGTTTCGCTCAAATGCAGAGAAGAAGGCACCCGTGTCCGAAGTCGCAGGTCCCAAGGAGAGTTCATTGGAGCTCCAAACCTGGCTTGCTGGATTGGATTCCTATTCCGGCGCTGACACGGCGCTGGCCTTCGTCAGGACCGCGCACGGCAGCATCGCCCTCACACATGCACACCCGTCGGGCCTCGCCCAGCTTCTGGCAGGCCGCAAGACGCGCCTGTCCACGCTGGTCCGCGAGCCCGAACACTACGCGGGCGCCAAGCGGGCCGCCGCAGCGCTGCGTGCCAAAATCTTTGAACTGAGCACCGACCGCGGGATCGACGTCGGATACCTCGCCGCCGGGATGGCCCGGTGGACCCCTGGCGCGGAAGAAGGCGCGTCGGAGATTTGCGCGCCCGTGCTGCTGGCCGCCGTCGCACTTACCGTCCGCCAGGGCCAGGATGACTACGAACTCCAGCTGATGGAGCAGGCCCAGGTGAACCCAGCCCTGGTCAAGCACCTGGCCCGGCACACGAACATCCACCTTGACGCCGGGGCGCTTGGACGCCTGGCCTACAGCACCGCACGCTTTGACCCGGCCCCCGTCCTTGACCGCGTCCGCACCCTCCTTGCGCCCATTCCCGGGGCCACGGTGGAACACGAACTTGTGGTCTCCACCTTTGCGTTCCTTGCCGACAACCTTAGCGATCCCGCACTGTCGGCCGGCAGCGACCTGCTCGAGAGGCTGCAGGCCCACAGCGGCGACGACGTCCTTCCTGTTGAGATTGAACCCGACCGTTCCCGCTTCACCGCGCTTGATGACCGCCGGCCTGAAGATGAAATCCTGGTGCTCGACGCCGACCCGCAGCAGCAGTACGTGCTTGACATGATCCGCAGTGGCGAATCGGTGCTGGTTTCAACACCCCCCGGCACGGGTCAGACCCAGACCGCGATCAACGCCGTCGCCCAGCTGGTTCACGACGGCAAGAGCGTCCTTGTGGTCGGTGAACGGCGGGGCACCCTGAACGAATTTGCTCAGATCCTCGCCGACCACGACCTGGATTCCCTGCTCCTGCAGCTCAGCGCCCAAACCGGGCCGCAGCAGATCAAGTCACAGCTGATCCGTGCCATCACACGCAACGAAAAAGCCGTTGAACCGGCGCTTGGCAGCCTGCACGAAACGCTTGTTAACCACCGCCACCAGCTGGTTGACCACGTGGCCAGCCTGCACAATGTGCGTGACCGTTGGGGTTGCTCCCCCTACCAGGCCATGCAGTCGCTGGCCGAGTTGACCTCGATCCACCCGGCCCCGTCCACCACGGTGCGCCTGAAGCGCAGCGTGCTTGACAGCATCAAGGATCGCAAGGAACTGACCGTCCGTCTGCGCCGCGCAGCGGAGCTGGGTGCGTTCAGCCAAGTTGCTGTGAGCAGTGCCTGGCACGGGGCCCGCATGGTCACGCGCAAGGAAACCGAATCGGCCTACGCACTGGCCCAGCAGCTGAACGAAAACGTCCCTGACTTTGCCGTGAAGATGCGTGAGGTGGCTGAATTTGGCCAAATCAGCCAGGGTAATTCCTTTGCGCAGTGGGGGCGCCAGCTGAACATGCTGGTGGCGATCCGCGAGAGCCTTGATAAGTTCAATGCCGATATTTTCGACTGGTCAACCGACGAGATGATCGCGGCAACGGCCACCGCAGCCTGGCGCCGGGAGCGCGGCATCGAGATGCCCGCCCTGCAGCGTGCACGTTTCCGCCGCAACGCCAAGGACCTTGTCCGCCCCGGCGTGCACATCGCCGATCTGCACGCCTCGCTGTTGCTCGTCAATGAGCAAAGCGCCCTGTGGGCCGAGGCTGCCACGAGCAAGCGCCACCCGACAGTGCCCGCGGGTCTGGCCGAGCTGAGCCGCACCTACTTGAGCCTGCGGGAGAAGCTGCTGACGCTCGGGAGCGTCCTGGAGCGCACAGTTGACGGCGGGGACCTGCTGAACTTCAACGCCGGTGAGCTCGCCGGCCGCCTGGAAGCCCTCGTCGCCTCCAAGGAATCCCTCGAGACGCTGCCCGAGCGCACCCTGCTGCTGGAAGGCATGCGCGAGCAGGGCCTTGGCGAACTTCTTGACGATTTGGCCCGCCGCGAGGTGCCCGCCGCACATGTCGGCGCCGAGCTCGAGCTGGCCTGGTGGCAGTCTGCGCTTGAGGCCATGATCAGCGGGGATGAATACCTTGCCATGTCCGACGGCGAAAACCTGCGCCGCTTGGAAGCCGAGTTCCGCCTGGCCGATCAGGCACACGTTGCCTCCTGCCCGGGTCGGATCCGCTGGGGCCTTGCCCAGCAGTGGGCCGAGGCGCTGGCCGGTCGCGACCGCCAGGGCGAGATGCTGCGCAATGTGTTGAAGGACGGCCGGGTTTCCCTTGCCGCGCTGGCCACCCAGGCGCCTGACCTGTTGCGTAACCTTGCACCTGTCTTTGTGCTGAGCCCGCTCGTGGTGCCCTCGGCGATTCCGGCAGGCTATCGTTTTGACGCCGTCGTGATTCTCGACGCCGAGTCCACGTCCCTGCAGTCGGCGCTGCCGGCGCTGGCCCGTGCCGAGCAGGTGGTCGCCTTCGGCGATGAGCAGACCGCCTGCCCCAAGAGTTTCTCCGTCGCCGTGAGTGCGCCCGACACCCGTGGCGCCGGCCAGCATCCCCTGGAGAGCGTGTTTGGTGCGCTGTCGCGGGTGTTCCCGCGCCACCGCCTGACGGTTTCCTACCGTGCAGTGGATGAGGACCTGGTCCGCCAGCTCAGCACAGGATTCTACGACTCCCAGCTGGAGCGCCTGCCCGACGGCCGCGCCGTGACAGGCGTGGACCGTGCCATCACCGTGGATTACCTGCCCGACGGCAAGGGCCTTCCCGGCGTTGGCGACAGCGGGGTGGAATCGGTGGTCGCCGAGGTCAACCGCGTTGTTGACCTGGTCTTTGAACACGCACGGGTCCACCCGCGCGAGTCCTTGGCCATCATCACCGCCAGCGAACGCCATGCTGTGAGGGTTGCGCAGGCCATCCGCCTGCACATGGCCAACCACCCGCTGCTGGCCGAGTTCTTTGCCTCAGGCCCGGAATCATTCAGGGTTGTCACAGTTGACAGGGCTGCCGGACTGGTCCGGGACAGGGTCATCTTCTCGCTCGGCTACGGCCGCACGCCGCACGGGCGTGCCCTGCACGGCTTCGGCTCATTGTCAGAGCCCGACGGCCGGGCCAAGTTCGCACTTGCCATGACCCGCGCCCGGACGCACATCCACATCGTCACCTGCTTCCGCCCGGAGGATCTGGACGGAAGTCGGTTGAGCTTTGGTGCCATTGACTTCTTCGAGCTGCTTGACCGTGAAATGGCCGGGAACTCGTTGCTGGGCACCCCAGCAACGCGTGCCCAGGACAGTGAACGTGAAACGGGCGAAGACCCCCTCGTGGCTGACCTTGCCGACAGGCTCCGGGCCCGCGGTGCGCGTGTCTGGCATCATTACGACGGCGCCCTGGACTTGGCGGCTGCACCGGATCCCATGCAGTTGCTGGGCCGTGATGACCACGAAATCCCTGTCCCCGTGGCCGTTGAATCCGATGGCACGGCCAAGTACCAGAACATGAGCGTGCGTGAACGCAGCAGGCTGCGACCCCAAATGCTCGAACGCCTCGGCTGGCGCTATGTGTCGCTGTGGACCATCGAGGTCTTCACCGACCCCTCCAGCTGCGCCGACCAGCTTGGCCGATACCTTGGGCTTGCCTCAACGGCAGGTGAAGTTGACCTGAGGTCGCTGCTGGGCACACCGCCTGAAACCTCCATGACGGCCGTGATTGATTCACCGCGCTCACGGCGCCGCACCAGCGGAACCGACGCGGAAGCTGAACCCGCCACCGTCGGCACCGGGGCAGAGCCTTCCGCCGAGGCTGATGCGGAGGAGCCTGCCACGGCTGACAGCGAGCCGACGGCCGCAAAAGTAGTTGAAGAAAGTGAAGCACCCATGAAAGAGCAAGAAGAAGCCACCAGCGGCGGGCAGACACCCGGGCCGGTGGTTGCCGAAGCGGCTGACAAGCACGTGGCATCATCCGCGGACTCGGATGTGCTGCCCAAGGTGGCCCCGCACGACGCCGACCACACATGGGGGGATGCACCCTCAGACACCGGCCATGATGCATGGCTGCGCGAGAACAAGCCTCCTCACTGGGGATAAGGACCAAGGATCACAATGGCCACTCCGCCAAAAATTCCCGGGCTGGGTGCCTTCGTTGACAAGGACCCCAAGTCGCCGAAACCTGTTGCACCACCATTGGTGCTGACAGCCTCACGGCTCCTTGTGGCAGCTGCCATCGTGCAGGTCATCGCGTCGGTGATGGCAGTGATCTATGCGGCCTCGCCCGATCGTCTGGCGGGCATCCAGGCGCAGATCGACACCATGAGCGGTAACGTGCCGAGCCTGGATGCGATGCGCAACATCGGCATCCTGACAGTGGTGCTCGCTGGCATAGCCACCGTGACGGCCTATTTGCTGTTCGCCTTCTTCCTGCACAAGGGCCGGTCCTGGGCCAGGACCGCTACTGGAATCCTGGCGCTTCTGACAGTGCTGCAGCTGGTGGGAATCAGCTTCCCCACGGGCTGGACCACAGTGGTGCAGATTGTCTTGGGCGCACTGGCCTTTGGCTTGTGCCATTTGCCGGTCCCCAAGGCCTACTTCGCGGCCATGAAGGCCGCACGAAGCTGAGACATGCGCTGATGTGCGCCGAATACCTGGGCTGTGCCGCCCGTAGGATTTAACCGCTGTGGGGCGGCATTGGTCCGGTCAGTTCAGCAGGATCAGGAACACCTTTCCTCGGCTGATGGCACCGGCAAGCTGCACAGCCTGGACGGCCGAAGCGGCGACGACAAGGATTCCCTCATTTTCCTGCGCGGGGAACAGTCCGCCGCCCGACTGGGTCAGCGCAGGCGTCCAGAGAACGGGAACATTTTCGGCGAGCACCTCATTGTTAACAGGGCCGTCGAGCCCGGCGCCGCTGCTCAGGACCACGGTGACGAGCTGCCCCTGGCGCAACAATGCGAGGGTGGCGGGGTCGCTCAAACGGATGGGCACCGCCTGGCTTCCGGCAGGCGCCCCCGTCAGCAGACCGGCGCCAAGAAGAGATGCATCCGTGAGGACCTCGTGGCGTCGGACAGGCCCTGAGGTTTGACTTCCTGCCCATGCTGCAGGCGACCCGGATTCCGGCAGTAACGCGCCGTCGGGCACCATGCGCGGGCTGACATTCGCCGGTGCGAGGTCCCCGGCACCGAGGACGTGGCCAGCGGGAAGGTCCCGTGCGGCGACCATCACCGTTGTGGTGGCAGGGCCGCCGGGCGTGAGCTGTTGGACGGCAAGGGCGGCGGCAAGGCACAAAAGCAATGCAGCGGCCAGGCGCCTGCGCCGGGCAATCAGCCGGCCAAGGCGTTCAAGGGGCGGGGGTCGTGACGCGCGCCCGGACCACGGCTGGGATTGCCAGGCCGGTCCGGGATAGGCGGATTGCCCCGGGGCAGTGCGTGCGGGCTTCATGGGACAACGCTAGGTCAGCCGCGGGCACGGCGAAAGCGGCATCCAGCGGATCGTGGACAGCCGCCATCCCCGCTGTGCCTGTGGGGGAATCAACTCGGCACGGCGAGTCAGGCCACGCCGCAGGTCCTAAGGATCGTCACAGATCCTGCCGGACCGAAAGGGGGGTGGATCAGCTGGCCGCGCCGGCCGTGGCCGGGGCACTGGCGGCGGCCGGGACACTGGCGGCGGGAGCTGACGCCGTCGAACCCGCGCCGGAGGCAGTGGCCGCGGCGGGGACCGAGCTTGAGGTGGAGCGTGAATCGGTGCGGTAGAAGCCTGAACCCTTGAACACCACGCCCACCGAGTTGAACTTCTTGCGCAATGCGCCCCGGCATTCGGGGCAGACAGTCAGGGAGTCATCGCTAAACGACTGCTGGATGTCAAAGGCATGGCCGCAGTCTTTGCAGGCATAAGCGTACGTTGGCACTGATTTTCCTCCTGGATACATGCGTCGAGACCTTGTGATCACCAGTCGCGTGGCTGGCCGTCCATGGTCCCAGCCACCAATTCTACCATCGGTATGGTAAACACCCCGGGGTGCCCCTGCATTCCCGCCTCTATCCAAGCGCCCGCCAACCGCCGGGGGTCAGCGCAAAACCAACATCGGCGTCGAAGGAATCGCGGGGCAGTTGGCCTGCGGGGAAGACCTCGCCTTCATGCACGACGGCGGCAAGCGGCACGGTTTGGCCGTCCGCCCCGGCGGGGATGCCCGCGAGGAACCTGTCGTAATAGCCGCCGCCCTGCCCAAGTCGCACGCCGGATGCATCGACGGCCAGTGCCGGGACAAGGATTGCCCGCACGGAGGCCAGTGATCCGAAGGACAGCCGCGGCCCCACCGGTTCCATGACAGGGGCGAACCCGCTGCGGGCCATCTTGATCCCGGGTTGCCAGCGGGTCCAGGCCAGTTGAAAGTCCGGTTCGCACACGGGTACATAGACGGCGAACCCTGCAGTCGCCAGGGACTCCAGCAGCGGTCCCGTGGACGGCTCGCCGCCCATGGATATATAGGTGCAGACGCTGGGCCCGGCCGGGTCGCCCATGACGTGGGGAGCGGCGGACGAATCGTCGTCCGTGGCTGGGGCGGCCGTGTTGGCATGGCCGCTGTCCGGATGGCTGTCATGACCGCCGTCCGGAACGCCAATCGCCTCCAGCCATTCAAGTCCGACGCTGGCAAGGCGGGCCCCTGAATCCGTTGGCTGCATCCGGCGCCTCTCGGCCCGCAGCCGAGCGCGCCACTGGGTCTTGCCTACGGGGATCATGGGATTCCTGTCAAGGGGTTGGATAAGTTGCTTAACTTACAATATCGGAGGTTTTATGCGTCGTTCGGTTACTCTAGTGGCATGACTTCTGCACAGCACGTACGCAAAGCGGTTATTCCCGCAGCCGGTTTGGGAACGCGATTCCTACCCGCAACCAAGGCGATGCCCAAGGAAATGTTGCCGGTTGTTGACAAGCCCGCCATTCAATATGTTGTTCAGGAAGCCGTCAGTGCCGGCCTGACCGACGTCCTCATGATCACCGGGCGTAACAAGCGCGCCCTTGAAGACCACTTTGACCGTGTCCCCGTCACGGAACAACTGCTGGAGGAAAAGGGCGACTCCGGCCGCCTCGCCGCAGTGCAGCACGCCACCGACCTGGGCGAAATCCACTACGTCCGACAGGGAGATCCCAAGGGCCTGGGCCACGCAGTGTTGCGTGCCAAGACCCACGTGGGCCACGAACCCTTCGCCGTCTTGCTCGGCGATGACCTGATTGATGAGCGCGACGAACTGCTCACCACCATGATCGCCGTGCAAGAGCGCACCGGAGGTTCCGTGGTGGCCCTGATCGAGGTTCCGCAGGACAAAATTTCCGCCTATGGCTGTGCCGACATGACCGTCATCGAGGGCGAGGACTACGTCCGCGTCAACCAACTGGTGGAGAAGCCCTCGGTGGAGGAAGCACCGTCGAACCTGGCTGTCATTGGCCGCTACGTGCTGCACCCGGCCGTGTTCGAGGTCCTCGAAAACACCCCTCCGGGACGGGGCAACGAAATTCAGCTCACGGATGCGCTGCAAACCCTGGCCACGATGGAAGGCGAAGGCGGCGGCGTATACGGCGTTGTTTTCTCCGGCCGCCGCTATGACACAGGGGACAAGCTCAGCTACCTCAAAGCAGTTGTCACCTTGGCCTGCGAGAACGAAGAGCTGGGTGCTGATCTGCGCCAGTGGCTGGGCGAGTTCACAGCGGACCTGCAAGGATAATCACGTGTTGGGGCAGGCCATCTGGCCGGTGACCTTGGAATGCGGCGACTTGATCCTGCGCCCCGTCAAGCTCCGCGACAAGGCGGAGTGGACGCGGGTGCGGACCCGCAATGCCGCATGGCTTGAGCCGTGGGAGGCCAGCAACCCTGCCGGTCAGGTCGAGCTGCCAACTTATTCTGGGATGGTGCGCGTGCTGAACCGGCAGGCCCGCGAGGCGACGGCACTGCCGTTCATCATTACCGAAAGGGTGGCGAACCAGCCCAAGCCGGTGATTGTGGGCCAGTTGACGGTGTCCTCGATCATGTGGGGCTCGGCCATGTCAGCCACCCTTGGCTATTGGGTGGACCAGGGACGGGCCGGCCGCGGAATTGTGCCGACTGCCGTTGCCATGGCCACCGACCACTGCTTCCTGCAATTGGGCCTGCACAGGATGGAAATCAACATCCGCCCGGAGAACACGGCCAGCCTGCGCGTGGTGGAGAAGCTGGGCTTCCGCGATGAAGGCCTGCGCCCGAGATACCTGCACATCAACGGGGAGTGGGCCGACCACCGCAGCTTCGCCCTGACCTCGGAGGAAGTTCCGGACGGCGTTTTGAAACGGTGGCTGGAACACCGGTAGCCGGCTGCAGCGGCAGGCTGGCGGATCCGGCGTCGTCCCTTGATGGCGAAATATTTCCTAGGCGGCGACACACCGGCAGTAATGCCGGACGGGACCCCTTTCCCCTTTAGGGTTGAAATGTGGCCGGACGAAATGCCAATCCACCAGAATCAGCAGCTGCAGGAGACGTCAATGGAAAGCATTACTTCCGACGCCCACGCCCACGTGGAGCCGGGACCTTCTACGGCCATGCCCTCGGCAGCTGGAAAGCCGTTGAAAATACGCTGGGGCAGGACATTTTTCGCCCTCATCGGACTCCTTGCCCTGCTCGCTGCCGGCATCACCGGCGCGCTCAGTGTCTTCTCCGTGGGCTCTGCCGCCGTGGCCTGGACATCGCTTTCCGTCTTCGTCGTGGTGATTGTTGCGCTGCGCACCATGGCTGTGCGCGACAGGAACGCCCGCCGTGCATCCCGTCGTGCTGCAGGCACGACGGCGCCCGCAGCTGTGGAGAAATCGGCTCCCCGCGCAGTGGAATTGCGGGAGACGGCGCTCTTTGACCGCGCCGAGGGCGCCGAACCGGCCCCCGTCCAGAAGCCGCTGACCGCTGAAGAGCTGCGGGCTGCAGCACTGCGCGTTGCGGCCAAGGGGACGGCCGATGCGAAGTTGGCGCACACCCAGACGCTGGCCGAGGGTGAGCTTGACATTGAAACGTGGGAGCCCGTTGAGGTCCCGGTTCCGGGCTACGTGACAGCAGCACGTGCACTGAGCCTGGAGAAGCCCATCAGGCTTCCCGAGATTCCGAAGTCCGCAGGAACGTCCATCAAGGCGGACCAAGCGGGCGTTGGTGTTGGCGGATCGGAAAGCATCACGGCCGTGCCCGACACCGGTGTGGTTCAGGACGAGAAGGCAGCCAGGCAGGATCGGAACGCTGTTCCGGCTGCCGAACGTGGGAGCTTTGCGTTGAACAACCTCGACGACGTCCTGCAGCGCCGCCGCGCATAGAACTTTCACAAAGCGCCGGGCGTGCGGTCCCACAAGGGACCCGCCCGGTTTTTTCATGCTCGGAGTCCGTGGTTCTCCGTCGTGGGCAGGGCGTAGTCTGGGCACCATGGTGTTGATTGCAGTTGCCGGCGGGACAGGTACGGCCGGGCGTGCGGCGGTCGAACAGGCCGTGGCCAGTGGTTGTGCGGTGCGGTCCCTGAGCCGGCACCTCCCCGCCGAGGGGGATCGTGTTGGCGGTGCCGACTATGCCCAAGCGGACTTCCGGACCGGCCAGGGCGTTGCCGCCGGACTTGCGGGCGTGGATGCGCTTATTGAAACCCTTGATGCCAGGTCAGGGGCGCCACTGCGCGCGCTGCCGGTCACCTCGGTTGCAGTGCTGGCCGCGGCGGCCCGGGCAGGTGTTTCCCGCTGCGTTTTGCTGACAATCGTCAGGGCGGCGGAATGTTCCATGGGCTACTATCAGGTCCAGGGGGCGCGGGCACTCAGCTATGAAAGTGCAGCAATTCCGACCACCGTCGTCTATGCCACGCAATTTCACAACTTGGTGGCAGGTATCTTCGCCGCCGGGGGGAAGGTGGGTGTAGTCCCTGTGCTCAGGGGAGTGTCCTTCCAGCCAATTTCGACGTCGGACGTGGCCAGCGTGCTTGTTCAGGAAGCGTTGGCTGGCGGTGACGAACACCGGAAGGTTGTGATTGGAGGGCCCGAAATCAAGACGATGAAGGAGTTGGCGCAGGAATGGCAGTCTGCCACCGGCAGCAAGGCCGTTGTCACAGGGTTGCCGTTTCCGGGATCGTTCGGGGCCTTCCTGCGGGCAGGAAAGAACCTTGTCCCTGAGCACGCAATCGGGCGTCTCGGCTTCGGTGAGTGGCTCCGGGCTAGACCGTGAAAATCTGCAAAATCGGGCACGGCGACACGCAACCACATTTCTTGGAATTTGGGATCGTACGGGTTTAGTGTGGAAATGTCGGTGCAGGCAGTCGTGCAGGCACGGACTTGGGGCTATGGCGCAGTTGGTAGCGCGCTTCGTTCGCATCGAAGAGGCCAGGGGTTCGAATCCCCTTAGCTCCACTTCAATACCCCTCTGAGCTGCGGGAACCCGCAGGGTTGGAGGGGTTTTTGTTTGCCCAAAAATGGCCTAACGACACGGAAACGACACGCTTTGAGATCAAACGGGGCCTATCATTCCGGGGCCGAAGGGATCGTTTCCTCGCTGGGCCAGTCCAGTGCTGCCGTTAGTTTCTCGACGTCGGGCAGCCCTGCACGTTCCGTGGCAGGCAGTGAGTCATAGGTGTAGGAGGCGACTACCAAGGGGGATACAACCCGGCCCAAGCTGTAGCGGACGGTGTGGTCATTCTTGTCTCCGCAGATCAGGATGCCCACGGTATCGGCATGGGCTTCCCGTCGTAGTCTGTCGTCGACCAAGGTGACATAGAAGTTGAGTTGTCCGGCGTGCTCAGGCTGGAATTTCCCGGTCCTTAGTTCGATGACGATGTAGCGCAATTGCTCGACGTGAAAGAAGAGTAGAACGCTGTAGAAATCGTCTCCCCCGACATCGAAGTGGACTTGCCAACCGACGAAGGTGAAGCCCAGCCCCAGTTCCCTGAGGGTGCCGACGATGCGGTCCATGAGTGCCTGCTCGAGGTCCGGTCGGCAACCTCCCTGGAGAGTGGCAAATACGGCTTTAGGGTACAGGCGGTCCGGGTAGGTGGTGTGAATTCTCGTGACATCGTAGACAACTAATCTCAGTACTTCGGCGACAACCGATCTCAACTCTTTGTACACAGCGGGGCTGGGGCATTCGACGACGGTCCCGTCTGTGACCGAGGTTCTGTAGGGGTACTTCTTGAACATCCACAGACTCGAGCCTGCGGGCCCGTACACGGCACCGACGTATTTGAGGCAGATGAAGCCGTCGAGTCAGCGCACTTTGGCCAAGTATTCCCGACACTCTTCCTCGGAGCAGAACCGGGTCTGGAACTGCATGAAGAATGTGGCATTGGGGTAACGCGCGTCCGCTCGTGGACCGCTTGCGGTCATTATGAGGAAACGGAACTAGCTGTCGTGCCCGGAGTCGTGGGGCTTCCACCTGTTAACAGGTGGTTGGGGACCTTGTTTCTTGGCATCCTGCCTCGGATTTCCAACAATTCCCGGGCGTGTGCGCGCAGGCGCTTATCCTCGTCGGATGCCGGAATCCAGTGCTGAACGGGCATCGAGTTGCCTGCTTCATCGCGTGCCACCATCACGGTCAGGCAGTAGGTGGTCAGGCTCATCTCACGTTCTCTGGGATCTCCAGACCTTACGTGGACGGCAATGTGCATGCCTTTCGTTCCCGTGTAGATCAGCCGGGCCTCCACTTCCACCACGTGGCCGATCAGCAGCGGTCGGTAGAACCTCACGCCTCCGGAAAACACCGCCACGGTGTTCTTCCCGCAGTAACGTGAGGCGCACACATAGGCGGCTTCGTCGATCCACTTCATGACGATGCCTCCGTGGACCTTGCCGCCCCAGTTCACGTCGGTGGGGGCGGCCATGAATCGCAGGACTACGCGCTCGGCCGTTCCCGCATCGGTGTATTCCTGGGCCTTCATGGCCGCCACGATCTCTTCCCGTACTTTGATTCGGGCAAGCGCATCATCGCGGTGTTCAATTTCCATTGGCGTGGTTGGCTCAACCGGGGGCACCTGGATAGGTTTGCCGCCCGCACCCACGGCAACGAAGATGACCATGCAATCGCTGCGCATCGTCGGGATGCCGCCTTTTGGATCACCCGACGAGACGACGGTGCGGATGTGCATCGATGACCGTCCGGTGTGGACGATAGTGGCCTCCACTTCCACCATGTCCCCGCTATTTACGGGATCGGCAAAGCGGATGTTGCCCACATAAGCTGTCACACAATAGGACTTGGACCAGCCTACGGCGGCTGCGTAGGCTGCCTTGTCTACCCACTCCATGACTGTGCCAGCATCCACGGAGCCGCTGTGTCCGACGTCCATGGGGGCGGCAAGGAACCGAAGGGTCACCGAATTGGCGGCAGTCTCACTCATGAGACGAGTCTATTGAAGTGGCAGGCCGTTCGAATTCGGTGAGGTCTCATACGTTGTTCCGCCCGTCATAATCGCCACACCTCGTGTTGGATAGGTCGATCGATACGGAGGGGCGCGCAAAGAACGACCAAAGGCCGCGTAGATCAACGGATGAGAGAGTGTTTCTGAGGGACCTCGGGTAGAGGAAAGATTGCTGCATCCAACAAGATGGAGAGTCCAAGGGGCCGAGTGCTCCTATAGCTGCGATGAGGGGCAATGCTGTAAAAAACTCCGCTTGCTTCAAGGGCTTTTTTCGGGTCTGGCATTGCGTCAGGTGGGTCGCTGGGTTAGCCTCCAATGCCTGAGTAGGCCACGGCTTGATAGGTTCCTTGATGCATCGGAACCCCTAAGATCCGATGGCTCACGTGCGATGCAGAGATCTGCGGGCTGTTTGCTTTTGTCTGTTTGGCTGACTTAGTGTGTGGAGATGGCAGAGAAGCCGTCTCAGAACCAGAGCCCCAGCGAGGGCCGCCACGTCGTTGACCCGGTTACGCAGCTGGAATTACTTGTGCCTCCGGGCATCAGGACTCCTGACGATTTAATTCCTCAGAGATGAGGGCCC
>NZ_JBCHVD010000019.1:0-67180 GCF_046736435.1 Arthrobacter sp. LAPM80
CCGGCGAATTCTCTTCAGTAGTCACCTACCCATGGTACCGCCGGAGTCCAAACGGTGAAGTTGTCCACAGTTTGTGGGTCGGGGGCCGTTGATGCCGCCATCTTGTCGGTGTCCGCTGGAATACTGGGAGGCATGACATCGAACCCAGCACCAGGCGCCTTCACGGCCGATCCCTCCGGCCACCCTGCCGAGCCGGGCACTTCATCCGGTACGCAGGCCCAGGCACTTGAGGTGCTGCGGGCCCTCGTGGGACGTCAGGACGCAGTGTTCCATGACGGCCAGTACGAGGCCATCGAGGCATTGGTCGACGCCGGAAGGCGGGCGCTTGTTGTCCAACGCACCGGTTGGGGAAAGTCGGCTGTCTACTTCGTTGCCTCGCTGCTGCTGAGGGCCCGTGGCGCAGGCCCGACCCTGATCGTCTCGCCGTTGCTGGCCCTGATGCGTGACCAGGTGGCTGCCGCCGAGCGTGCGGGAGTGCGGGCCATGGCCATCAACTCGGCCAATGCCACCGAATGGGGCGAGGTGTCCGCGGCGTTGGCAGCGGACGAGGTGGATGTGCTGTTGGTGTCGCCCGAGCGGCTGACAAACCCCTCGTTCCAGGAGAACCAGCTGCCCGCCCTGATTCGGCGCACAGGGCTCCTGGTGGTTGATGAGGCGCACTGCATCTCCGACTGGGGCCATGATTTCCGCCCCGATTACCGCCGCATCGCGGACCTGATCGCCAAGCTGCCCGACTCGGTGCCCGTGCTGGCCACCACCGCGACGGCCAACTCGCGCGTTGTCGCCGACATTGAAGAGCAGCTGGGCGCAGGAGTCTTCACCATCAGGGGCCCGCTGGCCCGCAAGTCCCTGCGTCTTGGTGTGCTCCGTCTTGCCGATTCCCGCGACAGGCTCGGCTGGCTGCTCACCCACCTGTCCGAACTGCCCGGCAGCGGCATCATTTACACCCTGACAGTCTCGGCGGCGGAGGACACCGCCCGGCTGCTGGCCGGAGCCGGGCATGCCGTCAAGGCCTATACGGGCCGCACCGACACCATGGAACGCGAAGCGCTCGAGGACTCCCTGAAGAACAACCAGGTGAAGGCGCTCGTGGCCACCAGTGCCCTGGGCATGGGGTTCGACAAGCCCGACCTTGGCTTCGTTGTGCATCTGGGGGCGCCGTCGTCCCCCGTGGCGTACTACCAGCAGGTGGGGCGTGCGGGCCGTGGCAGCGCCAACGCCGACGTGCTGCTCCTGCCGGGCAGCGAGGATGCCGACATTTGGCGGTACTTTGCCACGGCGTCGATGCCTGCCAAGGACAAGGCCATGGCAGTGCTGACGGCCCTGGGCGAGGCTCCCAAGCCGATGTCGACGCCTGCGCTTGAGGCGCGCGTTGACCTCAGGCGCACCCCGCTTGAGCTCCTGTTGAAGGTGCTGGCCGTTGACGGTGCCGTGCGGCGGGTCACTGGAGGCTGGGAATCCACGGGCCAGCCGTGGGTTTACGACGAGCAACGGTACAGGCGAATTGCGCAGGCCCGCGTGGACGAGGCGCAGTCAATGGTTGACTACGAGCGCATGTCCGGCTGTCGCATGGAGTATCTGGCCGATGCGCTCGACGACGACACCGCAACACCGTGCGGCCGGTGCGATAATTGCGCCGGGCGCTGGTTCAGCGCAGACGTGATCTCTAGTGCGGCCGAGGCCGCGGGGGAGTCGCTGCGACACGCCGGGCTTCCGTTGGATCCGCGGGCCATGTGGCCCACTGGCATGGACCGTCTTGGTGTCCCGGTCAAGGGAAAGCTCAAGGCCGACGAAATTGTTGCCACCGGCCGGGCCCTGGCAAGGCTCACAGACCTCGGCTGGGGCAACTCGCTGCGGGCCATGTTCGCCGCCGCAGCGCCCGACGCCCCCGTAGACCCCGCCATGGCCCAGGCCGTGGTTGCGGTACTGCGCGAATGGGGCCAGAACGGCTGGGAAGGGGCAGGCCGCCCCGTGGCAGTGGTGGCCATGCCATCACGGACAAGGCCCCAGCTGCTGCGGTCCTTCGCCCAGGCGATCTGCGAGATCGGCAGGCTGCCCTACCTGGGTGAACTGTCCCTCCAGTTCGGCGGACCCACCGGCGCGCGCGGCGGCAACAGCGCCTACCGCCTGGCCGGAGTCTGGGACAGGTTCGCCGTGGGAGCCGACCTCGAAGCCGCGCTCGCAGCCTGCCCGCGAGGACCCATCCTGCTCCTGGATGATCTGGTGGACAGCAGGTGGAGCCTCACGGTTGCAGGGCGTGCCCTGCGCCAGGGCGGCGTGGACCAGGTCCTCCCGCTGGTGCTGGCCCAGGCCGGCTAGTCCCCCATCCTGCCAGCCAGTCCCAGACCGCCTTCCAACCAGGCTCACAGCCAGTTCGTTAAGTGCGGGTTGTTACTGTCCCACGGGGCGCAGGCGCAGTTCCTGCATGCCGCCGTCGACGGCGATGGAGGTTCCGGTGGTGGAACCCGAGAGCGGGCTCGCGAGGTAGGCAACCGCGCCGGCTACTTCTTCGGCTGCGACGAGACGGCCGTGCGGCTGGCGGGCGTTCAATGCTGCACGCTCGGCTGTCGGATCCGTGGCCTGGTCCATGAGGCGTCCTATCCAGGGGGTGTCGGCTGTGCCGGGGTTGACGGCATTGACGCGGACGCCTTCGCGGAGGTGGTCTGCTGCCATTGCACGGGTCAGGGAGAGGACTGCGCCCTTGGTGGCCGTGTAGAGAGCGCGCTGGGGCAGGCCCGCGGTGGCGGCGATGGAGCAGGTGTTCACGATTGCTGCTGCCTTGGAGTTGCGCAGGTGCGGCATTGCTGCGCGGGATACGCGCACCATGCCAACAACGTTGATGTCCCAAACGCGCGCCCATTCGGCGTCGTCGTTGTCTTCGACCGTGCCGATGGCGCCGATGCCGGCGTTGTTAATGACGATGTCAATGCCGCCGAAGGCAGAGACTGTGCCCTCGATCGCGGCCCTGACTGAAGCGTCGTCGGCGACGTTGCAGGCGAAGCCGATCTGGCCCTCGGGGAGGTTGCCCGTGTTGAGGTCAAGAACTGAAACCTGAGCGCCCATGGACTGTAGCTTCGCTGCGATGGCTGCACCGATGCCCGATGCTCCGCCGGTGACGACAGCGGTGAGGGTGGAGAGTTCCTGGCTCATTTATGCCTCCTGTGAGGTGGTTCCGGCGCGGAAGAATTCCTGACGCTGGCGGCCCAGGCCGTCGATTTCAAGCTCCACGACGTCGCCGTCCTGGATGTAGGGGAAGCGGCCGGAGAGGGCAACTCCCTCGGGGGTGCCTGTCAGCACGACGTCGCCCGGCTCCAACACCATGTACTGGCTCAGGTGGTGGATGATCGTGGGGACGTCGAAGATCAAATCTGCCGTGTTGGAGTCCTGGCGGGGTTCGCCGTTGACCCAACTCTTGAGCCGGAGGCTGTTGGCGTCAACATCGCCTGCCGGCACAAACCACGGGCCAAGCGGGGTGGACTTGGGCAGTGACTTGCCCTTGGTCCACTGGCCTGCGGCACCGGGGAGCTGGTAATCGCGCTCGGACAAGTCGTTGGCAATGACGTAGCCGGCAACAGCATCGGCTGCCTCTTCAAGGCTTGAGAGGTAGCTGACCTCGCGGCCGATCACCACGCCCAGTTCCACCTCCCAGTCATACTTGGCGGCCAGCGGCGGGATCGGGGATGCATCAAAAGGCCCGGCAACCGTGTTGTTCGGCTTCAGGAACACCACGGGAATGGTGGGCGGCAGGGCGCCGGACTCGGCGGCGTGTGCGGCGTAGTTCATGCCGATGCAGACAACGTTGTTGGGCCGTGCGATGGGGGAGCCGATGCGCAATTCCGCGCCATTTTCCAGTACCGGAAGCGTCCCGTTGTCCAGGGCGGTGCGCAGGGCGGCGACGCCACCGTTGGCGAGGAAGGCGCCGTCGATGGTGTCGGTTATGGAGCGGGCGTCATAGCTTTGCTCGGTTCCGGTGGAGTCGGCGGCAACGACAACGGGAATTTCCCGTCCCTGCTCTCCAAGGCGTGCAATCTTCATTGAATTCATGTCCTCTACAGTCGTAAACGGCGCGTTATCTTGTTGTTGGAGGCCCGCGGCGGGGCCTTAACATCTGAGCTTTTAGGTCACTTTACCCACACTAACCCGTGATTTGCGCATCATCTCGAATGTTGACATGTGAAACATCGGATGTTTAGCTTGACGTAACATTCTTGCCTTTTATACCCATCCACAGGGAGCAGCCCGTGAGTACAATCATTGCCGTAGAGACCAGCGACGTCCGTTTTCCCACGTCGCGTGATCTGGATGGCTCCGACGCCATGAACCCGGATCCGGACTACTCGGCCGCCTACCTGCGCGTGGTGACAGACAGCAGTGACGGTCACGAAGGCCACGGCTTTGTGTTCACCATTGGCCGCGGCAACGACGTTGAAACAGCGGCCATCAAGGCGCTGACGCCGTACCTGCTGGGCCGCAACACCGAGGAGCTCCTCGCCGATATGGGTGCCACGTACATGGAATTCATCAATGACTCCCAGCTGCGCTGGCTTGGCCCGGAGAAGGGCGTCATGCACATGGCCATCGGCGCCGTGACGAATGCCCTGTGGGACCTGAAGGCCAAGCGGGCAGGCCTGCCGCTGTGGCAGCTGCTGGGTTCCATGAGCCCGGAGGAACTCGTTGACCTTGTCGACTTCCGCTACCTCAGCGATGCGCTGACCCGTGCGGAAGCGCTGGAAATCCTGCGCGTCGCAGAGCCTGGCCGCGAAGAGCGGGCGGCTTCCCTGCTGGCCGAAGGCTACCCGGGCTACACCACCACACCGGGCTGGTTGGGCTACTCCGATGAAAAGCTGACCCGCCTGGCCCACGAGGCTGTCGCCGACGGATTCAAGCAGATCAAGCTCAAGGTCGGCGCCGACCTGCAGGACGACGTGCGCCGGCTGCGCGCCGCACGTACCGCCGTCGGACCCGACATCAAGATTGCAGTTGACGCCAACCAGCGATGGGATGTTGGGCAGGCCATCGAGTGGATGTCCCACCTGGCCGAATTCGACATCGCCTGGATCGAGGAGCCCACCAGCCCTGATGACATCCTGGGTCACGCTGCCATTGCCCGCGGCGTTGCACCGATCCCGGTGGCCACGGGCGAGCACGTGCAAAACCGCGTGGTCTTCAAGCAGATGCTCCAGGCGGAGTCCCTGCAGGTGCTCCAGATCGACGCAGCCCGCGTTGCCGGCGTCAATGAGAACGTTGCCATCTTGTTGCTGGCCGCAAAATTCGGTGTCAGGGTCTGCCCGCACGCAGGCGGCGTGGGCTTGTGTGAGGCTGTCCAGCACCTGTCAATGTTTGACTTTGTGGCTGTCTCCGGGAAGAAGGATGACAGGATGATCGAATTCGTTGACCACCTCCACGAGCACTTTGTGACCCCGATT
The DNA here is from genome assembly GCF_046736435.1 of Arthrobacter sp. LAPM80. NCBI lineage: Bacteria > Bacillati > Actinomycetota > Actinomycetes > Micrococcales > Micrococcaceae > Arthrobacter > Arthrobacter sp. LAPM80. The sequence continues at coordinate 5,427 of NZ_JBCHVD010000019.1, forward strand.
GACGTGCATGACGGCTGCTACTGGCCGCCCGTTGCGCCCGGCGGCGGCAGTGAGATGCATGCAGCATCCGTGGCCGAATACACCTTCCCCGACGGCGCCTTCTGGCTCGCGGACGCCGCCGAAGCCGCGGTGGCTGCCGACGAAGCGCACAAGGCGCAGGTCTAGGACAATGTCAGCACTGGCCGCACCGGCCCAGGTAACCGTCCCCCACGCCCCCTGGTTCACCGAAGACGGACTCGGCATGTTCGTGCAGGAGCACAGCAAGTACTTCGAGCACTTGGAGGCCGATCTGTACGATCCGCGCGAGTGGGCCACCGCGGCCAAAAATGCCGGCATGAAGTACGTGGCCCTGACCACCAAACACCACGACGGATGCGCACTGTGGGACTCCGCCCTGACGGAGTACAAGTCAACAAACACCCCGTGCGGGCAGGCAAGCAACGAGGGTCCCGACGCCGCCAAGTACCGCGAGTACCTGCACGGCCAGGTGCGCGAGCTGTTGACCAACTACGGCCAGATCGATCCGCGCGCCCACCAGTCCCTGGCGGGAAAGGTGCTCTATGCGCCATTGCTCAATGACGCATCCGAAGTCCATATGATGGTCCTTGATCCTGGCCAGGCCGGCGGACGCATGACTCCGGCGGGTCAGGCTCCCGGAACCCTGACAATGAAACTGCCCGTGCAGCGCCCCGGTGTGGGCGTGCCCGTCATCGAACTGTTCCTGACCATCGAAAGTGACCTCCCATGACCCAGAAGATTGCCCTGCACACGCGCCTGAAGCCAGGGCGGGAGGCGGAATACGACTCCGTCCACGCCCGCATCGGCGACGATCTCGACGCGGCCCTGCGCGCGGCCGGCGTCACCGGGTGGACCATCTGGCGCAGCGGCCGGGACCTCTTCCACGTCGTCGAGGTCGCCGACTACCAGGGCATGCGCAAGGAATTGGCGCTCAACCCGGTCAACATCGAATGGCAGGCCGTCATGGCCGAACTGCTCGAGGTCCAAGACGACTACTCGGGCGATGACATGGGCCTGGCGAAGGTGTGGGAACTGCCATGAGCCTTCCCGAACTGGGTCGCCTCGGCTTCGGCGCCGCAGGCATCGGCAACCTTTACCGCGCCATGTCCGACGACGTTGCTGCCGCGACCATCGCCGCCGGCTGGGATGCGGGCATCAGGTACTTCGACACGGCGCCGCACTATGGATTGGGCCTGTCGGAGCGGCGCCTTGGCGCGTTCCTGACCACCAAGCCGCGCGATGAGTTCGTGATCTCCACCAAGGTGGGGCGGATCCTTGAGCCTGCGGTAAACCCCGACGGCGCCCGCGACACCCAGGGCTTCGACGTGCCTGCCGACACCGTACGGCGCTGGGACCCTTCCGAAGCCGGCATCCGGCGCAGCATTGAGGAATCCCTGGAGCGCACCGGCCTCGAGTCGATCGACATTGCCTATCTGCACGACCCCGACGTCTACGATCTCGAGGCAGGCATCAAGGAGGCACTGCCGGCGCTTGAGAAGCTGCGGGCCGAGGGCATGATCAGGGCCATCGGCGTCGGCGCAAACTCGGCCGCCGCCCTGCGCGAATGCGTCCTTGGTGCCGACCTTGACCTGATCATGTTGGCCGGGCGCTACACGCTCCTGGAGCAGCCGGCAGCAGCCGATCTGCTCCCGCTGTGCCTTGAGCGCAACGTCAAGGTTGCCAACGTCGGCGTCTACAACTCAGGGATCCTGGCCCGCGCTGTTGTCCCTGACGATGCTTTCTACAACTACCAGCCCGCACCCGCCGGGATCCTTGCACGGGCCAAGGCACTGGCCGCGTGTTGCGAGGAGTTCGGCGTGGAGCTTCCCGCCGCGGCCTTGCAGTTCGCCGTCAACCACCCGGCCGTGAGCACGGTGGTGGTGGGTGCCTCCAGGCCGGAGCAAATCATCCAGACCGCCGAACGCATGGCTGCCGGGATTCCCGCCGAACTGTGGACCGCGATGGCAGCACGCGGCCTGCTGGATGCATCCCTTGTCAACGGCTGAGTCCATGCCTGAGTCGACGGCGCCCCCTGCCCGCATCGATGCGCACCTGCACCTGTGGGAGCCGTCGCCCGGCCAGTATTCCTGGCTGACGCCGAACCACGGGATCCTGTACGACACCTTCACGCCCGGGCAGGCACATGAAGCACTCTCGGGTGCCGGAATTGGCCAGGCGATCCTGGTGCAGGCAGATGACACGGCCGCGGACACCGAGTCGATGCTCGCCGCTGCCGCCGCCAACGACTGGATCGTCGGGGTGGTTGGCTGGCTTCCCCTCGAGGATCCGTCCGCGACGGCCGCCCTGTTGGACACCTGGGGCGCCAACCCCGCGTTGTGCGGCGTGCGCACCCTGATCCACGACGATCCGCGCGCCAACGTCCTTGAACTCGACTCCGTGCGCCGGTCGCTGGCCCTGGTGTCAAAGGCAGGATTGGCCTTTGATGTTCCCGACGCCTTTCCACGCCACCTGGGCCAGGTGGCTGACCTTGCCCGCGCCCTACCCGACCTCACAGTGGTTGTTGACCATCTGGGCAAGCCCCCACGCGCAGGAACTGCGGAGCAGATGGAGCTGTGGCGGCGTCAGCTGAGCAAAGTTGCGGCGCTGCCCAACACAGTGGCGAAATTTTCCGGGCTGCACACAGGCGGTGCGGCGTTTTCGGCACAGGCACTTGAGCCGGTCTGGGACATCGCCTTGAACGCCTTTGGCCCGGAGCGGCTGATGTTCGGCGGCGACTGGCCGGTTAGCCTGCTCGGCGGCAGCTACCGGGAAACCGTTGACGTGGCTGCGGCCCTTTTTGGGGCGCTGGCCCCTTCGGAATCACTGTCCCTGTGGTCCGGGACGGCGCGGGCGAGCTACCTGCGGTAACAATTATGTAAACATCGGATGTATTGACGCCAAATGTGTGTATTTGTGGCGTGGATAACATAGCATGATGAAAGTCGAATTGCCCCGCAAGCCGGAATACCTAAAGGGAATACCTAAGGGATGGTGGCGCAATTCGTGTCCATGCGGTTTCGATCATCGACGAGGGGCTTCAAAAGAGGTCTGATGTCAGTTCTTTTTTTGAGGGTTGAGAGGGCAGTATGAGCAAGAAACTTCTTCGGATATCCGGGGTGAACAAAAGCTTTCCCGGAGTCAAGGCGCTCTCCGAAATGCAGCTGGATCTTGGCCACAATGAAGTCCTGGCGCTGGTTGGCGAGAACGGTGCAGGCAAGTCGACTCTCATGAAGCTGCTCTCCGGCATCTATGTGCCGGATTCGGGCACCTTTGAGATCGACGGCGAAGAGGTCGCCATCAGCGGCACCAAGCACGCCCAGGAGCTCGGCATCAGCATCATCCACCAGGAATTCAACCTGATGCAGGACCTGACTGTCGCCCAAAACATTTACATTGGCCGGGAGCCCCGCATCGGCGGCATCTTCCTGAGCGAACGGGCACTGAACCGCAAGGCCCGCCTCCTGTTCGACCGGATCAACATCGACCTTGACCCGAAGGCTCGCGTCGGGGACCTGACGGTTGCCAAGCAGCAGATGGTCGAAATCGCCAAGGCGCTGTCCTACAAGTCGCGCATCCTGATCATGGATGAGCCCACGGCAGCATTGAATGACGCCGAAGTGGCCACCCTCCATGATCTGATCCGCAACTTCACGAACGAGCAGACCGGCGTCATCTACATCTCGCACCGCATGGATGAGCTTAAGGCCATCTCCAACCGCATCACGGTGATCCGCGACGGCGAATACATCCACACACTCGACACGGCGGAAACCACCATGCGCGAGGTCATCAACTTGATGGTTGGCCGCGAGATTTCCGGCAACCAGCGCCCGGCGACCCATACGCCGTCGGACGAGGTGGTCCTGAAGGTCAGCGGACTGGAGACAAAGGACTTCCTGCGCGACATCAACTTTGAGCTGCACAAGGGCGAGATCCTCGGCTTCGCCGGGCTCATGGGCGCCGGCCGCACCGAGATTGCCCGCGCCATCGTCGGCGCCGACCGCGTATCGGCTGGCACGATTGAGCTCAACGGCACGCCCGTGACCATCGGCAACCCGGCAGTGGCCGCCGGCATGGGCATCGGCTACCTCTCCGAGGACCGCAAGCACCTTGGCCTGCTGCTCGAGCGCGACGTCAAGGACAACATTGCCCTGAGTTCGCTGAAGATGTTCAGCCGCATGGGCATGCTCGACGACAAGGCCATGAAGGCAACGGCCACGACGTACATCGACAAGCTGCGCATCAAGACCCCGTCAAGCGCGCAGATCGCCAAGAACCTCTCCGGTGGAAACCAGCAGAAGATCGTCATTGCCAAATGGCTGGTCAAGGACTGCGACATCCTGATCTTTGACGAGCCGACCCGGGGGATCGACGTCGGCGCCAAGGAGGAAATCTATGCGCTGCTGAACGAGCTGCTGGTGCAGGGCAAGTCCATCATCATGATTTCCTCGGAACTGCCCGAGGTGCTGCGCCTCTCGCACCGCATTGCCGTGATGAGCGAAGGCCGACTCACAGGCTTCCTCTCCAACGCCGAAGCCACCCAGGAGAACATCATGGAACTGGCTACGCAAAACATAGAATCGTCCGTCCTGACACCTCTCCCCAGCGCTCCGCGCACCACGAAGTAAGAAAGTACGGCAAAGACGATGACCCTGACAAAGGACGCTGGGCAAGCCGCCAAGGTTGCCAGCAACAAAAAATCAGAATTCAACACCCGGCTCCGGGCAAGCTTCCAGCAGCTGCTGGCCTTCGCCAGCCTGTTGGCATTGGTGCTGTTCTTCTCCGTGGCAAGCTCCAACTTCTACCAGGCCGCGAACCTCTCCAACATCCTGCTCTCCACCGTGGTGACGGGCCTGCTGGCCCTTGGCACCACCTTCGTCATCATCACCGGCGGCATCGACCTGTCCATCGGCACCGGCATGACCCTGTGCTCGGTCATGACGGCCGTGTTCATGACCCAGATGGGCATGCCCATGATCGTTGGCGTGCTCTGCGGTGTGCTGTTCGGTGCGCTGATGGGCGGCATCAACGGCTTCCTTGTGGCAGTCATGAAAATCCCGCCGTTCATTGCAACCCTGGCCATGATGATGGTCGCCGCCGGCCTGGCCCTTGTCATATCGGGCACCAAGCCCATCTACACCAATGAGATTGCCGGCTTCCAGAAGATCTTCGCCCTCGGCAAGTCAATCCCCGGCCTTGTCATCCCCAACGCCGTGTTCATCTTGTTTGCGGCAGCCATCATCGCCGGACTCCTGCTCTCCAAGAGCATCCTTGGCCGCTACACCTACTCCATCGGCAGCAACGAACAGGCAACAGCCCTCTCCGGTGTGAACGTCAAGAAGTGGACAGTTTTGATCTACACCGTCGCAGGCTGCTTCACAGGCCTCGCCGGCGTCGTCGCCGCGGCCCGCCTCAACTCGGCCCAGCCCGCAGGAGGCGCCGGCTTGGAGCTTCAGGCGATTGCCGCCGTCGTTATTGGTGGAACATCGCTTGCCGGTGGCAAGGGCTCCATCATCGGCACAGTCATTGGCGCGCTGATCATGTCGGTGCTCACCAACGGACTCTCGATCATGTCGATCCCGCAGGAATGGCAGCAGGTCGCAGTCGGCGTGGTCATCCTGCTGGCCGTGTACCTGGACATGGTGCGCCGCAAAAAGGCCACCAACTAAATATTCCTCAAGAGCAATTCCTGAAGTACCGATCTGTCAACGCGTTCATATGAAGGAGTAAGACCATGCAAAGAAGAAAATTTCTCGCCCTGGCCTCAGTAGCCGCCCTCTCCCTGGGTGTTGCGGCCTGTGACACCGAAGCAGCAAAACCGGCCGCCGGCGGCGCTGCCGATGGCAAGAAGCCTTACATTGCCATCGTTTCCAAGGGCTTCCAGCACCAGTTCTGGCAGTCAGTGAAGCAGGGTGCCGAGAACGCTGCGAAGGAATTCGACGTGGAAATCTCCTTCGAGGGCCCGGACAAGGAAACTAACGTTCAGCAGCAGATGGACCAGCTGAACAACGCCATGGCGAAGAACCCGCAGGCGCTGGCCCTGGCCGCCCTTGACTCCAAGGCCGCCGAGGGCGTCCTGAAAGATGCCAAGAGCAAGAACATCCCCGTGGTTGCCTTTGACTCCGGCGTCGAATCCGACATCCCCGTGGCAACCGCCTCCACCGACAACAAGGCCGCCGCCGCCGAAGCTGCAAAGCACATGGCTCAGCTGCTGGGCAACAAGGGCGAGGTCGGCATCATCGGCCACTCCCAGACGGCCACCTCCGGCACCGACCGCCGCGACGGCTTCGTTGACTACATGAAGGCCAACGCTCCGGACATCAAGATCGTTGACATCCAGTACGCGGATGGCGACCAGGCCAAGTCCACCGACGCAGCCAAGGCCATGATGACAGCGAATCCGAACCTGGCCGGCATGTACGGCACCAACGAAGGCGCGGCCATCGGTATTGTCAACGCTGTCAAGGAGATGAACAAGACAGGCAAGCTGACAATCGTCGGCTTCGACTCCGGCAAGGCACAGATGGACGCCATCAAGGACGGCCTCATGGCAGGCGCCGTGACCCAGAACCCGGTGGGCATTGGCTACGAGACTGTCAAGGCCGCCGTTGCCGCCATCAAGGGCGAAAAGGTTCAGAAGGTCATCGACACCGGCTTCTACTGGTACGACAAGACCAACATTGCCGATCCCAAGATCGCCGCGAACCTCTACGAGTAGAATCTCGCGCAACTGGCCCGCAGTTTACTGCGGGCCAGTTTGTTTAACGGGTGGCTGGATTAGGCGGGGCACTTTGCGGGTCTGCCCCTGTACAGGGTTACAGTGCCTGGCGGAGCCAGTGTTCGACGCCGCTGATGTGCACCGTCAGCAGGGACTTGGCCAGTTCTGCGTCGCCACGCTCCAGCGCCTCTATGATGGCTAAGTGCTCGGAGAGTGTGCGGTCCACGGCTTTCTCCTGCGTCAGTCCGCGCCAAATGCGGGCCCTGACAGTGCTGCTTGAGAGAGCATCCAAAACGCTCGCCATGTAGGGGTTGTTGGCTGCGGCGGTGATCAGCCCGTGGAAGATTAAGTCATGCTCAACGAGCTGCTCAACGCTCGTCTCGTCGTCGATGTTTTCCATTGTGGCGCGCAATGCCGCTATTTGCCCGGGCGTGATGCGCCCGGCGGCAATGGCTGCTGCGGCGGGTTCGAGAATGCGGCGGACCTCAAAAATGTCCAGGATGGATTCGTCCTGGTGCAGGTCGACAATGAACGTCATGGCCTCGGTCAGCAGCTTAGGTTCAAGGCTTGTCACGTAGGTGCCGTCGCCGCGGCGGACATCGAGAATCCTGATGATTTCCAGCGCTTTGACAGCCTCGCGCAGCGAACTGCGGGAGAGCCCCAGCTTTTCACTGAGTTCCTTCTCTGGCGGCAGGCGGTCACCTGCGGACAGTTCACCGGAGATGATCATGTCCTTGATTTTGGTAATTGCTTCATCAGTTACAGCCATAGCCCCAGTCTAATGGTCCGATGTTTGAGTGGGCGGGGGAAAACGCCGACCGTGACGATCATGTTGCGCACAAGCCGTCCGTCCACGGGCCGGGGCAACAAAAATGCGCCCCTCGAGGAATCAAGGGGCGCATCATTTGGCGGAGACGGGGGGATTTGAACCCCCGGTGGAGTTGTGCCCCACACTTCATTAGCAGTGAAGCCCATTCGGCCGCTCTGGCACGTCTCCAGCACTGGCTAAGGTAGAAGCCCCTAACCAGCATCCCAAACTTTACCCAGTAGTTGCCCTGCAAAGCAAAACGAGGGGAGGTGTTGGGTGAAAATCACGCGACATTGGCTATTTTTGCCCGAGCAGGGAGCACTAGCTGCCGCCAAGTCCCTTCTCAAAGCCCCCGGTCAGCGCCCGCCACAGGAATTCATGCGAGGCGGTGTGCAGCCGTGCTGCCTGCTCATTGTTCCCAGCGCCTGCGTGCCCACCTTCCAGCGCCTCATGGAACCAGACGGGAATGCCCATGGATTCCATGCGTGCAGCCATCTTGCGCGCTTGCACCGGGCCTACCCTGTCATCGGAGGTCGCCGTCCAAATGAACGTGGCCGGATATCTGGTGCCGGGACGCAGCAGGTGGTACGGCGAGAAGGTTTTGATGAATTCCCATTGCTCGGGCACGTCGGGGTCGCCATATTCGGCAATCCAGGACGCCCCGGCCGACAATTTCGTGTAGCGGCGCATGTCAAGCAGCGGAACCCCGCACGATACGGCGCCGAACAGCTCCGGATAGTGGGTGAGCATGTTGCCCACCAGCAGGCCGCCGTTGCTGCCGCCCGCACAGCCCAGCGCGGCAGGTGCAGCCACCCCGCGCGCGCTCAGGTCGCGGGCGACGGCGGCGAAGTCCTCGTACGCGCGGTGGCGGTTTTCCTGCAGGGCCGCCGTATGCCAGGCGGGCCCGTATTCGCCGCCGCCACGGATGTTGGCCACCACGAACACGCCCCCGCGTTCAAGCCAGCTGCGCCCCACGGCCCCGCTGTATGCCGGCGTGCGCGACACCTCAAACCCGCCGTACCCGCTCAACAAGGTGGGGTTCGCGCCGTCGAGCACCAGGTTCTTGGGCCCCACCTGGAAGTAGGGCACGCGCGTGCCGTCGGCGGAGGTGGCGAAGTGCTGCTCCACGCTGTAGTTGTCGGCATTGAAGAACGACGGCGCCTCCCGCACCAGCGCTGCTGGTGCGCGCTCGCGAGGGTCAAGCGTGCCGCGGTAAACGGTGGTGGGGGTGAGGAACCCCGAGGTGAGGAGCCAATAGTCGTTGCCGGACTCGGGGTCCTCGTCGTCCACGGCGTAGGCGTCAACCGAGTGCAGCGGCGGGCAGGCGTCGAGTTCGGCGGCCGCCCATTCGGCCGATGGGTCAAGCACAAGAATCTTCGATGAGACATCCGACAACAAGTTCAGCAGCAGGAAGTCCTGGGTCCAGCTCCACGACTGCAGCGATTGCGTGGGTGTGGGTGCGAAGATGGTCCGCAGTTCCCTGCCCCCGGCCATGAAGGCGTCGAGTTCAACGGCGAGCAGTGTGCCAGCCGCATACAGTACCCCGCCCACGGTCCAGTCGGTGCGCGGCCGCAGGAGCAGCCACTCATGGTGGAGGGACACGCTCATGTCGTCTGGGACGTCGATATGCACCCATTCATCGCCAACCCGCAGATAGCTGCGGGTGTTGAAAAAGTCCAGGACGTCGTAAGCAACGTCGCGCTCAAAACCCGGGGTGCTGCTGTGGGAAACACCGCCGCTGAGGTGGTCAAGCGGCACCGAGAACAGGGGCTCCTTCGATGCGAGTGCTGCCAATGGCTCGCCCCTGTGCAGGACCCGCGTGGCGGCAGGGTAGGAGGAGGCCGTCATGGAGCCCTCGCCCGTGTCTGTCCCGACGTACAGCGTGTCAGCATCCAGCCAGCCAAGGCGGGTCTTCGCCGTCGGAAGGTCAAAGCCGCCTTGCACAAAACCGAGGGTGGCAAGGTCGAACTCCCTGTAGGCAACGGCGTCGCCGCCGTCGGGGGACAGCGCCACCATGGCCTGCCTGTATTCCCCGCCAGGTGCAGGGCGCAGCAGCGATGCCCCGGCCCACATCCACTCGGCATCCTCGGCGACGCACAGGGCATCGACGTCGAGCAGGACCTCCCACGCGGTGTCGCCACCGGTATAGCTTTCCCACGAGGTGCGGCGCCACAGCCCGCGTGGATTCGCCTCGTCCCGCCAGAAGTTGTAGTACCAATTCCCACGCTTGGTGACCATGGGAATCCTGTCCTTGGAGTCCAGCACCTCAAGGACCTTGGCTTCGAGCGCCGTGTAGGCGGGGTTCACCAGGGCCGCGTCGGTCCTCTCATTGCGCTCACGGACCCAGGCCATGGCATCGTCGCCATGGATGTCTTCGAGCCAGAGAAATTCGTCACGGGGCTGTTCTGAAATGCTTGGGGGCAGGGCTGCGTCGGTCATAGCCCCATCCTAGGCACGGGGCGCACCGGCCGGGCTCAAGTAAACTCAAGGAGTGGATTCCTTGGGTGAGCAGAGCGTTGTCATAGTGGGGGCGGGGCCCCGCGGGAGCTCAGTCATGGAACGGCTGCTGGCCCAGCACGCGCACCTCGCGGGACAGGGCGGCGGAACCGGACGGTTGGACATCCACCTTGTCGACCCATTTCCGCCCGGCCCGGGCCATGTCTGGCGCACCGAACAGTCGCGACTGTACCTGATGAACACGCAAAGTTTCTTCCCCACCCTGATCCCCGATCAGGGCGTCGTGGCCCCACCCCTGGCAGGCTGCAGCTTCAACCAGTGGCGCGTCGCGCAGCAAACGGCACCGTGGAGCCAGCTGAGCGAAGGCGACACAATGGAGCTTGCCGGCCTTGGCCCCTCGAACTTCCCCAGCCGGGCCCTCTACGGCCGCTACCTGGGCTGGTGCTTTGCCCAGCTCACCGAAAACATGCCCGAGGGCGTGAGCCTCACCGTCCATGCCGCCGAGGCGGAGCGGGTGGTCCGTGACGACGAAAACGGTGGGTTCGACGTCGTCCTTGCCGATGGCGAACGCCTGAGCGCGGACAAGGTGGTGCTGGCGCTGGGGCACGTGGAGTCGGAGCTGAGCCCGGCCCAGCACGAGCTGCGCGAAGACGCCCGCTCCCACGGGCTCACGTATTTGCCCCCTGCCGTGCCGAACGACGTCGACTGGGATCGGTTGCCGCCCGGGGAAACCGTGCTGGTGCGCGGCATGGGACTGAACTTTTTTGACGTACTCGGCCAGCTGACGGAGGGGCGTGGCGGGGCATTCGAACCCACAGGCCTGCCTGCGGGGGAGGCGCTGCGCTACGTTGCGTCGGGGCGCGAGCCTGTCATTGTCGGCGCGTCGCGGCGCGGCACCCCATACCGGGCGAAGGCGGAGCTGGCGAGCTATTACCCGCAGTCTCTCACGCTGCGCTTCCTTGGCGAGGACGCCGTTGCCGCCATCCGGGCGATGGGTGCCACGGCAGGCTTTGACCACGACATCTGGCCCCTGCTGCACCGCGACACGCTCTGGGCCTACTACACGACGCTGGCCCGGACCCGTCCGGAGACCGTCTCTTTGCAGCTGCTGCCCGAGCTTGATGCGCTGCTGCATGAAGGGCTCGACGGCGGGGACCCGGCGTGGGTGCCGCGGCTGAAGGAACTGCTGGGCCGGCACGTGCAGGACGGCCACGTCCTTGACCTGCAGGGCCTGGCCCGCCCCCTGGCAAGGCACCCCCTGCGGGCAAGCGGCGAACATCGCTTCCCCTCACACCAGGCCCTGGACGCTGCGGTCCTGGACTATCTGGCCGCCGACGCTGCGGGATCTGCCCGCGGCGAGGAGGACCCCATCAAGATGGCCATCGGTGCCCTGAACGCGGGGCGTGCCATCATCAAGTCCCTCGTGGCGGATCGAGGCATCACACAGGAATCGTGGCTGGGGGAGCTGCGCGGCTGGTTTGAGGGCTTCGTCGAAGGACTCGCAAGCGGTCCGCCTGCCGTGCGCGTCGAGCAGCTGGCAGCGTTGGTGCGTGCCGGGGTGGTGCATTTCGCCGGCCCCGACCCCGTGTTCCGCATCAAGCACGGGCTGTTCACGGCCAGTTCGCCGTGGGTGGCCGACACCCCGTGGCAGGCCCGCCACCTCGTCGAGGCGCTGGCCCCTGCCAACAACGTCCGGAGCAGCGAATCCGAGCTGCTGCGGCACCTCATGGACGACGGCCTGGCCCGCCCGCGCCTCATGCTCGCCTCCGACGGTGAACCCGTGGTGACGAGCGGCCTTGACGTGTCGGCCCCGCCGTACCGTCCGCTCGATGCAACTGGTGCCCCGGTTGACGGGTTGTACGTGCTGGGGCTCCAGCTTTCATCGGTGCAGTGGGGGACGGCCATCGCGGCCGAGGCATCGGCGAAATACCGCAGCGGGCACCGCACAGTCCTGGACGCCGACGCGATCGCCGCCGCCATCCTTGCCTAAATTCCGCGCCGCAAAAAATGCGCCCGCCCCCTGCTTTTCGTACCCGTTGAACGGGCGCGAGAAGCGGGGGCGGGCGCATTTTTGCCCTGTGTGCCGGTCAGTGGCGGGCTGCCTTGCGGCGTGCTGCCATGGCAACTGCTGCGCCAGCGCCCAACAGGACAAGGGCGCCCAGACCCAGCGGAAGCGCGGTGGCTCCCGTGGCGGCCAGGTTGCCGGAACCGTTGCCCGAGCCGGCCGTCGCGGAGGGTGAGGTGCCCGGTGCGGTGGTGGTCGGCGTCGTGCTTCCGGTGGGTGTCGGCGTTCCTGCATCGGCCGTCACCGGGATGGCGATCGGCAATCGGGCGTAGGTTCCGCCGTCGGTGGTGATGGTGAAGCGGCTGGCATTCAGCTGCGCCGGAACGGTGAAGCCCAGGGTCGCGGCGCCGTCGGTGACGGCGAAGGTGCCCAGTTCCGACGGCAGGACCGCGGCTGCCAGGACGGCGAAGTTGGTGCCTCCGCCGCTGCCTGAGGGCTCGTAACGGAGCGTGACCTTGGTTGACCTGGTGACCCCGAGCGAGGTCAGGTCAAGCTTCACCAAATCGAGGGTGACCTGCTGGCCTTCGGTGACAGCTGCCGGAGCACCCACCACGTCCACGCCGCGGCGGGAGAAGTCGGGTGCAATCGGCGTGGCCTTCGACTTCTCACCGAGGTAGGTAATCCAGGCGTCGCGGTCAATGAGGCCCGAATCCTTGGTGTTGGTGCCCTGGGTGAAGATGCGGAAGTTATCGCCGCCCGTTGCCAGGAAGCTGAACGTGCCCACGCGGTAGGAGCGCTTGGCATCCAACGGTGCACCGTTGATGGTGACCGAGGTGATGTGATCGCCCAAGGTGCGACTCGAGTCGTAGGTGTAGTCCACGTTGGAGGACAGGCCCAGGTTCAGGAACGGGCGGCTGGGGATGGTGCCGTCCTTGTTGGTCTGCCACTGCTGCTCCAGCATGGTCTTCACCTGGGCGCCCGTGAGGGAGGTGGTCCACAGGTTGTTCACGAACGGCAGCACCGCGTTGGCGTTGGCGTAGGAGACAACACCGTCAGCGAAGCCGTCGTTCTTGTACAGCAGGTCCGCACGCAGGCCGCCGGGATTGACGACGCCGATCTCAGCCCCGCCCGTCCGCTCCGACTTCAGCGCATCCAGGAGGGAGTTGCCCACCAGGTTGCCCAGCGCGGATTCGTTGGCGCGGTCGTCACGGGAGTACTTGCCCGTAGCCGGGTCGAAGGTCTGGGCGGTGGTGATGTCGGCGGAGATCTTGCCGACCGGAACGCTGCCGGCAATCTTGGCGTCGGCGATGGCCTTGTCCGTGATGGTCTTGACCGTGGCCACACGCGGGAACTTGGCCACCAAGGTGGCGTCGTTCACGGTTGTGCGGGGAACATTGCCCTGCGTGTAGGAGAGAACAGCGTTGGTGGAGGCATCCACCTGCAGCTTGACCTGGCCGATGAACTCGCCGTAGCTGCCTGTCTGGAGCACGGGGCGGGTCTTCAGTGCCGCGTTTGCGGCAACGCCGGGGATCGGGGCGTCCCACGCGTACTGCTTGTGGGTGTGCCCTGTGAAGATGGCATTGACCGATGCGCTGGTCTGCGTCACGATTTCCCGGAACGCTCCTGCTGCAGCCACTTCCTGTTCAAAAGTGGCTCCGTCGGGAGTGCCGGCGCCGGCGCCCTCGTGGTATTCGGCCACGATGACGTCGGCGAGCTTGCCGTCGGTGATCTTCTTAGCCACACGGTTCACCGCGACAACCGGGTCGCCGAACTCAAGCATTGAGATGCCCGACGGGGTCACCAAGGATGGGGTTTCCTGGGTGAGCGCGCCAATGATGGCAACCTTCACACCGTTGAGGGTGACGATCTTGTACTCCTCGAGCACCGGGTTGGTGGTGCCCTTCGCGTACACGTTGGCCCCAAGGTAATCCCAGGCGGCTGCATCCCTGATACGGGCATCAAGGTCTGCCCAGCCCTTGTCGAACTCGTGGTTTCCGACGGCGGACGCCTGAAGTTTCAGCGCGTTCAGCACGTCGATGGTGGGCTTGTCGTTCTGTGAGGCCGAGGCAAAAAGGCTGGCGCCGATGTTGTCACCTGCCGAAAGGAATGCCGTGTTGGCGTCTCCGGAGTCCGCACGCAGCTGTTCAACCGTGCCGGCAAACTTCACCGTGTTGGCGTCGATACGGCCGTGGAAGTCGTTGATGTTCAGGAGGGTGATTTCCTTGGTCGCCGCCGTTGATCCCATGTTCAGGCCGACGACCACGGGGTCGTGATCGGAGGCGGCAAATGCGGAGGTGTCAAAGAAGTCGGTGACGTTGTAGTTGTAGCGGCTGTAGCCCATGGCAATGGATTCGGAGGAGTTGATGTTCCAAATGTCGACGCCGGTGGTGAGCTTCTCGGCTGCGGGCGAGGCCAGGACGTGGTCCAGGGATCCGACCATGCCGCCGTAGCTGTACGAATGCTTGGTGGTCTTGGCATCCTGGTCCGTGTAACCGGCCGCGGTGAGGGTCACAATGGGATCCTCGAACAGGTAGGCGTTGAAGTCGCCCATGAGCAGTACCTTGTCGGTGCCCTGGGCGCTCTGCTGTGCGTTGGAGAACGCCAACAGCGCCTTGGCCTGCGCGGTGCGTGCCAGGTTGGAGTTGCCCTGGCCCTTGTCGGTGTCATCCGGTGTTGCCGCCGAACCCTTGGACTTGAAGTGGTTCACGATGAGCAGCATCTTGGACGAGTCCGGGGCGCCGGCCAGCTTGAACGACTGGGCCAGCGGCTGGCGTGCAATGCCGGTGAATGCCTTGTCGTCGAGGATGACGGAATTGCCAACGGGTGCCGCAACATTCTTCTTGAAGATGAAGGCGGTCCGGATGACATCCTCGTCCGTTAGCGCCGGGCGCTGGGCAGGGGATCGGACGTAGTCCCAGGTGTTCGGGGCGCCATCGTTGAGCGCGGCAACCAGCGTGGACAACGCGTGGTCGCGGTCCATGCCGAACTTCGCGGAGTTTTCAATTTCCTCCAGCGAGAGTACATCGGCGCCTGAAGCGTTGATGCCTGAGACGATCTTGTCCTGCTGGCGCTTCAGGCTCGCCGGGTTGGCGGCGCCGCGCTGCAGGCAGCCGGTCTTGACTGTGACGGGGTTGCCCGCGCGGTCAGTGTAGAACTGGCACTTGGGGTCTTGGTCGCCCGTGGTGGGGAAGTAGTTCTGCACGTTGAAGGAGGCAACCTTCAGGTTTCCGCCAACATTGGCCGGTGTGGGTGCACGGTTGCTGCCAAAGTTGATCGGCTTGACCTGGTCGGCGTTGCCAACCGTGAGCGCGGTCAACGGCTGGAACTTGTAGGCGTTGTTGCGGTTGTCAAAGATCACCGGGGAGGTGAATTCCGCCGTCGTGCCAACGCGCATCGGGGATGCATCGGTCAGCCACGGCAGGGGGATTGACGACCCTGACGGGTTGGTGAGGAAGCTGGTGCTGGCGCCGTCGTCCATGCCAATGGCGGCTGCCTTGTTCCTGGCAATCGCGGCGTTGTACGCATCGGATCCGATGGTTCCCATCGCGGTGGGCTGTTCGAGCGGCTTGTCACCGGCGGCCAAGCCAATCTCGCCATAGTTGTTCAGCGAGTAGTTGTCGGTGATGGTGTATTTGCCCTGCGGGGCCACCAACATGCCTTCAAGTGTTTCACGCTGCACGTCGGTGGCAGGCAGGGTCGTCAGCACCGTGGCTTTGACCTCCGGGGCGGCATCCGTCAGGACGCTCATGCCGCCGGCGGCCACATTGATTTCCGTGGTCTTGTTGGCATCACTTGCGCCGCCAAATTCGGTGACGAGGCCACTGACCTGGACGTAGTCGCCCACCTTGACGTTTCGCACAGTGGCAGGCGAGTAGACGAAAACGGCGTCCGATGCCTTGTGGGTGGCGAGGTCAAGGTCGCCGCCGGTCCCCGGAGTCTGGATGTAGTACCCGCTGAAGCCACCGTCGGGGTACACGGCCGTGACCTTGCCCTTGGTGGTGACAGTGGTGTTCACCAGGGGGCTCTGGGCGCCGGTGCCCTGAATTTCGGCGATGGTCTTGGCGCCGGAATCTTCCGGCGGGGGCGCAGGGGTGTCCCCGCCCTTGGCGCCCACGGGGGTGGGGTCGGCGGGTGTGAAGTCGGCTGCATTGCTGTCCGTGTCGGCGAAGTCCCTGCGGTTTAGGGACTTCGAGACCGAACCGGTCGGGCTGTCAGCTGTCTCGAAGGTGTTTGAGGTGCCGTAGCCCAACAGATCCACAACGCCGGCCTCGCCAACAACGGATCCGGTGGACAGGGAAGGCAGGGCCTTGGCCTGGTCCGACAGGATGAGGGTTCCCCCGCCTGCGCCGGGATTGATGGTGTTGGCCGTGTAGTCGGTGGGCGGCAGGGCGCGGCCATTGGTGCCGTTCGTTGTGCCGCTGACCAGGAAGTAGCCCTTGGCGGCAATGGTGCCGCTCAGCGCCGCCACGTTTCCGGGGAGTCCTGTCCCTGCTGGTGAGCGGTACTGCAGCGACCATCCGCTGAGGTCCACGGACGCATCCGTGGGGTTGTACAACTCCACGAACTTGTTGGCGTACGTGGCGCCAGCGCTGCCACCATTGAGGTATGCCTCATTGATGACCACATGGGGTGCTGCGGTGACGGCGGCCGCTGGCGCAAGCGCCGCCGTCGTGGTGTCATCCGCTGTTGCGGCGTTTTGCTCGGCCAGTGCCGGCGAAATCGCCAGCGGGGCCACGGCAAGTCCAAAGGCCAGCACGGCCCCCAGCCCTGCCTTGATGAAGGTGTTGCTCGTCATGTCCCCAACTCTCGAAAGTGTGGCACATCGTTGTGCCATGAGTGATGATGACCCGCAGGTGCGGTATGGAGGGACTCAGCGGAAATAGGAAAAGGCGAGCCCCCCGACCAACCTTGCAGGAACGTGTTTGAGCCAAACACATAGATGTGAATCAATCATGAACGGTTGCCTACGGTCAAGGAAACACAAGACTTTCGTGTGAAAACAAGCGAAAAAGTGTCAAAAAGTGTGCTTGGGGCACGCGGCAGTGGAATGTTGTTTGAACAAGTGCTTTCTGGTACGGGAGCATTAAACGCAAAAGGGAAGCAGTCTCGTGATGAGACTGCTTCCCTTTCATGCGCGGAAGGTAAGAGATTCGAACTCTTGGTACGGGGTTACCGCACACTGGTTTTCAAGACCAGCTCCATCGGCCGCTCGGACAACCTTCCTTACCCTAGTAGTGTTTCATAGGCAGGGCTGTGCAACCAAAATGAGCACTGGCGCGGCCAGGATTTTTCAGGAAGAAAAGGCGATGGAGAAGGTCATGAAGGCAATTGTTACAAGGGGCGCAGGTGGGCCGGAGGTGCTGGCACTGGCCGAGGCGCCGGTTCCCGCCCCCGGGCCCGGCGAGGTGCTCATTGACGTGATTGCCGCGGGAATCAACCGCGCAGACGTACAGCAGCGCCGTGGTTTCTACCCGCCGCCCCCTGGCGCATCCGAAATTTTGGGACTTGAAGTCTCGGGTCGGATCGCGGGTTTCGGCCCCGAGGTGACCCGGCCGTTCAGCCTGGGCGAGAAGGTTGTGGCGTTGCTCACAGGTGGGGGTTATGCGTCCCAGGTGGCAGTTCCCGCGGGCCAGGTGCTGTCCCTGCCTGAGGGTATTGACGTGATTTCCGCCGCAGCCCTGCCCGAGGTTGCCGCCACCGTGCACTCAAACCTCTTCATGACCGCACAACTGCAGGCGGGGGAGACCGTGCTGATCCACGGTGGCGCCGGCGGCATCGGCGCCATGGCCATCCAGTTGGCGAAGGCCGCCGGTGCCAAGGTCATTGCCACGGCGGGCAGCGACGAGAAGGTCGCCATGCTCACCGGCTACCTTGGTGCCGACCTGGCCGTCAACTACCGCACGGAGGATTTCCTCGAGCGGGTCATGGAACACACCGGCGGGCTGGGCGCGAACGTGATTCTCGACGTCGTCGGCGCCAAGTACCTGGCCCGCAACGTTGCAGCGCTCGCCACCTACGGCCGGCTCGTGGTCATCGGGCTGCAGGGAGGCGCCACGGCGGAACTCAACCTGGGTGCGCTGCTCACCAAGCGCGCGGCCATTATTGGCACGACCCTGCGGGCGCGGCCGGTTGAGGAAAAGGCGGCCATCATGGAGGGCGTGCGCGACCATGTCTGGCCATTGGTTGCCAGCGGCGCCGTCAAGCCCATGGTGGATAAGACCTTCCCGCTGGCACAGGTTGCCGCCGCGCATGAGTACTTTGATTCAGGCGCCCACGTTGGCAAGGTGCTGCTGACGATCTAAGGGATCCGGTCCGCGATGCCCTGCCCGAGCCGCCTTCGCCCCGTTGAGGTGCCGTTCATCGCACGGACGCCACCTTTGGCAGATTTTCATGCATGACCCACAGCACATCCTCCGTGTGCCCTGCGCCATATTGCTAATGTCGAAAGGCCGTATTTATGACTTAGCGTAGGGAAAAAGATGACAATGCCGTCGAACAGGGCCGCCGATCCCGGCGATCTTCTCGTCCAGGATCCAGAACTGCCGCCCGTGGCAGTGGATGTGGATGCTGAGGAGGAAAAGCACAAATGGACCCCGCTGAAGATTGCCCTCTGGGCGGCCATTGCCCTTCTGGGCGGAGTTGCCTGGGTTGTCCTGGCCGTGGTGCGCGGGGAAACCGTCAACGCCATATGGTTTGTTTTCGCAGCCGTCTGCACCTACTTGATCGGCTACCGCTTTTACTCCAAGGTCATTGAAAAATTCCTGCTCCGCCCCAACGACAAGCGTGCAACCCCGGCCGAATACAAGGCCGACGGCAAGGACTACGTAGCCACCGACCGCAACGTCCTCTTCGGCCACCACTTTGCCGCCATTGCAGGCGCCGGCCCGCTGGTCGGCCCCATCCTGGCCGCCCAAATGGGTTACCTGCCCGGCACCATCTGGATCATCGTCGGCGTCGTGCTTGCCGGTGCCGTCCAGGACTACCTTGTCCTGTTCTTCTCCATGCGCCGCGGCGGCCGCTCCCTGGGCCAGATGGCCCGCGAGGAACTCGGCGTCATCGGCGGCACGGCGGCCCTGATCGCCACGCTCTTGATCATGATCATCATCGTCGCCATCCTTGCGCTCGTGGTCGTCAATGCCCTGGGCGAGTCCCCGTGGGGCGTGTTCTCGGTATCCATGACCATCCCGATCGCACTGTTCATGGGTGTCTACCTGCGCTACCTGCGCCCCGGCAAGGTCATGGAAGTCTCGCTTATCGGCTTCGTGTTGCTGCTTGCAGCCATCATCGGCGGCGGCATGGTTGCAGCCACCGAGTGGGGTTCTGACGTCTTCAGCATTAACCGCACCACCCTTGCGTGGGCCGTCATCGTCTACGGTTTCATAGCCGCCATCCTTCCTGTCTGGCTGCTGCTGGCCCCGCGCGACTACCTCTCCACGTTCATGAAGATCGGCACCATCGTGATGCTGGCCGGCTCCATCGTGCTTGTCCGCCCCACCATCAACGTCCCGGCCTTCAGCGAATTCGCGTCCCGCTCCGACGGCCCCGTCTTCTCCGGCTCGCTGTTCCCCTTCCTGTTCGTCACGATCGCCTGTGGCGCGCTGTCCGGATTCCACGCACTGATCGCCTCCGGCACCACCCCGAAGCTGATTGAAAAGGAACGCCAGGCCCGCTACATCGGCTACGGCGGCATGCTCATGGAGTCCTTCGTTGCCATCATGGCGCTCGTCGCGGCGCTGTCCATTGACCGCGGCATCTACTTCGCCATGAACGCCTCCGCGGGCGCAACCGGCGGCACCATTGAGGGCGCGGCAGCGTTTGTGAACTCGCTCGGGCTGAGCGGCGTGCACGTTGACCCGGCCACGCTGGCACAAACCGCGGCCAACGTCGGCGAGGAGTCCATCGTTTCGCGCACAGGCGGCGCACCCACCCTGGCCGTGGGGCTGGCCCACATCATGCAGCAGGTGGCCGGCGGACAGGCCATGATGAGCTTCTGGTACCATTTCGCCATCATGTTCGAGGCCCTGTTCATCCTGACCGCCGTCGACGCAGGAACCCGCGTTGCCCGCTTCATGCTCCAGGATTCCATCGGCAACTTTGTGCCGAAGTTCAAGGACAACTCATGGCTTCCGGGCATGTGGATCACCACCGCCATCATGGTGGCCGGCTGGGGAGCCATCCTGATCATGGGTGTCACGGATCCCCTCGGCGGCATCAACACCTTGTTCCCGCTGTTCGGTATCGCCAACCAGCTGCTGGCTGCGATTGCCTTGGCTGTTTGCCTCACCATTGCCGCCAAGAACACCAAGCTGAAATTCCTGTGGATCATCATTGCGCCGCTGGCTTTCGTCACGGTCGTGACAATTGTGGCCTCCTACCAGAAGATCTTCTCCAAGGCTCCGGGTGTGGGCTATTGGGCCCAGCACCAGGCGTACAAGGATGCCCTGGCCGCGGGCAAGACAAGCTTCGGCAACGCCAAGACGGTCGAGGCCATGGACGCCGTTGTCCGCAACACTTCAGTCCAGGGCACGCTGTCCATCGTGTTTGTGGTGCTTTCGATCATCGTCATCACGACGGCGGTCATGGTCTCCCTCCGTTCCATCCGTGCAGGCGGCGGCCCCAGCATGGAGGACCCGGCCGTCGGGTCACGGATCTTCGCGCCGGCATCCATGGCGCCAACGGAGTCCGAAAAGGCCATCATGAAGGAATGGGCAGAATCCGGCAAGCAAACAGTGAGGTCGGGGCACTAGCCATGGACGTGCTGCGCAGGGCAGGCCGCGGCGTTGGCGCGGTGGGCCGGTACCTCAAGGGGGTGTTGGGGGAGGACTCCTACGAGTTGTACCTCGAGCACCACCTGGCCACCGGCTGCGACGTTGCCCCCATGACAGTGAAGGAGTTCTGGCGCGACAACTACAGCCGCCAGGACGCCAACCCGGAGGGCCGCTGCTGCTGATCCTCCGCGGCCCACCCCACCCGCGACCCTGCCCGCGTTCTATGACGCAGTAGCTGCTGCAAAATGCCGCCAGCAAGCGCTTTCCGCTGCACTTACTGCGTCACAGATGGGAGGGGCCGGTTTTGCCCCGGCGTGAGAGACTGGCACCATGAGTGAAAAGGCGCAGATCCCGGCCTCTGAAGATGCGGCCGTCGGCACAGTCCTGGAGAATTCGACGGACGGCGGGCAGGCGGCTGCCCCTGCCGGTGCACCTGTGAATCCCAAGGCACCAGGCGAACCCGCCACCGTGGCCGAGATGGTCGACCGGCCGGCCAAGGTGATGCGCATTGGCACCATGGTCAAACAGCTGCTCGACGAGGTCAAGAGCGCACCCCTTGATGACGCCGCCAGGACCCGCCTAGCCGAAATCCACCAGGCCTCCATCAAGGAGCTTGAGGATGGCCTTGCCCCTGAACTCGTTGATGAGCTGCACAGGCTGAGCCTGCCGTTTGCCGAAAAATCCGCGCCTTCCGACGCCGAACTGCGCATTGCCCAGGCGCAGCTGGTTGGCTGGCTTGAGGGTCTGTTCCATGGCATCCAAACCGCGTTGGCCGCCCAAGCCACAGCAAACCAGCAAACAGCTGCGCGCCTGGCACTGCACCAGCTCCCGCCGGGGACAGTCATCGCGCCCGGCGTCGTGGTCGGCGAGAACGGTGAACCCCGCCGCGCATCGGCCGGTCCTGGCGGCGACCTTGGCGAGCCGGGGATGGTGCGGCCGGATTCCGGCGGACCCGGACAGTACCTCTAACGCGCATGCTCAAGGGACTTTTTGGCGCCTCGCGCCAGGGCCGACTCGACGACGCCGAGCTGGGTAAGGGCGTGTGGCGCCGCGCCCACGACAGATTCCGCCGCGGACTTGACCGATTCCACCAAATGCTTGAGGGCCTGGACGAGACAGGGGCTGCGCCCGGCAAGGCAGTTGGGCAGGCTGCCGAAACGTACGGGGCGATGGTGGTAGTGGCCGACGGCCTGGCCGATCTATTGCCCATGGTCCGCCGCATCGCCGCGGAAGCCCAGCGTGCGGGCCCCAGCGAAGGAATGGAAATCCCTACAGGTACCGGCGGGTACCTCAACGACGTGCACCGCGAACTCTCCCGCGCCGGCAACGCGCTCGCCGCGGCAGCCGAGGCCCTGGCCCTGGTGCGCCTGGGCATCGGGGAGGCATCCGGCGTCGCGCTCAAGGCGGAAATTGTGCACAGGCACGTCAACGGCGCAGCGGAGCTTTTGAGCAAGGCCGCGCATGCTGACAAGGCACCCTAAGTTGTGCCCAAGAGGTCATAAACTTAAAGTGAGCTGCATCACAAATGGCCCCGAATGAGGTAAGGCTGCCCTATTCATGGAATACGATCAACTTACGTTCGCTAATTATTCCTACCGCCGAGAGGCTCCCATGAAGACGTTTTTCACCAAGAAGAGGTTCGGCGCAAGCGCGTTGACAGTGCTCGCCGGAGCGACGGTATTGGCCCTTGCCGCGTGCAGCGGCGCTGCGGCACCGGCGGGAAGCAAGGGCGGCGAAGGCTCGGCCACCGACGCGATCACCGTCTACAACGCCCAACACGACACCCTGACCCAGGCCTGGGTTGATGCGTTCACCAAGGAAACAGGCATCAAGGTCACTGTGCGCAACGGCGACGATCTTGAGATGAGCAGCCAGATCGTGGCGGAGGGCGCCAAGTCACCGGCGGATGTCTTCTTGACCGAAAACTCCCCGGCCATGACGCAGGTTGAAACCGCGGGCTTGTTTGCTGATATCAGCGCCAAGGTGCAAGAGCAGGTGCCAGCCGAATACCGTCCCTCCACCAACAAGTGGGCTGGCATTGCAGCGCGCAGCACGGTTTTCGCCTATGACAAGACGAAGCTGACCGAAGCGCAGCTGCCCAAGTCCATCATGGACCTCTCCGATGCCTCCTGGAAGGGCCGCTGGGCCGCTTCACCGTCAGGGGCCGATTTCCAGGCCATCGTTTCCGCCATGCTGGAACTCAAGGGCGAGGACGCCACTCTTGCCTGGTTGAAGTCCATGAAGGAAAACGCATCCGCCATCAAGGGCAACAGTGCAGCCATGAAGGCCGTCAATGCCGGCACCATTGAAGGTGCCATCATTTACCACTACTACTACTTTGGTGACCAGTTCAAGACTGGCGAGAACTCCAAGAACGTGGCCCTGCACTACTTCAAGAACCAGGATCCGGGCGCGTTTGTTTCCATCTCCGGCGGCGGCGTCCTAGCCTCCAGCCAGCACCAGGCGAGCGCCCAGAAGTTCCTGGAATTCGTCACAGGCAAGGCAGGTCAGACAATTCTGCAGACGGGCACGTCCTTCGAATATCCCGTCGGCAGCGGTGTCGGCGCCAACAAGGAGCTCCTCCCGCTGGCAGACCTGCAGGCCCCGAAGATCGACCCCGCCAAGTTGAACTCCGCCAAAGTCATCGATCTGATGACGCAGGCTGGTCTACTGTAGGTCAGATGACTTCTTCAAAAAGTACGACGGCGGCCCGCAACCCGGGTGTCAAAACGTCACTTATCGCGGCTGGGAGCCGGGGCTCACGCCTTGGCCCCTGGCCCGTCGTCGTACTTTGTTTGCTGATTGCCGCGTTTTCCCTGCTGCCGCTGGGGTTCGTGGCGGCGGCAACCGTCAACGCCGGGTGGGACACCATTGTGAAATTGGTGTTCCGCCCGCGCGTTGGCGAATTGCTGCTTAACACCGCTTCCCTCGTGCTGATCACCGTCCCGATCTGCGTGGTGATCGGGGTTGGCGGCGCGTGGCTGGTGGAGCGCACCAGCCTTGCCGGGAACAAGGCCTGGGCCGTGATCCTCGCCGCACCGCTTGCCATTCCCGCGTTCGTGAACAGTTACGCCTGGATCAGCGCAGATCCAACACTTGGCGGGATCTTTGGCGGCGTGCTGATATCCGTGTTGTCCTATTTCCCGCTGGTGTACATCCCCGTCGCGGCGGTGCTGAGCCGGCTGGATCCGGCCCTTGAGCAGTCCGCGGCGTCACTGGGGCTCGGGCCGTGGAAGGTGTTCTTCAGGGTCGTCCTGCCGCAGTTGCGCCTGGCCGCCGCGGGCGGGGCGCTGCTTGTGTCGCTGCATTTGCTCGCCGAATACGGTGCCTTCGCCATGATCGCCTTCGACACGTTCACCACAGCCATTTACGACCAGTTCAGGTCAACCTTCAACGGCGCAGCGGCCAATATGCTTGCCAGCGTGCTCGTGCTGTTCTGTCTGCTGCTTCTGCTGGCCGAATCCAGGTCACGTGGCAGCGCGCGCTATGCAAGGGTGGGAGCAGGTGCGCAGTCGAATCCCGGCCGGCTGAGGCTGGGGCTGTACCAGGTTCCCGCCCAGCTGGCCCTGGTCGCGGTGAGCATCCTGGCGCTGGGTGTGCCGCTGTGGCACGTTGGCCGCTGGCTGATCGCAGGCGGCAGCGCGGTGTGGGAGCGTGACGATCTGCTCAACGCGCTGGTCCAGACGCTTGGCTACGGACTGGCCGGGGCCGTCCTGACCACAGTGCTTGCCTTCCCGCTGGCCTACCTGGTGATCCGCCACCCCGGCCCGATCAGCAAGCCTCTTGAGGCCGTCAACTACATTTCAAGTTCAATGCCGGGCATCGTGGTGGCGCTTGCCCTGGTGACCATCACCGTCCACAACGTGCCAGCCATCTACCAGACCTCGCTGGTGCTGGTGGGCGCCTATGCGCTGCTTTTCATGCCGCGGGCGCTCGTGAACTTGCGGGCGGGACTGGCGCAGGCTCCGCGCGAGCTCGACGAGGCGGCCCAGGCCCTGGGCAAGCCGCCGTTGATCGCCTTCTTGCGTGTCACCTTGCGGCTTGCGGCACCCGCCGCGGCGGGCGGGGCGGCCCTGGTGTTCCTCGGCGTCGTCAACGAGCTGACGGCGACGCTGCTGCTTGCGCCCAACGGCACCCGGACCCTTGCCACGCAGTTCTGGGCCCTGAGCAGCGAAATTGATTACATGGGCGCAGCCCCGTACGCCCTGCTCATGATCGTGCTCTCCGCGCCCATGACCTATCTACTTTTTGTGCAATCCAAGAAAGCCGCAGGCCAATGACAGCCCAGCCCCGACACTCCCGCGGCACCGTAGACACCGGGTCCGCCAGCCCCGCCGCGTCAGGGCACAGGACCTTCGTCCACGCCTCGAGCGACGTGCCCGATCACCTGCAGATCACCGACGTCCGCAAGGGCTTTGGCGGCACAGAGGTCCTCAAGGGTGTTGACCTGGCTGTCGCCCAGGGCCGCACAACAGCGATTGTGGGCCCGTCGGGATCCGGCAAGACAACGCTGCTGCGCCTGATTGCCGGTTTTTCATCCCCCGACGCCGGACGGATCGCGCTGGGCGGGGCCGAGGTCGCGGGCCCGTCCAAGTGGGTTCCCTCGCACAAGCGCAGCGTGGGCTACGTGGCGCAGGACGGGGCGTTGTTCCCACACCTGAGCGTTGGCGCCAACATTGCCTTCGGGCTTCCCCTGCGCGGCAAGGCTGCGGCACTGCGGGTGGGGGAGCTGTTGGAGATGGTGTCGATGGAGCGCTCCTACGCCAAGCGCCGCCCGCACCAGCTCTCTGGCGGCCAGCAGCAGCGTGTGGCACTGGCCCGGGCCCTCGCCCGCCAGCCCGAGCTGATGCTGCTGGATGAGCCGTTCAGCGCCCTCGACGCCGGGCTGCGCGTCTCCACGCGCAAGGCCGTATCGCAAACCCTTGAACAGGCAGGGGTGACGACCATTCTCGTCACCCACGACCAGGCCGAAGCCCTCAGCTTTGCCGACCAGGTGGCCGTCATGCGCAACGGGAAACTTGCCCAGATCGGCAGCCCGTTTGTTGTCTACACGCGCCCTGCGGACCGGGCAACGGCTGAATTCCTCGGCGACGCCGTCATCATTGAGGCGTGGCTGGAAGGCTCCCTGGCCCTGTGCTCACTCGGCGGAATCCCCGTCCGCCGCCCGCAGGTCCAGGGCAAGGTGCACCTGATGCTGCGCCCCGAACAAATCCGGATCGCCACCGGCGGGCCCATCCGCGGCCGCGTCGTCGACACGGACTACTTCGGCCCGGAGACTACGGTCAGGATCCAGCTGGAGCCCATCCTTGTCGACGCCGAACACCCGCGCGACCCGCACCAGCCGGTGGGTGGGGAGATCATCAGCATCAGGCACTGGAACGCCATGCTGGCCCGCCCCGGCACCGAGCTGTCCCTGAAGGTTGTCGGCGAGGGCGTCGTCTTCCCCTGGGACTGATCCCCAACTCCTCCCTGGGTTGGGGCCCGCGGCGGTGTGGGCCAACCCGCGCACTCAGAGAGCGCGGCGCCGTCGTGCTTTGAGCTCCACATATGCCGTCACGAGCACCAGCAGGGCCGCCGCCAGGACGAGTTCGACGGCGGCCGGCACGGTCGCGCCGAGCGGGACAAGTACCAGCGCGGCCAAGATGGTGGGGCCCGCCCATGGCAGCACCGTGCGGGCGGACTGGCCATAGCGCAGCGAAACCACAGCGTTGGTGCTGTAGAACAGGGCCACCCCGCCGCCGATGGCGATGGACGCGCCGAACGGCAGGGGATCGAACGGTGCGGGGATCGCGGTGGCGATGCCGGCGGCGATCGAGGTGACGCCCACGACCATGGCAAACGGCATGAAAAGCGTTGTCTGCATTATGCCGGAGAAATCCTCGCGTTCGCGCAGCTTCTCCAAGCCGCTGGTGAGTGTGCCCATGCCGTATTGGAAGAATGCCCAGCCAAGCAGCGCCACGATCACAAAGCCAAGCGACGAGGCCAGTCCGGCGCCCGGGCCCCAGTCCGAGGAGGCCTCGGTGACGATCGTGAAGACCGACTCGCCCAGAACAATGATGACGAAGAGGCCGAGGCGTTCGGCGGCGTGCTCAACGTTGATGCCCCCGAGGCTGTTGTGCGTCCCGCTCCGGCTGCTGATGGCGACCATGCCCACCTCGATGGCGATCGAGAACGCCCACAGAATGACAGCGTCCTGCAGCGGCAGGACCGCCGCGACAAGCCAGAGCACTGACGTTCCGCCGTTGTAGATCCAGATGCGCCACGACGGCACGGCGGAGTTTTGCGTGTGTTGATACAACCACAAGACGAGCAGCAGGACGCGCAGGGCGGAGTTTGCCAGGGAGAACGCCCAGGCCCGGTCGCCAAATGCCTCAGGGGCCGATGCCGCCATCAGTCCGGATGCCCCCATGGCCAGCAGCATGGCCACGCCAAGGCCCCTGGAGGTCAGGCCCGGCAGGAGATTGATGACCGAAACGATGTTCACCCACGCCCACCATGCCGGGAAGAAGAGCAAGAGATAAGTGCCGAACTCGGGCCAGCCGGGATCGCCGTGGATGCCGTGTGCCAGCTGCCCGACGAAGGCCACAAACACGAGGTCGAAAAACAATTCCATCCAGTGCACGCGCCCGGGTTCACGGGCCGGCTTGCGGTCTGGTTGCCGGTCAGGGACATGAGGTGGCGGGGAAGTTCCCATCATTGGCTCATGGTATGCCCCCGGGATCGTGCCCGGCGGATTCCAAACAGCAGCTGATGCGGTTTTCCGGCCGAATTATCGCATCAGCTGCTGTTTCAACCGGGGCGGACGGGGCGGCCACAAGCGAAAGAGCCGAAAACCCCCGGATTCCAAGGAATCCGGGGGTTTTGATGGAGCCTCCAAACAGAATCGAACTGTTGACCTTTTCATTACGAGTGAAACGCTCTACCAACTGAGCTATGGAGGCCTGTGCTAGCCCCAAATCCCCATCTGGAGTTTCCGGCTGAACACAAGAAACAACTCTAATATGAGCGGGGCGGATGTACAAAATCGAGCGCACACAAAGTTCCTAAAAATTTAGCAGGTCGTGCCCTTCGCGGGCACCTTTCCGTCCACAAAGTAGTTGTCAACGGAGGAAGTGACGCATTCGTTGGACCGGCCGTACGCCGTGTGGCCCTGGCCCTTCCACGTCACAAGGACACCGGAATCAAGCTGTTTGGCCAGGGACTGCGCCCATGAATAAGGCGTTGCGGGGTCTCCGGTGGTGCCGACAACCAGGATAGGGCCCGCACCTGCCGCATGGATCGGGGCGGGCTTGCCGCCGGCCGGGAACGGCCAGTACTTGCAACTCAACCCGGAGTATCCCAAGAGTTCCCCGAACGTCGGGGCCGCCTTCTTCAGCAGTTCTGCCTGCGCGCGCATGTGCGCAAGGTCCCAGTCCATGGGGTAGTCAAGGCAGTTGACGGCGGTGAACGCGGCAGCGGTGTTGGAGTTGTACTTGCCGTCGGAGTCGCGGTCGGCCGAGAAGTCGGCAAGCATCAGCATGCCTGTCGCGTCACCGGCGAAGGCCTGCTTCAGCGCGCCCGTCAGGGGTGCCCACAGATCGGTGGAGTACATGGCAAACGCCAGTGCGCCCGTGAACTCCGAACCAGTCACCACCCGGCCTTGGGATGTTTGCTGCGGATGTGCCGCGTACACGGCGTTCAGGTCCCGGATCTGCGCCATGGCGTCATCCACGGTGCCTGACACGGGGCAATCCTTGGTGCCGAGGCAGTCCGCGGCCCACGCCCGCAGGGCATTTTCAAAGCCCACGGCCTGGCCCATGGACACCTCGTCGATGTTCAGCGATGGATCCAAGGCGCCGTCAAGGGAGAACTTCCCAACCTTCTCGGGGAAGAGCCCGGCGTAGGTGGCGCCCAGCTTGGTGCCGTAGGAGAATCCCATGTAGTTCAACGCCTTGTCGCCCACCACGGCACGCAAAATGTCCATGTCGCGGGCCGAGCTGACGGTGTCGACATAGTGCAGTACGGGCCCTGAATTTGCCTTGCACAGCCCGGATTCGGACTTGCTCTGAGCCTCGGCCTTGGCAAAGCCCGCGTCGGTGGACAAGTCGTAGTCAACCTGGCGCGCGGCGTCCATCCGGGCATCGTCAAGGCACTTCACACCTTCCGAGCGCTGCACCCCGCGCGGGTCAAAGCCCACCACGTCATAGGCCCCGCGGAGCTTGGCGGAAAAATAGGCCTTGCCGCTGTTCTTGACCATGTCATAGCCGGAGCCGCCCGGCCCGCCGGGGTTGACAAGCATGGAACCAAGACGTTTGCCCGTTGCCGGAAGCCGCGTCACAGCCAGTTTGATGGAATCCTTGCCGGGGTTCTCGTAATTCCCGGGCACCTTGACCTCGGCACACTGGAATCCGCTATTGCACGACGTCCACGTCACGATCTGTGAGTAATACTGTGCAAGGTCCGCCGGCACATTGCCCACCACCTCCGGGGGCGCAGATGCCGTCATGGTCTGAGCCGGGGCGGGCGCCGGGAGCGCCGAGCACGAGCCAAGCAGCAGCGCGGCAATCCCCGCGGCAGCGGTGAGGAACAGGCGGCGGGGGCGCCGTCGTCGAATATTTCCAGCGGGCATGGGGGAGTCCTTCACAAGTTAGAGCAGGCTGACAGCCATGGCCTCCAGGGCCAGCAGCTGGGCAACATTGGTGGTGGTGAGGCGGCGTCGGGTGGCGTTGACGGCGTCCATGCGTCCGAGGGTGGTCTCCGGGCGGGCGCGGGCGGCAAATTCCAGCAACGCCGCGCGCAGGGGTTCGTTCACAAGTTCCACCGTGGAATGCTCGACGCCGGAACCTCCCCTGGCGTTCAGCTGCAGCACCAGCACATCACGGTAGAAGGAGCAAAGGTCCGTCAGTGCCCTGTCCAGGTGGTCCGTCACCGAACGCTTCGCACGGCGCTTTTGGTCCTCCTGAAGCGCACGGACCTGGCTGCGCAGGGAGGGTGGCAGCGTCCCCGTCTCGGGCGCGCCAAGGTTGCGCAGCAGCGTGGCCTTCTCGACGGCGTCACGCTCTTCATTGGAGGAGCCGGCCTCGGCCTGGGCCAGTTCGAGCAGGGATGCGGCGGCCTGGACGGCCGATGTGACATCACGCAGGGCAAGGGGCAGCCTGACGGTCGCGTCGCGGCGTTCCCTGGCACCGGCGTCCGTGGCCAGGCGCCGGGCAATCCCAATGTGGCTTTGGGCGGCGCGGGCGGCATTGAGCGCCAGCTCCGGGTCGACGCCGTCACGGCGGACCAGCAGGGTTGCCACATCCGCGACGGCAGGCACCCGCAGGGTCAGGGTGCGGCAGCGTGAGCGGATCGTGAGCAGCACATCGGCGGGGCTGGGGGCGCACAGGATCCAAATGGTCCGCGGCGGCGGCTCCTCGATGGCCTTGAGCAGTACGTTGGTGGTGCGTTCTGCCATGCGGTCGGCGTCGCCCACGATCATCACGCGCCAGCGTGCGGAGGACGGGCTGTCATACGCCTTGCGCACCAGGGACCGGGCCTCGTCGATGGCGATGGTGGTTTTTTCGGTCGCAATGAACGTGACGTCGGCATTCGTGCCGCTCATCGTGGTGTGGCAGGCCTTGCAGACGCCGCAGCCGCGGGCCACCAGTTCGGGCTGCTCGCACACCAGGGCGGCGGCAAAGGCGAGCGCAGCGTTGGACCGGCCCGAACCCGGCGGGCCCGTCAACAGCCAGGCGTGGGTGGGCGTCCCTGACTGGGCGGCACGGCGAAGCTGCGCCACCACCGAATCCTGGCCCTGCAGGTCAGTCCAGACGCTCATGCGGTGCCGGCATCCGCGCGGTGGCGTCCGGCCGCGGTCTCCGGCGTCGTGGGTTCTTCGGTGTTCCTTATCCGGCTGAGCAGGGTCGTGACGCGTTCGGCAATGGACGCGGCAAGCTCGTGGACAGGGGCGCTGGCAGGCAGCACAAGGTATCTGTGCGGGAACTCGACGGCGAGGTCAAGGAATGCCGTGCGAATCGTTGAGTGGAACTCGTCGGGTTCGGATTCAAGGCGGTCCTCGGCGGCGTTGCCCGCCGTGCGCCTGTCCCGTCCCTGTTCGGGGGTCACATCCAGCAACACTGTCAGGTCAGGCCACAGCCCGTCAGTGGCCCAGTCGCTGAGCTTGGCAATGGCCCCTGTGCCCAGGTCGCGGCCGGCCCCCTGGTAGGCAATGGAGGAGTCGGCGTACCTGTCGCTGATGACGATCTCGCCGCGGGCAATGGCGGGGGCGATGACCTGGCAGGCGTGTGCGGCCCGGGCGGCGGCAAAGATCAGGGCCTCGGTCTTGGCGTCGATGTCACCCTGGCCGTGCTCAAGCACCAGGGAGCGAAGCTTTTCGCCCACGGGGGTACCGCCGGGTTCACGGGTCCGCAAAACCGTGCGTCCGGCGTCGGAGATGGCCTGGGTGAGCAGCGCGGCCTGGGTTGATTTCCCCGCGCCGTCGCCACCTTCAAATGCAATGAATAAGCCCGGCTCCGGGGCAGAGGAAAGAGTCACCCCACTAGCCTACCGGCCCAAGCTGAAAGCGCCCCGAGGCTTGTCCACAGGCAGGGGTTGTCCACAATCTTTTTTGTCCAACTGTCATATTTCACCAACAGACACGGAGGGCGGTCTAGTGTTGAAACCATGACGAACCAGCATTCCTCACACCCCGAGCCGCTCAGCCCAGATACCGTTGTTGTGGCTGCGGGGCGGCCGGCGCGCAGCCACGATGCCCCGGTGAACCCGCCCATTGTGCTGTCCTCGACGTATGTGGGCACGGGGACCGTGGAGGATGGCGACAGGGCGTACGGGCGTTACTCGAATCCCACCTGGGATCCGCTGGAGGACGCCCTGTCCCAGCTTGAAGGCGCCACGTTGCCGGCGCTTGTCTTCAGCTCGGGCCTGGCCGCCGTGTCCGCGGCGCTTTCCCTGATCCCCGTCGGGGGCGTCGTTGTCATGCCCCGGCATTCCTATCAGGGTGCCCTGGTCATGGCGCAGGAGCAGGCAGCCAAGGGGCTGTTTTCCCTGCACACAGTAGACATCGCCAACAACGACGAGGTCATCGCGGCGCTCACAGGTGCCGGCGGGAAGGCCGCGGACATGCTGTGGCTTGAGAGCCCCACCAACCCCATGCTTGAAGTCGCCGACCTCCAGGTGCTCTGCCGCGCGGCGCGGGCCGTCGGGGCGATCGTCGTCACCGACAACACCTTCTCCACCCCGCTCGTGCAGAAGCCGCTGGAGCTGGGCTCGGATATCGTGCTGCATTCTGTCACCAAGTATCTCGCCGGCCACTCCGACGTCGTCCTGGGGGCGCTTGCCACCTCCAGCCCCGAACTTCGCGGTGAACTCCTGCATTACCGCTCCATCCACGGCGCCATCGCCGGCCCGTTCGAGGCCTGGCTGGCCCTGCGCGGGATGCGAACCCTGGCCCTGCGCATTGAGCGCTCGCAGGCAAGCGCGCTGGTGTTGGCGCAGCGTCTTGAACTGCACGACGGCGTCACGAAGGTTTTGTTCCCCGGCCTGCCTTCGGATCCGGGCCATGAACGGGCCAAGGCGCAGATGACCGGTTTCGGCTCGATCCTGTGCGTTGAGGTTGCCGGCGGTGCCGCTGCCGCGAACACCCTGGTCGACGCATTGCGCGTGTGGACCCCGGCCACATCGCTTGGCGGGGTGGAATCCCTCATTGAGCGCCGCCGGCGCCACGCCAACGAACCGGCCACCGTGCCTGAGAACTTGCTGCGCCTAAGTGTTGGCATTGAAAATGTTCAGGACCTCTGGAACGACCTCGAGCAGGCGCTCGCACAGGGTGCGGCAGGAGTGTCGGTGCCAGCGGAGTAGCCGGTGGTGGAATCACAGCGCTCTTTCAGCGCGCTGGCACTTCCCACCCGGCCGCCTGACGGTAAGCTTGTGACGTGGTCATTTTCTTGAACTTTATGCAGTTTCTCATCCTGGTGGCACTTGGGCTGCTGGCGTTGGGCATTCAGCTGCGCGCTTTCATCGATTGCCTGCGCAGTCCTGCCGCCGACTTCGAGCGCGTCTACAAGCGGACCAAAACTTTTTGGCTGGCATTATCAGGTGGCGCCGTCTTCTTCGGCTTCCTCTACATTTTTTGGCCACTGATGAGCCTCACGGTTCCGACCATGGGCATGCCCGTGATCCTCAACCTCGCCGGAGTCACCGCAGCCGGTGTGTACCTTGCCGACGTGCGCCCAGCCCTCGTCGAGGTGCGTGGACGTGGCAAGGGCCAGCAAAACCGCGGCTCCTCCTGGTAAGTTCCCCTGGTAGCGTCAGCCGACGTGGCTGGCCGTGCCCGTCACGGTGATTCCGCCATATTCGGGCACAAAAACCTTGAGGATGTTTGGCCTGCCCACATGCCGACCCTGGCGGATCAGCAATGACCCCGGGACCGCGATGGCGCCGATGGTCCGTAAATAAGCCCCGGAAAATCAGGGTGCAGCTGGCTGGCATCCAGCGACAGCAGTGCCAGCAACCGTTCCAGCACGGCAGGATCAATCTCCGTCGCGGCCGGCTCGACGCTGGTAAAGGACGCGGTCACACTCTGGTCCGAGTCAGCGGTGGCCAGGACGACCTCACCGGCGGCCGGGTCAAGGAAAAACTGTCCGGCGCCGAACTTCTCGGCCAGCGCAACGGCCGTGGCCACGGTTGCATGGCCGCAGAAGGGCACCTCGGCACCCGGCGAGAAGTAACGGATCCGTCCCCGGCGGGCTTCATCGGGTCCACTGGTGAGAAACGCGGTTTCGGAATATCCCCACTCCCTGGCCATGTCCTGCATCTGAACGTCGCGCAGGCCTGCGGACGAAGATATTGAGTGGGTCCATTCAGGGTAGGGACGATGAGGTTGCTGCTGTATCGGTGGGGTCCACTGCAGACCACGCGACCGTCAGCTCGCCCAACCGCCAACGGGACGGTGAACGCACCACCGGCCATCCGGCGTCGTACATGTTCTGGCACATGTTCAGCCAGCGCTGCCGGTTGCCGAAGGAGGCGAGCGCCGCGCCGGCAAGCCAGTGCTTGTCCAGGGCCTGGAGGAAGTCGTGGATCCTTTCGCCGGGCATGTTGTGGTGGATGAGCGCCTTGGGGAGCCGTTCGGCAACATCGGAGGGCAGCTCGAAGGCGCCGAACCGCAGGGAAATTGTCAGTGACTGCGGGCCGTTTCGGTCCAGGGCAACCCAGGTGCTGCGGCGGCCGATCTCATCGCAGGTGCCGTCGACGAAGATGCCGTGGGGGCTCAGGCGCGAACAGACCGTGTCCCAGATGAGGCGGACGTCGGCCTCATCGTATTGGCGCAGCACGTTGAAGGCACGCACCATGGTTGCGGTGCCGGGGACGGGAACTTCGAAGCCGCCCACACGGAAATCGAGGCCGTCGTGTTCCAGCGGCTTGGCGATGCGGACGCGCTCGGGTTCGATTTCAATGCCGGTGACGTGCGCGCCGGGGCAGACGGCGTGGATCCGTGAATACAGTTCGACGGCGGTGGCGGGCGATCCGCCGTAGCCCAGGTCGACCACGAGGGGACAGCTCTCGTACCTCAGTCGCCACGCCTGCGGGCCCGCGAGCCAGCGGTCAACGCGGCGCAAACGGTTGGGGTTGGTGGTGCCGCGCGTGACGTTGCCAAAGGGCTTGTTGCGCTGGCGGACGGCACGGTTTGAGGGGTCGGTTGAAGAGCTTCCCACTCTCTGCGCACGTTGAACCACACCACAAGTTTAGGGGTGCACTGCGGGCGCCGGCTCCAGGCATGGCGGCATTCACGGCAACGGGCGGCCGCCCGGTGGAGTGCCGGGCAGATCCGGCCCGCGTAGCAATTCCAGTCCACACGGCCCTCCCGGTAGGATGAAACCATGACTTATACGCTGATTTTGCTTCGCCATGGCCACAGTGAGTGGAACGCCAAGAACCTTTTCACCGGTTGGGTGGACGTTGACCTGAACGACCAGGGCCGGACAGAGGCCGCCCGCGGTGGTGAGTTGCTGGTCGAGAACAACCTTCTCCCGGACGTGCTGTACACCTCGCGCCTCAAGCGGGCCATCAACACGGCAAACATTGCTCTCGATGTTGCCGACCGTGGCTGGATCGACGTCAAGCGTGACTGGCGCCTGAACGAACGCCACTACGGCGCGTTGCAGGGCAAGGACAAAGCCCAGACCTTGGCCGAGTACGGCGAAGAGCAGTTCATGGAATGGCGCCGCAGCTACGACACCCCGCCGCCGGCCCTCTCTGATGACAGCGAATTCTCCCAGGCACACGATCCCCGTTACACAGACCTGGGCGACGCACTGCCGCGCACCGAGTGCCTCAAGGACGTCCTCGTCCGCCTGCTGCCGTATTGGGAATCAGAGATCAAGGAAGACCTCAAGGCCGGCAAGACGGTCCTGGTCACGGCCCACGGCAACTCGCTGCGCGCCCTGGTCAAGCACCTCGACGGCATCTCGGATGACGCCATCGCCTCCCTGAACATCCCCACGGGCATCCCGCTGGTGTACGAACTTGACGAGAACTTCGCCCCCATCACACCGGGTGGCAAGTACCTGGACCCGGAAGCCGCAGCAGCGTCCATCCAGGCAGTGGCGAACCAGGGCAAGAAGTAAGAACCTCATCGCAGCCGTAGTGCGTTAAACGCCGAGTCAGCGGGTCCGCGTCGAGAACCGCCAATGTACGGAGCAGTTTCGGTGCGGACCCGCTGACTCGGCGGATTCCCAAGGGGTGAATCTAGCTGGCGAGGAAATCCTCGGGCTGCCATTCGCCGGTGACAAGGTAGGAGACCTTCCGGGCAACGGAGACGCCGTGGTCGCCGAAGCGCTCGAAGTAGCGGCTGGCGAGGGTGACATCCACGGTCGTGGCGGGGGATTCGTGCCACTCGGGGGAGGCCATGGTGGCGAACACCGTCTTGTGCAGCTTGCTGATCTGCGACTTGGCCGCCGCAATGTCAGCCACCAGCTCCAAGTCACGTGAATCCAGAAGCTCGGTGACCTTGTTGGCGATGACCATGTCCAGGCGGGCCAGCTCGGCGAAGGTCCCAGTCAGCTGCGCCGGGATGACAGCGTTCGGGAAGCGCAGGCGGGTCAGCTGGGCAATGTGCCGGGCCAGGTCGCCCATGCGTTCAAGCGAAGCGCTCATGCGCAGCGAACCGACGATCATGCGCAGGTCGCTGGCCACGGGTCCCTGAAGTGCCAAAACGTCGATGGCACGCTCGTCGAGGTCGTTTTGCAGAAAGTCGATGCGCGCGTCGGCGGCGATGACTTCCTGCGCTGTCTGCAACTCTGCCGCGGCAAAGGCTGTCGTGGCCTTGGTGATGGCCTCTTCAACCAGGGCGGAAATCTCGATGAGCCCCTCGCCAATTTGGTGGAGTTCGGCCTGGAAAACTTTACGCACGCGTGTGTCCTTTCATGGGCAGGGCAACAGAGGCCCCGACTTGGCTCCAGCATGCCACCCCAACATGAACGGCTCGGCACGCGAAAGTGAACGTTTGCTGAACGAGCGGCGCCAAGTGGTGGTTTTGTCCTAATTCAGGCAGCCACCGCATAGTCTTATTGGGTGGATCCCTTGGTGGTTGGACTGATAGCCGGGCTTATTGGCCTGGCCCTTGGCGTGTTTGGCGTGTTCGGCTTCAGCCTGAGCGAACGCTCGCGCCGGCACACCGTTGACATCGTCGAGCCGACCTTGCCCGACGGTGCAGCCGAGGTGCTTTCAGTGGTGGGCAAGGCTTACATTGTGATTGACACGGTCGACGGCGTGGTGCGCGCCAGCCCCGGTGCCTACGCCTTTGGCCTGGTGCGGGGCCACACGGTGGTGCACAGCGAGCTGCTTGAACTGGCGCAGCGGGTGCGCCGCGACGGGGTCATCGAGGAACGTGACCTGATCCTGGCCCGCGTTGACCTTCCGGCGGCAGAGGCAGTCCTCGCCACGGGGCCGGGCGCACAGGCAGGCACGATCGTCGACGCACCCCGGACCATCCCCGACTCACTGAGCGCACACGGCGCCCCCGGCCAGGGCACGCTCGTCATCCAGATCCGGGTCGCGCCCCTGGGGGAGGAGTACATCCTCCTGCTCGCGGATGACCGCACCGAAATCGCCCGCACCGAGGCTGTCAGGAACGACTTCGTGGCCAACGTTTCCCACGAACTCAAGACCCCTGTTGGCGCCATCTCCCTCCTGGCCGAGGCTCTCGAATCAGCCCCCGAGGACCAGGCAACCGTCCGCCGCTTCGCTTCACGCATGATGACGGAGTCGGCGCGCCTGGCAGCGCTCGTGCAGGACATCATTGAGCTGTCCCGGCTGCAGGGCAAGGACGTGGCGCGCGTGGGCACCGAGGTTGACATGAACGCTGTGATTGCCGAGGCCGTGGACAGGACAAAGCTCCCGGCCCAGAGCAAGAACATCACCATCGCCGTCGGTGCTTCCCAGCCGGCCGAGGTGTACGGGGACCAGTCCCAATTGGTCACGGCCCTGCGCAACCTAATTGATAACGCGGTCCGCTACTCGCCCGACAACACTCAGGTGGGCATCGGGCTTTCGGTGGGAAACGGCGTCGTGTCCGTCAGTGTCACCGACCAAGGTGACGGCCTGTCCCCGCCCGATCAGGACAGGGTCTTCGAGCGTTTCTACCGCGTCGATGCCGCCCGTTCGCGCCACACCGGCGGCACGGGGCTTGGCCTGAGCATCGTCAAGCACATCGTGAGCAACCACGGCGGCGAGGTGACATTGTGGTCGTCCCCGAAGCTGGGTTCCACCTTCACCATTCGCCTGCCAGAACTTTCCACACCAACGTCCGACGGCGGAACGCACCACCGCGCCGACCGGCACCCCCTCTGATCCAAAAGGAGCGCAACGAGCGTGAGCAGAATTTTGATTGTCGAAGATGAGGAGTCCATCAGTGACCCCCTGTCGTTTCTGCTGGGCAAGGAAGGGTACGAGGTCCAGGTTGTTGACAACGGCCTTGACGCGCTGGTGGAGTTTGAGCGCAACGGCGCGGACCTGGTGCTTTTGGACCTGCAGCTGCCGGGCATGAGCGGCACCGAGGTGTGCCGGCATTTACGCCAGCGCTCCAGCGTGCCTGTCATCATGCTCACGGCCAAGGACTCCGAAATTGACAAGGTGGTGGGGCTGGAGCTGGGGGCCGACGACTACGTGACGAAACCCTACTCCTCCCGCGAGCTGATTGCCCGGATCCGGGCCGTGCTGCGGCGCCAGGGGGAACCCGAGGAGCTCATCACCTCCACGGTGCATGCCGGACCGGTGCGTATGGATGTGGAGCGGCACGTGGTGAGCGTCCACGGGGAGACGGCCGCGTTCCCCCTGAAGGAATTTGAACTCTTGGAGATGCTCCTGCGCAATGCGGGCAAGGTGCTGACCCGCGGCCAGCTCATCGACAGGGTCTGGGGCTCGGACTACGTGGGCGACACCAAGACCCTTGATGTGCACATCAAGCGCCTGCGCAGCAAGATCGAACCAGATCCCGCAGCGCCCAAGTATCTTGTCACGGTGCGGGGGTTGGGCTATAAGTTCGAGGCCTAGGATCGTCCTTCGCTGGCGCCCCGGCGCCTGGTCGTCATGCGTCATCTGAGCCCAAGTGTTCGTTTTTGGTTGCCACTGTGTGGTGTACCTCATATGCTGTGATGGATAACAAGCCGGTGGCCGGTGCGGCCGCGCGATGATTAGAGGGACTTTATCCATGACTGCTCATTCATTTAGGGACCGCGGGAGAACCCGCGGACTCAAGGCGGCCGCCATCATGGCGACGGCCGCCCTGGGTCTGATGACCATATCCAGCCCTGCGCTGGCCATCGGTTCCGACGCGACGGTGGAAACCGTGGCTCAGTCGGCCATGTCCGGAGACAAGGTCATCTTCCCCGGCAACGACGGCAAGGCCCACACCGTCACGTCTGACTCGAAGTCCATGATGGTGGACGGACAGCGGCTGAACGTCTGGTCCGGTGAATTCCACTACTGGCGCCTGCCCGGTACCGACGACTGGCGCGACATGTTCCAGAAGATGCGGGCCAGCGGCTTTAACGCCGTGTCGTTGTACTTCTTCTGGGGCCTGCACTCCACCGAGTCCGGAAAGTTTGACTTTACCGGCATCAAAGACATCAACTTGCTCCTGACCATGGCCGAAGAAGAGGGCCTGTACGTCATTGCACGCCCGGGACCGTACGTCAATGCGGAAATTTCCATGGGCGGCCTGCCGGCCTACCTGACCAAAAGCGGGGCCGGTTCCCTGCGCAGCACGGACCCTGAAGCGCTGCGCGAGTCGTTGAGCTGGATCCACGCCTTCAACGAAATTGCCGTCAAGCACCAGGTTACCGACGGTGGTGGTTCCATCGTGACGTATCAGGCCGAAAATGAGCTCCTGAACGAAGGCGGGGACCGCCCCGCCTTCATGAAGGCACTGGTCAAGCAGATCAAGGCAGACGGCATCACGGTCCCGGTCTTCCACAACGATTGGGGCTTCAACGGCGCCTACGTTCCCGGCAGCTCAACCGCCGGAGGCAATGTGGGTCTTGACTACTACGCCTTCGACCAGTACCCGCTGGGCTTCACCTGTTCAAACGCCCGTGGCCAGGTCCCCGACATGGAAGACCGCTTCCGCGCACGGACCACAACCAGTCCCATGTTCATTGCCGAGGGCCAGGGCGGTGCGTTCACCCCCTGGGGTGCCAGCTTCAACACTGACAAATGCGCCGATTTTGTCGATTCAGCGTTTACCCGCCAGTACGGGGTCAATAACCTGAACAACGGCATCAACATGTTCAACTACTACATGCAGTACGGCGGCACCAACTGGGGTTGGACCGGATCCCCCTCATCGGGCTTCACCTCCTATGACTACGGCGCCGCGATCAACGAGGACCGCCAGCTCACCCCCAAGGCATCCGTGCAGAAGGAGCTCGGTTACTTCCAGAAGGACTTCACGCCGATCTCCAACATGGTTCCCCAGCCCGGAGCTCCTGTCACGATCGAGGGTGGCGCGGGCAACATCAAGTCCTACCAGCGCATCGCCACCGAAAAGCAGGGTGCCGAGTCGGTATCCGGCAACGGTGCCCGCTACCTCGGCTTCCGCCAAGGTGACAGCAACAGCACCACCGAGCTGAGCTACTCTATCCCGCTGACGCTCTCGCAACGACAAGAAGTGGTCGCTGCCAGCTACACGGTCGATGACAGGGACCCCTCCATCACCTACACGGGTACGTGGGGCAAGTCCAACGGTGAAGGCTGGGCCGCAGGAAACTACAAGGGCACCGAATCCTTCAGCGACAAGACCGGCGACTCCGTCTCCTACACGTTCACCGGCGCGGGCATCCGTGTCATTTCCGCACAGTCGGTCAACCACGGCTACGGCGATGTCTACATTGACGGTGTCAAGGTGGGCCAGACCAACACCTTCCGCGGCCAGAACGCCAACTTCCAGTACGTGGCGTTCCAGAAAGACGGCCTGGACCCCGCCGTTCCGCACACCATCAAGATTGTGGTCACCGGTCAGAAGGACGCCGGCAGCCAAGGCAACTTTGTCACCATCGACGCCTTCGACGTTATTCCCGCCGCCGCGGGCCCGGTTGCTCCGGCGGCCCCCGTCACCAAGAAGATCGATGACATGGACCCCGCCATTGTCTATTCCAAGACGGGAACCGTTTCCGATTGGAGCCATGACACCGGCAAAACCTGGACGGCCAACGACTACATGGGCACCGAGAGCAACAGTGCCAAGACCGGTGCGTACTACGAGTACACGTTCAAGGCCGCGGAGGTAAAGCTGATCTCGGCAACCGCCTACAACCACGCCATCGGGGACGTCTTCATTGACGGTGTCAAGGTCGGCCAGACCAACACCTACCAGGTCGCCGTCGCCAGCACGCCGGGTCAGACGGCCTTTGAGAAAAAGGGCCTTGACCCTGCTGTTGAACACACCATCAAGGTGGTCAATACCGGTGTCAAGGGTGCCACCGCTTCGGTGGGAACGTTCATCTCCATCGACGCCATTGAGACCTCAACCCCGGCCGCAACCACCCCGGAGGTGCCGTCGACTGCCATCACCTTTGCCCGTGTCCCGCAGAAGGCCGGCACGTTCCTTAAGCTGCACGGCCGTGATGCGAACATGGTCATCGCCGATTACGCCTTCGACGGTCAGAAAATGCTCTACAGCACCTCCGAGCTGTTCGCCAAGATGCCCGTAGCCACCGGGAGCCTGCTGGTACTCAACGGTGCCAAGAATGACGACGGCGAGACTGTCCTGCAGTACGCCTCGACCCCCGTGGTGACCACCCTGGGTGGCACGCCCGTGGAAAGCACCTGGGATCCAGCTAGCAAGCAGTTGCGCTTGAACTACGTTCATGGCAACAACACCTCGTTCAAGATCACAGGCGGCGGCGCCCCGACCCTGACCGTTGTCACCACGGACCGCTCGGCCACCGGCCAGCAGTGGAGTGTTGAGGGCATCGTCAAGGGTGGCACCACCAACAAGACGGTTATGGTTACAGGTGTCGACCTGCTCCGCTCAGCCGAGTTCGTCGGCGACACCGTGAACCTGGTGGGTGACACCAAGGCGGCACGCCCCATCAACATTTACGTTCCCGCCGGCATCACCAAGGCCACCTGGAACGGTGTTGCTCTGGCCACCACGCCAGGTGCCAACGGCCAGCTCGTCGCGAGCCTGGCGGGTCCCGCTCCTGCGGTTCTGCCGGCGCTGACCAACTGGAAGGTCTCGGGCGAAAACCCGGAGTCCGCCGTCGCGTTTGACGATTCCACGTGGACACTCGCAAATGCGACCACGGCGGCGAACGCACGCCAGGGCCCCGGCCCCAACCAGGGCAAGGTACTGGACACTGCGTTCTACGGCTTCTATGAAGGTGACACCTGGTACCGGGCCAAGTTCACGGCTTCCTCGGCCGCCACCAGCATTCAGCTGCGCGGCCAGGGTGGCACTGCTGCCAACATGCTTGTGTGGGTGAACGGCACGTTTGTTGGCGCAGCCTCGGCCAATGGCTCTATGGCGACCCTTGCTGTTCCCGCCGGCGTCATTAAGAACGGCGAGGAGACACTCGTTTCAGCGGTCGTCCGCAACCAGGGCCAGAACCTTGACTGGTCCGATGACGGCCTCTCACGTC
The DNA here is from genome assembly GCF_046736435.1 of Arthrobacter sp. LAPM80. Taxonomy (NCBI): domain Bacteria; kingdom Bacillati; phylum Actinomycetota; class Actinomycetes; order Micrococcales; family Micrococcaceae; genus Arthrobacter; species Arthrobacter sp. LAPM80. Next base: position 47,317 of record NZ_JBCHVD010000019.1, read on the forward strand.
AGAACCGAGGCCTGTTTGATGCGGTTCTGCCCAGCACCGGCAACGTCACTTGGAAGCTGCAGGGCGCCAAGGACAAGGCAGCCCCGGTCGATACCGACAGGACCATGTACAACACCGGTGGTCTCTATGGCGAACGTGCCGGCTGGTACCTGCCGGCATACCCGGACAAGGAATGGGCCGCCACCACGACCTTCAAGCCCGCCAAGGCCGGGGTCACCTGGTATCGCACCACCTTCGACCTGTCCGTTCCGGCCGGCACCGACACCGCCATCGGCTTGAAAATCAATGACGCCAAGTTTGAGAACGGCCGGCAGTCATATGCCCGCGCCGTGATCTACGTCAACGGCTGGAACACCGGCACCTGGGTGGGCAACGTTGGTCCGCAGAGCACCTTCACCATCCCCAGCGGTTTCCTGAACAAGTCCGGAAACAACGCCCTGGCCATCGCCCTGACCACAGAGCGTGACGCCCAAGGACCGGACTCCTTCACCCTGGTAGATCGCGGCACCAGCCTCGGCGGCGTCCCGACAAAGCTGAACACCGCACCGAACTACACCCTTCCGGTGGTGACTGCAGTGGCTGCGAAGTCAACGGTCGACGTCGGCCAGCCGGCAACCGTCAGCGGCACCTCCGCTTTGGCGGCCATCGGCAACGGCGCACTGACCAACGCAGTCATCGATTTTGGTGACGGCAGCGCCGCCGTGACGGTTCCCGTCGTGGATGGCAAGTACACCGCCGAGCGCAGCTTCGCCAAGAGTGGGAACTTCACGGCAACGGCAACCATCAAGGACGCTGTCTCCGGATCGGTCCTAGCCGCCAAGACAGTAGCCATCACGGTCGGCGATGCTGTTGCTCCGACCGCGTCGGCCACACCCTCGGCGTCGGCAACTCCGACCGCGTCGGCCACACCCTCGGCGTCGGCAACACCCTCGGCGTCGGCAACACCCTCGGCGTCGGCAACTCCGACGGCGTCGGCCACACCGACGGCGTCGGCCACACCCTCGGCGTCGGCCACACCGACGGAGTCGGCAACACCCTCGGCGTCGGCCACACCCTCGGCGTCGGCAACTCCGACGGCGTCGGCCACAGCCTCGGCATCGGCCACAGTGACCGCGTCGGCAACACCCTCGGAATCGGTCAAACCCACAGGTGCAGCCACCGGCAGTACATCACCGAAACCGACGACTGCCAACAGCAGCCCGGCCGCGCAGGACGACCTGGCCAGCACTGGCGCCAACAGCAAGCTGGTCGGGGGACTGGCAGTCCTGCTGGTCCTGGCAGGCACGGCAGCGTTTGTGGTCGGTCGCCGCAGGGCAGCAAACCACTAGCAGCCATGCGCGCTGATCCTGGTGCGCACTGACAGCAGGCCGCTTCGGGCGGGCACTGGAATTTACTCTCCGGTGCCCGCCCGCTGTGGTTAAGCCGCCCACTGAATCATTGGGCCAGTAGATCCGGGCCTGAAAAAGGGCACAAAAAGTGGGGCCGTCTGTCGTTGACGACAAACGGCCCCACTTGAAATGCTGCACTGCAGCAATGGCAGTGCGAAGAAGCTACGGCGCCTTGGTGGCCGCTGCGGTCGGTACGAGGTTCTTGTACTCGGCGAGGGTGCCGTCCAGGACGGGAACCTTCAGCGAGCCTGTTTCGGAGGACGCGCCCGAGGTCCGAAGCTTGATGGTCTCCATGGCGCCCGGAGGCTCGGCCATGGTGCTGAGGATTGCCTTGTCGGTGTCGGTGGCCAGAACCGTGGGCACGCCGGGTTTGACGGTGATTTCCGTCTGCGAGCCCTGGGCGCCGCTGATGGTCAGTGTGATGTCGGAATCGGCGTTGTTGTAGAACGTGCCAACCACGCGTCCGGGCTCACCTGCCGCCTTGGCGACGATCAGGACGTTGCGCAGGTCCATGCTGCCCAGTTTGAAGTTCACCCCGTCGGCGACGGTGACCTCCATGGTTGTGCTTTGCGCGTTGATGGCACTGCAACCAGTGAACGTCAATGCGCCAACACCGAAGGCGGCAATCAAGCCAAGGCGCTGTACTCGTTTGGTCCCGCGAATGCCGGCAGCGATTCTCACGTCAGTAACTCCTCATGGAAAAGACAAAATATCTTTGCCCAGCTTATCCGCAAATGACATGAATGTGCGCTTCCGCCTTTGCGGGGCAACTTTGTTCTGTGCAGCACCGGCTGGGCGATGCATCTCCTGTTGCTTTAGTCAAGGGCCGGGCAAATCTCCAATTGTTGGAACAATTGCGCGGTCAGCGTAGCGTTCGCGGCCCCTGACCTGCGGAAACTCAAGGGAGTGTCACGTTAACCGTGGTAAACTAGGGGTATTGGAAAGGGAGAATCCACATGCTCTTTGAGGTTGGCGAGACAGTAGTTTATCCGCACCATGGTGCCGCGAAGATCGAAGAGATCAAGATGCGCACCGTTCGTGGTGAAGAAAAGATGTACCTCAAGCTCAAGGTTGCGCAGGGGGATCTGACAATTGAAGTTCCCGCTGAGAACGTTGACCTTGTTGGTGTTCGCGATGTTGTAGGCAAGGAAGGCCTCGAGCACGTTTTCGAAGTCCTTCGAGCAGAGTTCACGGAAGAGCCCGCCAACTGGTCACGCCGGTACAAGGCAAACCTTGAAAAGCTTGCCTCCGGTGATGTCATCAAGGTCGCAGAAGTTGTCCGCGATCTCTGGCGCCGGGACAACGACCGCGGCGTTTCTGCCGGTGAGAAGCGTTTGCTCGCGAAGGCCCGTCAGATCCTGATTTCGGAGCTTGCGTTGGCGGAAAAGACCGACGAAGAGAAGGCATCCGAGGTTCTCGACGAGGTTTTGGCTTCATAAGTTTTCACAGTTTTTACCAAAGAGCCCCCACACCCATAGGGTGCGGGGGCTCTTTCGCGCCCGCAGCGCGCCCGGGAAAGAGGCCCGGAGGCCAGGGAGTTCCTGTCAATCCGGCCGGGGCCGACTACTGTAGGAACCATGACTGAGGTGAAGGCCGGCTCGTGTGCCGTGGTGATAGTTGCAGCAGGATCCGGGCAGCGCCTGGGCCATGGGGTTCCAAAGGCGCGCGTGCCCCTTGGCGGTGACGCCATGCTGGTCCACGCCGTCCGCGGCGTCATGAAGGCGGGAATCGCCGCGCAAATCTGCGTAGCCATTCCTTCCCAGGACTCCGAACTGGCTGACATCTGCCGCCGGCTTGGTGCCGAGGCGGCGACGGCAGGCCTGATGTTCAGTGTCGTCGACGGCGGAGATGAGCGCTCAGCGTCCGTCAACGTGGCCCTGGATGCCATTGCCGACGGCGTCACAACCGTCATGATCCACGACGCCGCCCGGCCACTGACGCCGTCGGGCGTTTTCAACCGGGTCGCGGCAGCCCTACGCGACGGGGCCAAGGCCGTCATCCCCGCGCTGGCAGTGACAGACACCATCAAGACGGTCGTTCCGGCCAGCCTTCCCGCCACCGGCGCAGGGCTGGAGAAGGTCGTTGACACCCCCGCCAGGATGCAGTTGCGCGCAGTTCAGACACCCCAGGGCTTCGAGCTTGCGACCCTGCGCCGGGCCTACGCCCACCTACTGACGCTCGACGCCGCAGCCGCCTCCCTCATTACCGATGACGCCATGCTTGTCGAGGCGCTGGGGGACGATGTGTACGTGGTGCAGGGATCGACCCACAGCTTCAAGGTCACCACGCCCATGGACCTGCTGCTGGCCGAGGCCATGCTCGCGGGCCCGTTGCGACCCCGCTGGGTGGAGGGATAGACCCGTGATCCTGCCCCGCACCGGCATTGGCGTGGACATCCACGCCTTCGCGCCCGAGGACAACCCCGCACCCCTGTGGCTCGCCGGCCTGCTGTGGGAGGGTGAACGCGGCCTCAGTGGACATTCAGACGGCGACGCCGTGGCCCACGCGGCCGCCGACGCCCTGTTCTCCGCTGCAGGGGTGGGCGACCTCGGCACACACTTTGGCACAGACCGCCCCGAATATCAGGGCGCATCGGGCGTGCGCCTGCTGGCCGAAGCCGCACGCATTGTCAGGGTGGCAGGCTTTGAGATCGGCAACATTGCCGTGCAATTTATTGGCAACCGGCCCAAATTCAGTCCACGCCGAGCCGAGGCCGAAGCTGCCTTGAGCGAGGCCGCCGGCGCACCCGTCTCGGTCAGTGCAACGACGTCGGACGGGTTGGGGTTCCCCGGTCGAAGTGAGGGCATCACCGCGGTGGCCACCGCGCTCGTGGTCGCCATGGTGCCCACTGACACGGGCGACGGGATACCCTAGAGCCGTGACCCTGCGCTTCCATGACTCCGCCACCTCTGCCGTCCGCGACTTTGTTCCGCTCAAGGACGGGCAGGTTTCGCTCTACTACTGCGGCGCCACCGTTCAGGGTGAGCCGCACATCGGCCATGTCCGCTCCGCGCTTGCCTTTGATCAGCTGACGCGCTGGCTCAAGGTCAGTGGCTACGAGGTCACAGTTGTCCGCAATGTGACTGACATTGACGACAAGATCCTGCTCAAGGCCGCCGAAAACAACGAGCCGTGGTGGGCGCTGGCCTACAGGTTTGAGCAGGCCTTCGAGGACGCCTATGACGCCCTCGGCATTCTCAAGCCCACCTATGAGCCCCGCGCCACCGGCCACATTCCCGAAATGCACGCCCTGATTGCCAACCTCATCGAGCGCGGCCACGCCTACCCGGCCCTCGATGATTCCGGCGACGTCTACTTCGACGTGCGCTCATGGAAGCAGTACGGCTCGCTGACAAACCAGAACATTGACGACATGCAGGCCGCGCCCGACGCCGACCCCCGGGGCAAGCGCGATCCGCGCGACTTTGCGCTGTGGAAGGGCTTCAAGGAGGGCGAGCCGGAGACTGCCAGGTGGGAGTCCCCGTGGGGTGCGGGGCGTCCTGGCTGGCACCTGGAGTGCTCGGCCATGGTCACCAAGTACCTTGGCACGGAGTTCGACATCCACGGCGGCGGGCTGGACCTGCGCTTCCCGCACCACGAAAACGAGATGGCCCAGTCCCAGGCTGCCGGCCACGGGTTCGCAAATTTCTGGATGCACAACGGCATGGTCACCTTTGAGGGTGAAAAGATGTCCAAGTCCATCGGCAACACCATCAACCCGCGCGAAATGCTTGAGATCGCGCGCCCGCTGGTTGTCCGCTACTACCTGGGCCAGGCCCACTACCGCTCGGTGCTTGACTACCGTCCGGGCTCGCTCACTGAGGCCGGGGCCGCCGTCGAACGCATTGAGACGTTCATGCAGGCGGCCCTTGGGCAGGTCTTCCCCGACGGCGGATTCATGACGTCGGGCACTCTGGCGCTGCCGGAGGCCTTCCGTGCAGCCATGGACGAGGACCTGAACGTCCCCGCGGCCCTGGCCGTGCTCCATGAAACCGTCAGGACCGGCAACACCGCGCTTGCGGCACAGGACAAGGCTGCCGCGGAAGAAGCCTTCCTTGCCGCCTTTGCCATGACGGACGCCTTGGGGATCAACCCGCTGGATGAACAGTGGGCCGCGGCGGCAGGGTCGCCGGCCGCACTTGGCGCGCTTGAGGTGCTCCTGAAAGCCCAGCTTGAGGCGCGTGCGCTGGCCAGGGCCGAGAAGAACTGGGCCGAATCGGATAGAATCCGTGATCTTCTGGCGGCAGCCGGCGTGGAAGTGGCCGATTCCGCCAACGGTTCAACTTGGTCCCTGAAAAAGTAGCCCCCAACGCTCCCTCACCTTTCGTAGTGTTGGGAGGAACGCTCCCTCACCTTTCGTCGTGTTGGGAGGAACGCTCCCTCACCTTTCGTCGTGTTGGGAGGAACGCTCCCTCACCTTTCGTCGTGTTGGAAGGAACGCTCCCTCACCCGAAACCCGAAGCGACGCCGGACGGGGTATCGCCACGCCAGCAGTAACGGTGAGAATGCGCACTTTTGGGTGCCAGCCATGCCTCGATTTGCATTGAGGACGTAGGCTATTAGCTACGGGTGTTTTGTTTCCCGTTATGAGGCGTGCCAAAAACGTGCCCGCTCAAAGATTTGTTTGACGAACTTCGGGGTCTGCATAAAAGGCGCCGCACCAATCGTAAGGGTTTCACCATGGCCAATGATTCACACCGCGGAGCAGTACGCAAGCTCAAGAAGGGCCCCATCAAGGGCACGGGCGGGCTTGGTCGCAAGGCACTTGAGGGCAAGGGCCCCACTCCCAAGGCTGCAGAGCGCACCTACCACAAGGCGTACAAGAACAATGAGTTGGCCGAGCGTTCCGCTGCCAAGCGCGCCGGCACGAGTGCCTCGCCGCGCCGCAACAGCGGCCCCAAGGGCAAGGCCATGGAGGAACTCGTCACGGGCCGCAACTCCGTCCTGGAGGCACTGCGCGCCGCAATCCCCGCGAAGGCACTCTACGTGGCCGTGCGCGTTGACATGGACGACCGCGTCCGCGAATCCATCAAGCTGGCTGCCGAGCGTGGCATCCCGCTGCTTGAAGCGCAGAAGCCTGAACTTGACCGCTTGACCGAAGACGCCATCCACCAGGGCCTGGTCCTGCAGATTCCCCCGTACGAGTACGAGGACGCCGTGGATACCGCGAGCGAGATCATGGCCAAGTGGAAGCGCGGGCACATTGCCAACGCGCCCCTCATCGTCGCCCTTGACGGGATCACAGACACCCGCAACCTCGGTGCGATCATCCGCAGCGTGTCGGCATTCTCCGGACACGCCGTCATCATCCCCGAACGCCGCAGCGCCGGCGTGACGGCCGCAGCCTGGAAGACCAGTGCCGGCGCAGCGGTGCGCGTCCCCGTCGCCAAGGCGCCCAACCTGAACCGTGCCATCGGTGCGTTCCAGAAGATGGGCTTCTTCGTGTTGGGGCTCGACGGCGACGGCGACGTTTCGCTGCCCGACCTCACCCTGGCCCAGGAACCGGTGTGCATCGTTGTCGGCTCAGAGGGCAAGGGCCTGTCCCGCCTGGTGCGCGAGAACTGCGACCAAATTGTGTCAATCCCGATCAACTCGGCCATGGAATCCCTCAATGCCTCCATGGCAGTGGGCATCAGCCTGTACGAGATCTCGAGGCAACGCGCGGCAAAGGCCTGACGGTGTCAGTCACCGTCGTCGAGGCCATCAGCACTCTGGGGGCAGCACAGTCACGCCGCTTTCCGCTGGGTGTCAGTGACATTCCGCGGGAGGAGGGGCCAGCGGCGGTGAACGTTGCAGTCTATTCGCCCGCCTACCACAGCGTCGTGCTGTGCTTCCAGCCTCCCGGCGGGCAGTGGAAGGCAATGATCCTGCCTGACAAGACCGACGGCGTGCACCACGTTCTGGTCGAGAACATGCCTGTTGGAAGCCGCTATGGTTTCCACGTGGGCCTTGAGGCAGCGCAGGCTGAAATGCTGTTGATCGATCCTGAGGCAGTGCAGCTGCTGCTGGATCCGTACGGCCGCTACATCGACGAACAATGCGGCCCCGACGGTGTCACAAGGTACCTGTCGGTGCGCATGGATTCGGAATTTGACTGGGGCACCGTCGCCCGCCCCAACACGCCATGGCGCGAAACCATTTTCTACGAAGCACACGTGCGCGGCCAGACAATGCTGCACCCGGATGTGCCTGAGGAAATCCGTGGAAGCTATGCCGGCATGGCCCACCCCGCCATGATCAAGCACCTGCAGGACCTGGGCGTGACCGCCGTCGAGCTTTTGCCTATTCATTTCCACATCGACGAGCCACACCTTGTCGGTTCAGGGATGAGCAATTACTGGGGTTACAACACCCTGGGCTTCTTTGCCCCGCACGTGAAGTACGCAAGTGCCGCCGCGCGCGCGGCCGGTCCGGCTGCGGTCCAGGCCGAGCTCAAGGGCATGATCAAGCTGCTGCACATGGCCGGCATCGAGGTGATCCTTGACGTTGTGTACAACCACACGGCCGAGGGCGGGGCCGGCGGGCCAAGCTACAGCTGGCGCGGCCTGGCCGAGGAGCAGTACTACCGCATGCGCGACGGCCACTACTACGACACCACCGGGTGCGGGAACACCCTGAACTTTGGCAATCCCCACGTCATCAAGATGGCCATGGATTCGCTGCGGTACTGGGTCGAAGAGTTCCACATCGACGGCTTCCGCTTTGACCTTGCAGTTTCCCTGGCGCGCAACGGCGTCCACGAGTTCACCAATCAGCACCCGTTCCTGCTGGCAGCGGCCACCGACGGCGTGCTGTCCTCGACGAAGCTCATTTCGGAGCCGTGGGATGTTGGCTACGGCGGCTGGCAGACGGGAAAATTCCCTACTGGCTGGGCCGACTGGAACGACTCGTTCCGCGACACAGTGCGTGAAGTGTGGCTCACCGACAGGGCTGCCATGCTGTCCGGCTACCACCACAACGGGCTGGCCAGGTTTGGTGATGCGCTGGGTGGCTCTGTCGAGCTGTTCGCCGAATCGGGCCGCAGCCGCCTGTCATCCATCAACCTGATTACTGCACATGATGGTTTTACGCTTGCCGATCTCACCGCGTACAACCACAAGCACAACCAGGACAACCAGGAAGACAACCGCGACGGCACCAGCAACAACCGCAGCTGGAACCACGGCGTCGAGGGCATCACCAATAACCCCGATACCCAGGCCAAGCGTGCCAGGACCAGCCGGAACCTCATGGCCACCATGCTCCTGGCCCAGGGCGTTCCGATGATCACGGCAGGGGATGAGATTGGACGCAGCCAGGGCGGAAACAACAACGTCTACTGCCAGGACAATGAAATTGCCTGGGTCGACTGGACCATGGATGACGAGGCCAAGACCATGATGGCCGCCACGACCCGCCTGCTGCGGATCCGCAAGCACTTCCTGGCCGCCCAGCCAAGCAGCTATCCCACCCGCGGCGGACAGTCCTTCATCCACTGGTTCGGCGCCGATGGCCTGGCCATGACTGCCGAGCGGTGGAAGAACCCGTACGAACGCGTCCTGACCATGTTGCTCGGTTCCCCCGATGGCACGGTTGACGGTCTGGTCGTGTTCAACACCGGCATCACCGATGAGGACGTGATCCTGCCCGCCAATCCGCGCTTTGGTGCCGCCGATTCCGTCCCTGAAGGCTCCGCTGCCGAGGCGCCCAGGCCTTACATGTTGCGGATGACCACCGCGGCGTCGTCAACGACGCCCGACGGCGAACCCACCTTCCACCTGCCGCGGTCCATTCCTGTGGTGGAGGCGGGCGCCGCCGTACGGGTCGAAGCCAACACCGTCCAGCTGTACCGCAACGACCTCACCGCCAGTTGAGATTGGAGATCATGACGCCCCGGGGCGGCCGCCGGCACGGCGGACGCTGACGGGGCGTCATTATCTCCAATCTCAACGGGGCCCTACGCGGTGGTGATGAGCCCCAACTCTGCAGGATTGCCCAGTGCCTCGTGGCGGGGGAGGACCTGGACGCCGTAGCCAAAGTTCCCCGATCGATCAATGAGCAGCCCGGCCGAGAACTGATAGCGGCCGGGGCCGTCCTCCTCCACCGAGTCCAGGGTGAGGACGCGGGTTTCGCTCAGCTCGTCGGAGTCGCCGGCTGTCCCGTAGACAACGCTGACGTGCACGTCCTCGGGTGAAAGCCGGCCAAGGTTGAGGTGGGCGCGGACCTGCAGCGATTCTCCAATTTGCGGTTCGTCGGTGAGCCCGTGCGAGTCAACATGCTCAATGTGAACGTCCTGCCACGCCGGCCTGACCCTCGCAACCCAGGCCGCGAGCTCCTTCGCGGCGGAGTAGGAGTCGGCCCGGGCCAGGCGCCCCGCCACAGCGGCAGGCTGGTACAAACGCTGCACGTATTCGGCCACCATGCGGTTCGCTGACACGGCAGGGCCCAGATGCGCCAGGGTGTGCTTGATCATGGAAATCCAGTGGGACGGCAGGCCCCCGTTGTGCGGCTGGGACGGGCCTGCCGCACCGGCGGCGGCAGCCACCACCTCGCCGTAGAAGCGGGGTGCGACCTGCTTTTCCAGCAACTCGTACAGGGCCGCGGCTTCGATGTCGTCGCGTTCCTCCTCGCTGGTGCCGGTATTTGCCGTGGGGATCGCCCAGCCGTTTTCGCCGTCGTACATCTCATCCCACCAGCCGTCCATGACCGAAAGGTTCAATGAGCCGTTGATGGCGGCCTTCATGCCCGAGGTGCCGCACGCCTCCAGCGGCCGGAGCGGGTTGTTGAGCCACACGTCGCAGCCGGGGAACAGCGTGCGGGCCATGGCGATGTCGTAGTTGGGCAGGAATACGATCCTGTGGCGCACCTCGGGGTCGTCGGTGAACTGCACCAGGTCCTGGATCATCTTCTTGCCCGCGTCGTCGGCGGGGTGCGACTTTCCGGCGATGATGATCTGGATCGGGTGCTCCGGATGCAGCAGCAGCGCCTTAAGCCTGGCTGGGTCGCGCAGCATCAGCGTCAGGCGTTTGTATGTGGGGACGCGGCGGGCGAAGCCGATAGTCAGCACGCCGGGGTCAAGCACCGAGTCCGTCCACGCGAGTTGGGCATCGGCGGCACCGCGCTTCTTCCACGAGGCACGCAGACGACGGCGGGCATCCTCCACGAGCTTTGTGCGAAGGCGACGACGGAGCGCCCAGACGTCCTCGTCGCTGACGTCGTAAACCCTGGACCAGTCGGGCCCGTCGAGGACGTCGGCGCCGAAGCGTTCCTTGGCCAGGGCCGCCAACTCGGGGTCGACCCACGTGGGCACATGCACACCGTTTGTCACTGAGGTGATCGGCACGTCCGCCTGTTCAAAGCCCGGCCAGAGACCCGAAAACATGCCCCGGGACACCACGCCGTGCAACTTCGCCACACCGTTGGCGCGTTGGGCCAGGCGCAGCCCCATGACCGCCATGTTGAACACATCGTGGTCGCCGCCGTCGTAATCCTCCGCGCCAAGGGCAAGGATCTGCCCCACGGGCACCCCTGGTGCAAGCTGCCCCGCGAAGAAATGCTCGATCATGCCGCGCGGGAAACGGTCGATGCCCGCCGGGACGGGCGTGTGGGTGGTGAACACCGTGGACGCCCGGCCCGCGGCCAACGCCTCGCCCCAGGACAGAGGAGGGGAGGTGACGGTCGGGTCCATGAGCTCGCGAATGCGCTCGATGCCAAGGAAGCCGGCGTGGCCCTCGTTCGTGTGGAAAACCTCGGGGGCGGCTGTGCCGCTCAGGCGGGCGTGGGCACGCAGCGCCTTGACCCCGCCCATGCCCAGCAGCAGTTCCTGGGTCAGGCGGTGGTCGCCGCCGCCGCCATAGAGCCTGTCGGTGACACCGCGTGCGGCGGGGTCGTTGGTCGGCACGTTCGAGTCAAGCAGAAGCAGTGGAACCCGGCCGACGTCGGCCCTCCAGATGTGCGCGCGCAGCACCCTGTCATCGGGCAGCGGCAGCTGAATCTCCACTGGTGTGCCGTCCTCCTCGCGCAGCAGGGTCAGCGGCAGCGCGTCGGGGTCCAGGAGAGGGTAGCTTTCCTGCTGCCAGGCATCCTTGGACAGCGACTGCTTGAAATAGCCCGCCTGGTAGAGAAGTCCGACACCGATGAGTGGCACCCCGAGGTCGGATGCGGACTTGAGGTGGTCGCCAGCGAGGATGCCGAGCCCGCCGGAGTACTGGGGGAGGACTTCTGAAATACCAAATTCAGGGGAGAAGTAAGCGATGCATTCGGGTGCGTCAGGACCCAGGCCCTGGTACCATCGCGGCAGGTCAAGGTAGGTGTCAAGGCTGTTTGCCGCCGCATCCACGCGGGCCACCACCTCCGGGTCGTTGGCGAGTTCCTGAAGCTGCTCGCGGGACATGGAGGCGATCATGGCCAGCGGGTCGTGCCGGGACGCATCCCACAACGCAGGGTTGAGTGATTCAAACAGGGACCGGGTGGGCAGGTGCCAGGACCAGCGGAGGTTTGTGGCCAGCCGTGTCAGGGCAGAAATTGGCGCAGGAACAACGGTTCGGACGGTAAATCTGCGGATTGCCTTCATTAGGGTCACCCTAGTCGAAGAAGGTTGACCCGGCACGGTCTTGTGACATTTTTGCGATTAGTTACGTGATTCTCCCGGCGTGGGGCGCTATGTGTCCTGCGTGTGACGGCGGGACGCACTGAAATGGCGTCCGCCCTTAGCAATCCGGGCGGGGAGTCGCTAACGTCTAGTTTGTGAGTACAAACAAGCCTTCGCGCAATGCGTCAGCCCAGACCAAGCGCCCCGCCGCGTCCACCACGTCGCCAGCAGATCCGCGCAACGGCCTGCGCTTTGGCCGGATCCCTATCACTGCCGTGCAGCCCGTCCTTGAGGGCGGTGCCTTCCCGGCCAAGGGCGTCGTGGGGGCGGACGTGCAGGTCAACGCCGTCATTTTCCGTGAGGGCCACGACATTCTGGGCGGCACCGCTGTGTTGTTCGATCCCGCAGGCAGCGAAACCCAGCGCACAAGGCTCTCCCCGGGCGCCAAGGGAAGCGACTCCTGGCACGGCGTGCTCACCCCGGGCCATGAGGGCGACTGGAGCTTCGCCGTCGAGGGCTGGACCGACCAGTACGCAACCTGGGCCCACAACGCGCAGGTTAAGATCAACGCCGACGTCGATGTCGAGCTCATGCTGGCAGAGGGTGCGCTGCTGTTGGGCAACGCCGCAAAAGCCGCGAAGGAAAGCGCCCCCGAGGCGGCCAAGGCGTTCAAGCACGCCGCGGCCACCCTTGCCGATGCTTCCCTGAACACCAACGACCGCCTGGCCGCCGGCACAGGCGCGGCGGTGCGTGCCGCCGTCGCACATTTCCCATTGCGGGACCTGGTGACGCGCAGTGAAACGTTCCCGCTAAGGGTGGAGCGGGATGCCGCAGGCCGCGGCGCCTGGTATGAATTCTTCCCCCGCTCCGAGGGTGCCAGGCGTAATCTCGACACCGGCGAGTGGACAAGCGGGACGTTCACGACGGCGGCCCGCCGCCTCCCGGCCGTCGCGGCCATGGGCTTTGACGTTGTGTACCTGCCCCCGATCCACCCGATTGGCACCATCAACCGCAAGGGCCCCAACAACTCACTGACGGCGGGGCCGGGGGATCCCGGATCGCCGTGGGCCATTGGTTCGGCGGCTGGCGGGCACGACGCCATCCACCCCGATTTGGGTACCTTCGGGGACTTCGACGCGTTCGTGGCTGCCGCGAACGAGCTCGAACTGGAGGTCGCGCTCGACCTCGCCTTGCAGTGCGCACCCGACCACCCCTGGACTACGGAACACCCTGAATGGTTTACCACGCGGGTCGACAGCACCATCGCCTACGCGGAAAACCCTCCGAAGAAGTACCAGGACATCTACCCGCTGAACTTCGACAATGATCCCACCGCCCTCTCACACGAGATCCTGCGGATTGTGCGGCTGTGGATCAACCACGGAGTACGGATCTTCCGGGTGGACAACCCGCATACCAAGCCCGTCTGGTTCTGGGAATGGCTCATTGGCACCATCAACGCCGAACGCCCCGACGTGGTGTTCCTCGCCGAGGCCTTCACCCGCCCGGCCATGATGGCGGCACTGGGGCGGGCCGGATTCCAGCAGTCGTACAGCTACTTCACATGGCGCAACACCAAGGCAGAACTTGAGGAGTACCTGGTCCATGTGAGCCGGGAGTCGGCAGGCTACTTCCGCCCGAACTTCTTCGTCAACACCCCCGACATCCTCACCGAGTACCTGCAATACGGCGGGCCTGCGGCGTTCAAGATCCGCGCGATCCTTGCAGCCATGGGCAGCCCGCTGTGGGGCATGTACGCCGGGTATGAACTCTACGAGCACGTGGCGCGTCCCGGTTCCGAGGAGAACATCGACAACGAAAAGTACGAGTACAAGGACCGCGACTTCGCCGCGGCGGAGGCGCAGGGGAAGTCGTTGGCGCCCTTTGTGACGTTGCTGAACAGCATCCGCCGGGCCCATCCGGCCCTGCTTGACTTGCAAAACTTGAGCCTGCATGAAAGCTCGGACGACGCAACGCTCGTGTTCAGCAAACACAAGCATATTGCGGCCACCGCCACGGAGCCGGCCCGCAAGGACACCGTGATTGTGGTGATCAACGTCGACCCGCACAGCATGCGCGAGGGCCAGGTGACACTTGACCTGGACGCACTTGAACTGGACGGGCTTTCGCCCGACGGGACGTTCCAGGTTGACGATCTCATCACCGGCGCCACCTGGAACTGGGGTAAGAAGAACTACTTCCGCCTCGATGCCCACATGGAGCCCGCCCACATCCTGCACGTTAGGCGATGACGCCATGGCCTTCCCCAACATCAACAGTGCCCCGCAGTTCAACTTGAATGCGCCAGGGCTCGCCCATGACCCGCACTGGTACAGAAAAGCCGTCTTCTACGAGGTGCTGGTGCAGAGCTTTGCCGACGCCAACGGTGACGGGATGGGCGACTTCTCGGGGTTGATCTCACGCCTTGATTACCTGCAGTGGTTGGGGATCGACTGCCTGTGGCTGCCGCCCTTCTTTGACTCGCCCCTGTTGGACGGAGGCTATGACGTCCGCAACTTCAGGGCAGTCATGGAAAAGTACGGCACCATCTCAGACTTCAAGTCGCTGGTGGCGCAGGCCCATGAACGCGGCATGAGGATCATCATCGACCTGCCGCTGAACCACACCTCCGACCAGCATTCCTGGTTCAAGGCGTCGCGGGAGGAACCCGACGGTCCCTTTGGCGACTTTTACATGTGGAGCGACACCACCGAGCTGTACAAGGATGCCAGGATCATCTTCGTTGACACGGAGGAGTCCAACTGGACCTTTGACCCCATCCGGCGGCAATTCTTCTGGCACAGGTTCTTCAGTCACCAGCCGGACTTGAACTTCAGGAACCCCGCTGTCCGGGAGGCCATTTTCGAGGTGGTACGGTTTTGGCTCGAACAGGGCATTGACGGTTTCCGGGCTGACGCCATTCCCTACCTCTTTGCCGAGGATGGCACCAACTGCGAAAACCTTCCCGAGACGCACCAGTTCCTGCAGGACCTGCGCGCCATGGTCGATGCGGAATTCCCCGGCAGGGTCATCATTGCCGAGGCCAACCAGATGCCCCACGAGGTGGTGGACTACTTTGGCACGGCGGAGGCCCCCGAATGCCACATGGCGTTCCACTTCCCGATCATGCCAAGGCTCTACTATGCGTTGCGGGACCAAAAGGCGGCACCGATTGTCGAGACCATGGCCAACACCCCCGACATCCCGCACGGCGCGCAGTGGGGGACGTTCCTGCGCAACCATGACGAACTGACCCTTGAGATGGTCACGCCCACCGAGCGTGAGGCCATGCTGGGTTGGTATGCCCCGGACTCCCGGATGCGGGCCAATATCGGCATCCGGCGCCGGCTGGCGTCGTTGCTTGATAATTCGAGGGCGGAAATTGAGCTGATCAACGCCCTGCTGCTGGCCCTGCCCGGCAGTCCGTTCCTGTATTACGGGGATGAGATTGGCATGGGTGACAACATCTGGCTCGATGACAGGGATGCCTCACGCACACCCATGCAGTGGAACCCCGACCGCAACGCGGGCTTCTCCAGCGCGGACCCGGGCAAGCTCTTCCTTCCCGTGGTGCAGTCCCTCGTGTACCACTACAATCACGTCAACGTTGAGGCACAGACGGCCCACAGCAGTTCCCTGCTGCACTGGAACAAACAGATTCTGTGGGTCCGCAGGGCCCACCCTGCCTTTGGCCTGGGCCGCTACGAGAACGTGCCCACCTCGCACGAATCCACGCTGGCTTTCCTGCGGGTGCTCCCCGTTGGCAATGCGGAGGGGGAGTTCCCCGAAACGCTCCTGTGTGTTTTCAACCTTTCCCAGCACCCTTCGGCCACCACGCTGCACGTGCCAACGCTCGCCGGCCGCGGCTTGAGGGACGTCTTCGGCCATGACACGTTCCCCGGCTTCGACGACGAAGGAAACCTCACCTTGACCCTTGGCTCCTACGACTTCTTTTGGCTGCGCGTGCGCTCACAGGCCTCCAACCCAGCTTCAACCCAGACGCAGGCCATTCCCGTCATTGACGGATCGGTGTTCGGGTACTGATGGCAACCGATCTCCTGGACCTGCTGGCGCACTGGCTGCCGCAACAGCGCTGGTACCCGCGCAAGGGCAGCGCCGGCGAGGGTGCACGGCTGGCCGTCGCCGACAGCTTCGAGCTCCCGTCAACCGATGCCTCCGTGACCCTGCTGGTCCTCCTTGTCAGCGTCGACTTCCCCGGCGTCCACCCCGCTGGCTCCCACCCCGGCGGCGTCCACCCCGTCAAGGACCCGCACGACGTCGGCCCCGGCCTGACGCTGCAGGTTCCCCTGAGCATCTACCATTGTGATACGACTGTGTTAAGTGGCGCCGTTCCGGGCCCCTCTGCGTTGGGTGAGGTGACCCCCGGCCACGTGTGGCCCGGAGGCGACGTTTTCGACGGCCTTGCGGACCCTGTTTTCCTGCAGGCCTGGCTTTCGCCGGCCCTCTGCGATGCAAACCCTGCCGCCACGGCGGAGCTGAGCATCTGGCGGAATCCTGGTCTCGGTGAACTGGCAGACGTCACTGTCTCGGGGATTCGTGCGCTCGGGCAGGAACAATCCAACAGCTCGGTTGTTTTCCAGCTAGCCGGCAGGCCCCTGATAGCGAAGTTCTTCCGGATCCTTCAGCCGGGCACGCACCCCGAAGTCGAGATTGGCCGCGCCCTCGCCGCAGTGACTGGCGGCCCGAGCGTCCCTGCGCTCCAGGCAACTGTCGCCCGGGGGGAAGGCGGCGCAACACTTTTTGTCGTTCACGACTTCATCCCAGGAGCGCGTGATGGATGGGACGCTGCCCTGGAATCAGCTGGGACCGAAGGGGACTTTTCGGGCCCAGCGTTCGCAATAGGCGTTTCGCTCGCGCAGCTCCACGCCGGCCTGCGGAAAGCCTTGGGTGATCAACGCGCGGATAAGGCCAGATCCGCGGCCTTCGCCCGGGCGATTGCCGCCCGGCTAGAGTGGGCCTGGGCGCTGGCGCGCCCCGCCGTCGGACCTTACGACGAACAATTCAACAGTATTTTGGCGCAACTGAACCAAATAAATTCACTCCCCCTGCTTCAGCGCATCCACGGAGACCTGCACCTGGGCCAGCTCCTGCACGGGGAATCGGCCGGTGGAAACGAATGGTACATCCTTGACTTTGAAGGTGAACCGCTGCGCCCGCTCGAGGAGCGCGGCCGTTTTGACGTGGGGCTGCGCGATGTCACAGGCATGTTGCGTTCCTTCGACTATGCAGGCGCCCAGGCTTCAGCAACGGGGCTCATTTCACGGGAGTCCGGCGTCGCCTGGTCCCAATGGAGTGCTGAAGCCTTTATCCAGGGCTACGAAAGTGCCTCCGGCAGCAAAATAGCACGTAACAGTCCAATTTTCGTGGCATTGTGGCTGGATAAGGCACTGTACGAAGTTGTTTATGAATTGCAGAATCGGCCCAGCTGGGTTTGGATGCCGGTAAATGCCGTGCGGGATTTGTTTGAATCAAGGGAAAGCGGTGTGGACGTGCGACTAGATAAAATGGCCCCTGTGGCAGTCAATGCTGGAATTTTGGCACGAATTTCCGAAGGTACCTATTATGCCCCGCACTCGGTGCTGGGTGCGCACCTGGACGGCGAGGGCTATGTAACTGTCCGCGCGCTGCGGCACTTGGCGAAGTCGGTGACACTGGTTACCAACCGCGGCGAATTTCCCATGACCCATGAACGCGGGGGGATCTGGGTTGCGGTGGTGGCCGTTGAGGAGGCCGGTCACGTTCCCGACTACAGACTCGATGTTGGCTATGCCGACGGCGTGCACCGCACCGACGATCCGTACAGGTACCTTCCCACTGTCGGCGAATTGGACATGCACCTCATTGCCGAAGGTCGCCACGAGACCCTGTGGACTGTTTTGGGCGCGCATGTCCAGCGCTACCACTCCGAACTGGGGGACGTCTCGGGCGCCAGTTTTGCGGTGTGGGTACCTGCCGTGCAGGCTGTCAGGGTCGTCGGTGAATTCAATGGCTGGGATGGGCGCGGAAACGCCATGCGCAGCCTGGGCACCAGCGGGATTTGGGAATTGTTCATCCCGGACGTCGCCGTGGGGGACCGGTACAAGTTTGAGATCCTCACCGAGGACGGCCAATGGCTGCAAAAGGCCGACCCCATGGCCTATGGCACAGAGGTTCCGCCGCTGACGGCGTCGCGCGTTGTTGAATCCACGTACTCGTTCCAGGACGGCGACTGGATGGCGAAGCGTGCCAAGACCGATCCGCACAATTCACCCATGAGCGTCTATGAGGTCCATCTGGGTTCGTGGCGCCCGGGGCTGAGCTATGCGGAGCTTGCCAAGGACCTCGTCGAGTACGTCCATGGTCTTGGCTTCACCCATGTTGAGCTCATGCCCGTCGCGGAACACCCCTTTGGCGGTTCGTGGGGATACCAGGTCACCTCGTATTACGCCCCCACGTCCCGTTTCGGCCACCCCGACGAATTCCGCTTCCTCGTGGATTCCCTCCACCAGGCCGGAATCGGCGTGATCATGGACTGGGTGCCGGCACACTTCCCGAAGGATGAATGGGCGCTGGCGAAATTCAACGGCCGGACGCAATATGAGCACTCGGATCCGCGGTTGGGGGAGCACCCCGACTGGGGAACGCTGATCTTTGATTTTGGCCGTAACGAGGTCCGGAACTTCCTTGTGGCCAACGCACTCTATTGGATGGAAGAGTTCCATATTGATGGACTGCGTGTGGATGCCGTTGCGTCCATGCTGTACCTGGATTACTCCCGCGAAGACGGGCAGTGGAGTCCCAACCGGTTTGGCGGGCGCGAGAACCTGGAAGCAATCAGTTTCCTGCAGGAAATGAATGCAACGGCTTACAGACGCAACCCCGGCGTTGTCACGATCGCCGAGGAATCCACGGCTTTCCCCGGAGTTACGGCACCCACCAGCGGCGGTGGTCTGGGCTTTGGCATCAAGTGGAACATGGGGTGGATGCACGACTCGCTGACCTACATGTCCGAGGATCCCGTCAACCGCGGGTGGCACCACAACCAAATCACCTTCTCCATGGTCTATGCCTTTACGGAGAACTTCCTTTTGCCCATCAGCCATGATGAGGTCGTCCATGGCAAGGGATCCTTGTTGCGTAAGATGCCCGGCGACAGGTGGCAGCAGTTGGCCAACCTGCGGGCCTACTTGGCATTCCAGTGGGCGCATCCGGGCAAGCAGCTGATCTTTATGGGAACCGAGTTCGGTCAGGAAGCCGAATGGAGCGAACAGCACGGACTTGACTGGTGGTTGGCGGAGGACCCCTCGCACAGCGCCATCCAGTCGCTGGTGAAGGATCTGAACGAAATCTATTCCTCTGTTCCTGCACTTCATGAGCAGGACAACGTCCAGGCCGGCTTCGAATGGCTCAATGGCGGGGATACCGAAAACAATGTGGTCTCCTTTGTCCGCCTGGACAAGGCAGGCAACCCCATTGTTTGCCTCTTCAACTTTGCCGGTGTTGCCTACGAGGGTTACCGG
Organism: Arthrobacter sp. LAPM80; assembly: GCF_046736435.1. NCBI lineage: Bacteria > Bacillati > Actinomycetota > Actinomycetes > Micrococcales > Micrococcaceae > Arthrobacter > Arthrobacter sp. LAPM80. Next base: position 66,795 of record NZ_JBCHVD010000019.1, read on the forward strand.
GTCGGGCTTCCTGCTTCCGGGAAGTGGGAGGAAGTCCTCAACACTGATCTTGAGAGCTATGGTGGCTCCGATGTGCGGAACATCGGTGAATTGAAGGCCGAAGACGTGGCATGGGATGGGCAGAAAGCCTCACTGCGGCTGCGCGTTCCGCCACTTGGCGCACTGTACTTGTCGCCCATAACCACCTAGAAACCGCGGGCGTGGGAGCACCTGCCTGCCGATTGGTATTCACGGCAGGCAGGTGCTAGAGTTAGTACTCCGCTGAACGAACGGTTCAGATCCGGACAAGACCAAATCACTGGCCTCGAAAAAGGCTCAATGGTTTATGTTCAAATGATTATTTGAATTCAGTCTAAATTATGGATTTGACTTACTGGAATTCAGTC